>JADHUC010000390.1 GCA_016784735.1 Pirellulaceae bacterium | reverse complement strand
ACCCAATACGAATCGCGGTTCTGGTCGAGAAACTCTCGAAACGCTGCCCTGCAATGCCGGCAGTAACACGGATCCGGATGGCAGTTGTCCACGAAGCACCCGTCATAGCCAACTTCGGCGATCAAACCGATCAGGCGGCGATGCCACTCGGCCCAGTCGGGATGGTTGATGCAAGCGCGATAACGGTGCAGCGGGGCATAGTAGTCCGGCGAGTAGCCACCGCACGAACCGCCGATGAATTTGCCGTTGATGTCGACCACCAACCAGTCGAACGGATCACGCGACAGTCGCGGACCGGCCCAGCGGGCGTAAGTGTCCCATTTGTCGTAGAAGTTCCAGAAGCCTTGTCGTTTCTCCTGGTCGCCGGATACGGTGTGATAGGAGATGTATGGCAAGATCTCGGCGATGCCAATTTCGTGGTAGCGAGTCAGTGTCTTGCGGATGTTCTCGATCCGCTCGGCGAGGGCCTCCGGCGAGATCAACGCGATACTGTCCCAGTTCAGCGTGTGGCCAGGACCGCCGGTCCATTGGTTCTCGCCCTGATACATCCGGACCGGTCCCCACATATGCAGGATCGGCGTCGCTTTGCCCACGTGCAGTAGATCCGGCGGATCGTCCCGGAACTGGTCGATGTAGTCGGGCTTCTTGAAGTAGTCGCCCGAGTAGTTGATGACGTACGTGATTGGTGGCGTAGTGGTGGGCAGCATCGCTCCGCCATCCACCGAATCGGTCGCCCCCGCAAACGCCAAGCTCGCGAGAAACCAAAAGGACATCTTCGTACCCTCCAAACGATAGCAAGAACAGTTGTACGCCCAGCACAACCAGCTCCATGTGCGCCGATTATCGACGGTCGCGAACCGCAAGGCAAGTAAACAAGAGGATGATGGTTCACGCGTCGGTTGGCTGCTACAATACTCGCGACATCCACTGTTTGTGAATTCGCCGCGAGATATCTTGATCGGGAGAACGAAACAATGACAGCGAGACGATACTGCGTTGTTGCGGCCACGCTGGCGACCGTGTTGGCTGCAGCGTTTTTTCTTAGTTCCGAATCAGCGACAGCGGCCGAGGAGCTATCCAAACGGCTACGCGACGTCCCGCACAAGATCGTTTACGAGAGCTGGCAGAAAGATAACTGGGAATTGCTCACGGTCAATGCAAACGGGTCCGAGCCGGTCAATTTGACTCGCACGTCAGACCAGCACGAATTGTATCCGCACGTTTCACCTGACGGCACGAAGATCTGTTTCGTGTCGGACGAAGGCGAAGGGGCGTCGATGATCCGCAACGTGTACTGCATGAACATCGACGGCAGCGACCGCACGCTGGTGGCCAAGAACGCGCGACAGCCTTGCTGGAAAGCCGATGGAACGGCAATCGCGTATCTGAAAGGAGAATCCGACGAGTTCACGTATACGGACTACGCAACCAAAGGAATCGTCGTTTACGATTTGGCAACCGGCCAGCACAAGGAGCATCCCAACAAGGAGATCCATCATCTGTACAATCTGTGCTGGTCCGCGGACGGCAAATGGTTCGTGGCCACGGTTCATGCGGGTATGGGATTCCGTCATGGGGTCCTCGCCATTCCGGTAGATGGGATGGAAGTCTACGATCTTGCTATTCCAGGATGCAGGCCCGACATTAGTCCGGACGGGACGAAGCTCGCCTGGGGGCCAAGCGATTGGGCGTTACGGATCGGCGATCTCGATTTCAGCGGACCGGCGCCCAAGGTGACGAACGCGCGCGACGTCGTGACCAGCGACAAGCCAATGAAGATCTACCACATCGACTGGTCGCCGTGCGGTAAATATGTCACGTACAGCCGGGGACCGGCGGCGAAACGCATGGGACGAATCCCGGAAATCGTCGGCGTACGAGCGGTGGACTGGGACATCTACGTAGCCGATGCGGCGGGAACGAACCAATTCCTGCGACTGACGACCGACGGCAACTGCAACAAAGAGCCGGACTGGCTACCGGCGGGGAGCGAGGAACGATGAGCGACACCAAGAGTCAGGATCGGCTGGTAGGTCCCGCTTGCCGAGCGGGACCTTGCGAAATCGAAACGCTCTCAACAGAAGGTCCCGCTCGGCAAGCGGGACCTACCACGATCTTGCTCCTGCTGGTGGGAATATGGTCGCCAGTCGCCATCGCATCGGACGCGGAGCTTCTCGAGGAACTGAAACATGTTCCTAACAAGATCGTGTATGAAACGTATCGGGAAAACAACTGGGAGCTATTCCTAGTGAACGCTGACGGATCGGATCCGGTCAACCTCACAAACACGACGGACGTGGACGAACTGTACCCTCACGCGTCGCCTGACGGCAGCAAGATCTGCTTTGTGGCGGACGAGGGCCAGGGCGCGTCAAGGGTGCGCAACGTCTACTACATGAACGTCGATGGCAGCGACCGCAAGCTGGTGGCCAGCAACGCTCGGCAATCGTTCTGGAACGCTGATGGCACGGCGATCGCATATCTGAAAGGTGAATCTGACGATTTCACCTACTCGTCCATCGCGACCCGTGGACTGTTTGTCTACGATCTTGCGAGCGGCCGTCACCGTCAGCATCCGAACAAGGAAATCTCTCATCTGTTCGGCGCGTGCTGGTCGCCCTGCGGCAAGTGGTTTGTGAGCACGATACACGGTGGGATGGGATATCGGCACGCCATCGTGGGCATCGAAGCCGACGGAACCGGCGTGTTCAACCTGGGCATCCCCGGATGTCGCCCCGAGGTCAGCCCCGACGGAAAACGAATCGCCTGGACGCCGTCCGACTGGGCCCTGCGCGTAGCCGATTTGGATTTGACAGGCCCGCAACCAGCGGTCACGGGCGGACGCGACGTGGTCACCAGCGCCAAACCGACCAAAGTGTACCACATCGACTGGCCGCCGGACGCAAAGGGAAAATACGTCGTGTTCACCCGCGGTCCGGCGACCAAGCGATTGGGCCAAGCCCCGGAAGGCGTAGGTGTCAGGGCCGAAGGTTGGAACATCTGTGTGGCCGATGTGACAGCCACGAATCGTTGGGTAGCCATCACCACCGACGGCAACTGCAACAAAGAACCCGACTGGGTGCCTGTGGCGGCGCCGTGAAAGTCACTTTTGCTCGGCGCGGAAGATTCCGTTAACTGCGATGGCAGTGCTACCTATCGCTGTTCGACCTGCGGGCGTTACAGGACGACCAGCGTCACAATGACTTTGTCATCGGTGCCCACCAATTCGACTTTCCAGATGTTGTCAGTCGCGCTGGGATGATACAATACATCAAAGCGTCACGCGAATCGGGTTGCACGACACAAGCTACGTGTGGAGATTCGCGGCTGGTGCGAATGGGCCTTTGTCTTGCGAGAAATGCCATGTTTCGAGTTGTCGACGTGAATCCGTTGCCCGAGTTCAGGCTTCGTTTGCGGTACTCGGACGGCGTCGAGGGCGTGGTGGATCTCTCGCACTTGGTGGGGAAGGGCGTTTTCCGGATTTGGGACCAGCCCGGCGGTTTCGAAAGTGTTTCCATTGGCTCTGGCGGTGAGATCCGATGGGGCGATGACGTCGATATCTGCTCTGATGCCTTGTACATGGAACTCACAGGCAAGTCCCCGGATGATGTATTCCCGAACCTGAAAAGGGCTGGAGTGAATGCCTGAGATCAGCCGTTTCTACGGCATCGTCATCAAGATGTTCTACAACGATCACCCCCCGCCACACTTTCACGCTGAGTACGGCGGCAGCGTCATGCTTGTGGCCATCGAGACGCTCGCCGTGATTGCAGGAAGACTCCCACCGCGGGCCACGGGGATGGTCATGGAATGGGCCGTAGAGCATCAGGAAGAACTCCGAGAGGTATGGGAACACGCACGAGAGATGGAACCTCTTGGCAGAATCGAACCGCTCGCGTGATCGGTCAACCTGCAGCACAAGTTGAACGTGACGCGGCTGCTACGCGATGACTACGCCATCGAGTGGCCCGACTTGGCTGAGCAAATCGTCGCGGAAAGGCTACTTGCGAGGCGTCCGACGCTAGAGTTAACATTAGCAGACTGAATCGACTCTACCACGCCGTTTGCGTCTCCCTCGGTCACGATCGTCTCTTGCGACAGATGTTCAGCCGGACGCGCCGCCTTCTTGCGGGCGGCTCGCGTTCGAAAATGCGGAAAGATCGAGATAACCATGCCCTGCTACCAAGAAACGCGGCCACTTCATGTCAGCGATGCGTTGAAACTGCCAATGTTGCTCGTTGCCCTCGTGACGGCGACTTCGTGTCGGCCGGTTGAAAGGTCGGGCATCGACGCTGGCGCACCCGGTGCGGCCCCCGCGGCTCCGGAGGTGATTACCACCGACAGCGGCATCGAGATGGTGTTAATTCCGGCCGGGCGGTTCAATATGGGAAGTGGTCGCGGTGAGCCTGACGAGGCGCCCGTTCATGAGGTCCAGGTCGACGCCTTCTTGATGGACCGGTACGAGATGACGCAGGAGCACGGCGCGGAATTGGCTCGCGGGAGCCCGTATCTCAGCACCAGTCCGTCGCATTTCAAAGGGCCGGACCTTCCTGTGGAGATGATCGGTTGGGACATCGCGGCGCTGTACTGCAACCAGCGGTCTCTCAATGAGGGGCTGGAGCCCTGCTACTCAGAGATAGGCGAGTGCGATTTCGAGGCTAACGGATACCGGCTGCCGACCGAGGCGGAATGGGAGTATGCATGCCGTGCCGGTTCGGACACAGAGTACCATTTCGGTTCGGATCCGCGTTCGTTCAAACAATACGCATGGTACGCCGACAACTCGGGCAAGAAGACGCATCCCGTCGGTGAGAAGAAGCCCAACGCGTGGGGACTGTTCGACATGCACGGGAACGTGGCCGAGTGGTGCAACGACGTTTACAGCGAAAACTACTACAGCGAAAGTTCCGCGGATAACCCTCGCGGGCCGCAAGAAGGCGAGCAGTTCGTGCTCCGAGGCGGCGCATGGAACTGCAGCGCCGCGGCCTGCCGGTCCGCGCGACGAGTGGGCGAAGACGCCGGTTTTGCCGATGCCTGTTTCGCTCAGGATGCCGTCGGCTTTCGATGCGTGAGAAAGGCACCGGACAAGCGGGCGAGGCGAGAAAACGCGGTTGGGCGAGAGCCCAGTGGCGGGCGTGAAGGGGACAGCCCCATTTTCGCTCCGCAAAGCCTCCGCGAAAATCGGGACAGTCCCCGACCGCTGGTAAGTTTATTCGGCCCGCTTGCCCCTACGGAGAAGCCCATGAACGACGAAAACCAGAACAGCGAACCAGTGGGACAGACCACGGGCAAAGGTGATCCGAAGGCCGCGACAGGTTTCTTGTACGACGACATCTATCTGCGCCACAAGACGGGCGCCGGCCACCCGGAGCGTCCCGCGCGCCTGGAGGCAATTATTGGGAGACTTAAAGAAAAGGAACTGTTGTCGCAACTGACAAAGATTGATCCCCGGCCAACGATAAACGAGTGGCTTACCTCGGTACACAAGCCCGAGTACGTCGACCGAGTGAAGGGTAGCTGTGAAAAAGGCCTCGGCTACGTAGATACAATGGACTCACCGGCAGGTGAGGATTCCTATGAAGTGGCCGTGACAGCCGCTGGTGGACTGCTCGCAGCCGTCGATGCCGTGATGGATGGCAAAGTACGGAACGCCTTTTGTGCGGTCCGACCGCCAGGGCATCACGCGCTGCCGAATCGTGCCATGGGTTTCTGTCTGTTCAACAACGTGGCTATCGCCGCGCGGTACATTCAGAAGAAACACAAGCTATCCAAGGTCCTGATCGTCGACTGGGACGTCCACCACGGCAACGGGACGCAAGACATGTTCTACGACGATCCCACCGTGCTGTACTTCAGCGTCCACCGCTTTCCGTTCTATCCGGGCACCGGCAGTGCCGACCAAAAGGGATCGGGCAAAGGGCAGGGCTACACGGTGAACGTTCCACTGCGGGCCGGTTGCGGGGACCGCGAATTCGTCGATGCCATCGAAGAGGAGCTTCGCCCCGCGGCAACCGATTTCGACCCCGATTTTGTGTTGATATCTGCCGGATTCGACGCGCACGAAACTGATCCTCTGGGCGGTATGGAGGTCACCGCAGAGGGATTCGCGCGGATGACGCGTGTGGTCAAGGAGATTGCCGACAAGTGCGCCGGCGGCCGGCTGGTTTCGGTTCTCGAGGGCGGCTACAGCTTGGAGGGACTTGCCGCGTCGGTGGAAGCTCACATCCGTGCCCTGATGGAGTAACATGCTCTTTCACACCTGGACGTTCGTTCTATTCTTCCTGATCGTCTACCCGGTCTACCTGGCCCTGAAGGGCACGCGGTTCAAGCTGCCTTGGCTGCTGGCCGCGTCGTATGTGTTCTACGGGTGGTGGAGCCCGCTGTACCTAGTGCTGATCTTGTGGTCGACGTCCGTTGATTACCTGGCCGTAGTGGCCATGTCGCGCGGGCGATGGAGGAAGCCGTGGCTGGCACTAAGCATCTGTAACAACCTGGGGATGCTGGGCTTCTTCAAGTATGGCCACTTCGTCATCGACAATGTGAATGCCGCGCTCGGGCGGCTTGGAATGCCGTACGAAATCGCGAGACCCGATCTCACGTTCGTCAGCGATAGCCTCAATAGCCTGTTTTCGAGCATGGGGGTGGGCTACAGCGTCCCGCCGATGGATTTCCTTTTGCCCGTGGGCATATCTTTCTATGTCTTCCAGTCGATGAGCTACACCATCGACTTCTACCGCGGCAACGTTGACAAGGAGCCGAACTTCATTCGATATGCCACGTTCGTCTCGCTGTTTCCACAACTGGTAGCCGGACCGATCGAACGGGCCAAGAATCTTCTGCCGCAACTTCGCGAGACACCCACGATCACTCGGCACGACGTAGCCGACGGGCTTTCGCTTTTCGTCGTAGGGCTGTTCAAGAAGCTTGCCCTCGCGGACTACTTGGCGATCTACGTCGAGCGGGCGTATAGCTCACCGGACCAGTGCGAGGCACCGGCCTTGCTGTTGGCCACGTTCGCGTTCGCTTGGCAGATCTATTTCGATTTCAGCGGCTACACCGACATGGCCCGCGGCGTGGGGCGGATGATGGGGCTGCGTCTGATGCTGAACTTCAACAATCCCTACCTGGCCACCGGATTGGGTGACTTCTGGAGCCGCTGGCACATCAGTCTGTCCACTTGGTTCCGCGATTACGTCTACATTCCATTGGGCGGAAATCGAAAAGGCGAACTGGTCACTTATCGCAACATCTGCCTGACGATGCTCATTTCGGGGCTATGGCACGGTGCGGCGTGGGGATTTGTTGCGTGGGGGGCAGTACACGCAGTTGGCTACTCGCTGACCCGAAGCCTGGAGAAGTCGCAGACCTATCGCGAGCGAGTTCCTCGGTTCGTGAAACAGCTTCTGACGTTTGCGTTTGTCACCTTTGCGTGGATCTTCTTCCGGGCCGTAACGATTTCCGACGCGTGGCTGATCATCTGCAGGATTTCCACTTTCGCTTGGAGTGATCCTGCGTGTCCGCTGCTGATGTTGGTATTGGTGCTCAGCGTGTGGATCTACCAGTACATCTACGAATCGAAAGCCCGACGGATCCTCCAGCCCGCACCCGTGCGCGGAGCCATCGTTGTCGCCATGATCATCTACATTGCCCTGTTTGCAGCGTCGGGAGAGCAACCGTTCATTTACTTCCAGTTTTGATGGAGAATGCCGTGGAACGGCAGAAAGACGAATCGCCTGAGACAGAGAAACACGAAGTACCGTTCTCGTCGAACGAAGTGCGACTGTCGCCGCGTGGTTGGCTGGCGGTCGCGTGTGTGGCTGCTGCGTTGTTTTGTGGGATTCCGGTGGCGTGGGAGCGCATCGAACCGTTCGAACCGGGAGCGGACTACCGCGTGCCTTATCGGCTCAGTTACGACTATTGGATGATACAGCGTTACTGCCGCCGAATCGCGACCGAAGACAAGACGCCGGTTCTGGGCGACTCCGCCGTCTGGGGCCACTACGTTGCCAAAGATCAGACGCTGTCGCACTACCTGAACGAACTCGGCGGCGGCGATCGTTTCGTCAATCTGGGAATCGACGGCATTCATCCGGCTGCGATGGCGGGACTGGTCGAACACTACGGCCAAGACATCACGGACAGCAAGGTCGTTGTGAACTGCAACCTGCTATGGACGGCGTCCAAGCGGCGCGATCTCTCGGACCAGAAAGAATCCGACTTCAATCATCCCAAGCTGGTCCCCCAGGTGTACCCCACGGTGCCGTGTTACAGAGAATCGTGGTCGCGCCGACTGGGCATCGTCGTGGGTCGCGAAGTGCCGTTCTTCGGCTGGGTCGACCACTTGCGGATCGCCTACTTCGAAGACATGGACATCGCCGCTTGGACGATCGAGCATCCCTACACCAACCCAGTCGGCGCGGTGACTCTCGATTTGCCCTCGCCGGACGAACCACCGTCGACCGAGCCTGTGGCCGACTCGTGGACAAACAAGGGTATGAGACAAGTCAATTTCCCTTGGGTTCAACTGGACGAATCGTTCCAGTGGCGTTGCTTTCAGCGAGCAGTGGGGATCCTCCAGCGGCGCGGCAACACCGTCTTCGTCCTGGTCGGTCCCTTCAACGAACACATGCTTCGACAGGAGAGCCTGGAAACCTATCAAGAAAGAAAACGCTCAGTGGAAGCGTGGCTTGAACAACAAGGACTACCTCACTTCGTTCCCACCGCCCTCCCCAGCGAATACTATGCCGACGCCAGCCACCCGCTGGCCGATGGTTATCGCCTGCTGGTCGAACAGATGCTAGACAACAAATCGTTTCGCGAGTTTCTGGCGAACTGATCGTGCGCGTCATCCGAATCGTTGATAGGTGGCGCTACAGCATCTGAAACTCCACCGGTATATTCTCACGGGCTTGCTGCTGTTTCTTTGTCAGGTAATTCAGCCGTTCAAACCCGATCACACGGCCACGGCGGTCCTTCATCAGAACCACATCGTCCTCGACCTCATCACAAACGTGCTCCTTGGTCGGATCATCGAACCATACGGTCAGCGTATTGCCCGTGCGGTCGTAGTACACTCTCACTTTGTCCATATCTCGTCACCTTGCTTAACGCGTTTGGTGAGGTAAGCCGTTACTACGAAGCATTCTTCCGCTTCGCCGTCGGCTACAACCACGCACAAGTGGCGGTTATCCAATTCCAAGTAATACAAATGAACGTCGGCGTCTTTCGCGCTGGAGCGGATCCGGTCTGGAGCTCGCAAGCACTGCCGGACTTCGTTCCGGTATTGTGCGACACCGGGGTGTTTGAAGCGAACGATTTCACGCCACCGGTTCCGCGTCAACACAACCCGATATCCGAGCGGCGTGGTGACCTGGAAGACGATTCTTTGCGCCATACCTTAAACTCGTTACGAACCGTTCTGCCTTTGCCACCGCCCAAGAACGAAACGATGTACTCAGACAATCATTATCCCCCCGAGAGGCAAGCCGCGTCTAGCCGTCTTTCGCACGCCGGACAACTCTCTCCTTGAAGGACGCGGCCCACAAGGTGTTGAACCCCGCGGGTGAAGTCTACTCGAACAAGATAGTCAGCGTGCCGTCAGTGAACTCGGCTCCGGCGATTTCGCGGTCGATCAGGGTGTCGGGCAGCGAAAAGACGCGCGTGTAGTTCTTTGCACTCAGAATCAACTCGGCCTCTTTGCGGCCGACATCGAGGTCCTTCTTGTTCACATCCGGTAGACTGAAAACCAGTCGGTGCTTCCCGTCCACTTGATCCATCGTAACGGACTTCGGGGCGGAAAGCACATCGTCGGGTCGATGGTCGCCGAAGATGCCGTGTGCCATCTCGGCCAGCGGGTACAAACCGATCGGTTCCTTGCCGAGCAGCGGCACACGAAACTTGTTCACGTCCAGAAACGATTGGTCGATGGACTCGAGAAGCTGACGCTGGAGCTTGAACCAGCGATTCATGTAACCGTCGGCGAGTTCGCGTGGGAGAACCTTGTTCACGAAGATTCCATCGACAGGAAAGCCGAAAAGCCCGAAATACGTGAAAGCACGTCTGGTTTCGGCGATTGCCACTCGGTCTGCGTTCAGAACTAAGCGGACTGTACTGACGTCCGGATTCTTGAGGATTTCGCCCAGGCGACCGACGTTGCCCAGCAGATGATCGAATACGTCGAAGACTTCGTCGTCGGCCATGAAGTGCCGGAGGCCTTTGACGCGATTGAGGACCGGACGTACAAGCTTGAAGACCTTGCGTTTCATGTTCGTCATCTTCTGCAGCTTCGTACACGCCGTGTCGGTCAGCGTCAGGTGCCGGAGTGTGCCGGCGGTGGGCGAACAGTCGATGATAACGACTTCGTGGCGATCGCTTTCCACCTCTTGCAGGATGCGAGTGAGCATGAACAGTTCGTCCATGCCGGGCAAAAGGGCGACCTCTTCGGCAATTGCGTCGTCCACGCCCAGAAACGCAAGGAGATTGGCGAAGTAATCCTGTGCCGGTGACCAGTTTTCGCGGATTTCCTTCAGCGCGTCGATCTCTAACGCGGTCAGATACTCTGCGACGGTCACTGGTTCGCCGCCGACTCGCGTATCGAAGATGTCGGACAGATTGTGCGCCAAGTCCGAACTCACAAGCAACGTGCGGCGACCAAGTTCGGCCGTGCGCACCGCCGTTGCGGCTGCGATACTCGATTTGCCCACTCCGCCTTTGCCCGTGTACAGGATGAGTCTCATGCCGGCGCCGCCTCGAAGGTAATCGTCAGCCTCCCGTCGTCGAACTTGGCCTCGCCGATTTCGCGGTCGACCAGCGAATCGGGCAGCGAGAATACGCGTGTGTAGTTGCCCGCGGTCAGGATCAAATCCGCGTCCTTCCGGCCGACGTTCAAATCATGCTTCGCTATGTTGGGCAACCAGAAACCAAGCCGGTACTGCCCGTCCTCACGAGCGATGGACACGGGTTTTGTCACGGACAGCACATCCTCCGGACGCTTCTCGCCGAAAATCCCATCGGCCATCCGGGAAAGCGGTGGCAAGCCGATGGGTTCACTGTCCAGCAGAGGCACACGAAACTTGGCCACGTCCAGGAACGATTCGTCGATGGACTCCAAGAGCTGCTGTTGGAGGGCGAACCAGTCGTGCAGGTAGCCGTCGGCAAGTTCCCTTGGGAGCACCTTGTTCACGAATATGCCGTCGATCGGGAAGCCAAACAGGCCGAAGTAAGTGAAGGCGCGCCGAGTCTCGGCGATGGCCACGCGGTCCGGGTTCAAGACCAATCGGACGGAACTGACCTCGGGGTCCTTGAGGATCTCGCCCAGATGCCCCACGTCACGGATGAGATCCTCGAACGTGCCGTAGACCTTGTCGGAAGGGACAATATGCCGCATTGCTTTGAAACGGTTCATGACCGGTCGCATGAGCTTCAACACTTGGCGTTCGAGGTTCAAGAGCCGGTTCAGCTTTGTGCAAGCGGTATCCGTGAAAGTCAGCAATCGCAGTGCGCCGGCCGTAGGCGAACAGTCGACGATGATCGCGTCGTATTGATCGCTTTCGAGTTCCTTCAGAATGCGCGTCAGCAGAAACAGCTCTTCCGTGCCCGGCAACAGCGCCGCCTCTTCGGCAACGGCATCGTCCATGCCGAGGTAGGCCAGGAAACCGGCGAAGTAATCCTGCGCCGGTCCCCAGTTATCGCGGATTTCCTTCAACGCATCGACCTCCAACGCGTTGAGGTTCTCGGCGACGGTTACCGGATCGCCGCCGATTCGTGTTTCGAAAATGTCGGACAAATTGTGAGCCAGGTCCGAACTGACCAGCAGCGTCCGGCGACCTAGTTGGGCGACGCGCACCGCCGTCGCTGCGGCGATGCTCGATTTGCCGACGCCACCTTTGCCCGTGTAGAGGATCAGTCTCATGCCTACCTCACACAATCTGGATTCTCTTGATGGCTGCCGG
>JADHUC010000029.1 GCA_016784735.1 Pirellulaceae bacterium | reverse complement strand
ACCATCTCGACGGTGCTGTGGGTGATCACGGGCATCTACATCTGGGCGCGGCGACCGCGCAAACGTCTCCTGAGTGGACTCTGCCTGCTGGCGGGAAGCCTGCTCTTCGCAGCCTTAGCCGTTCTCATGTGCCGCTGAGCGGGCACGTGAGTGCCGTAAGGACCGTTCGAGAAATTCTTGCCGATTGTCGTGGGATAGGCAGTGAAAGCCTGAGTTCAGATAGTCGCCGTGTTCTTCGAACTCGGCCCCTCCGGCTTGAGGTGGCAGCGGTTGAGACTCCCAGGCTACAATCGTTGAAGATTGCGCTACCAAGTTGGAACTTGGCAACGAGGGTGCGATGGGGGCTTACGAAACATGCAACCTGTCAGCCTGACGCAGCAGCACCCGGATGCCGGAAGGTAGGCCACAGGGCAATTTGAACAGGAAAAAGAACCAATGATCCGAGCCACAATACTGATCTTCGTACTGGTCGTCACTCTAACCGCCGCTTCTTTTTCACTTGTTGCAGACGAATTCGTCGCGGCGGTGGGACAGGAAGCACGTAACTCTGAGTCGCGTTTCGTCGAACATGGAAAGACGCGAAACATTGTCGAGCGTGGCTCGTCTTGGAAGGCCGGCGACGGCTGGCTGCAGGGTTCCGGTACGCACAACTATCTGTACGGCGGCCGGCTGGTCGGCGAAGGGGACTTTGCGATCACCGCTCGGTTCAGTCTGACAGAAATGGAAAGCACTGCCGCCTCGCTCGTTTTCGGCAGCAATCATTTCGGATTCGATGGGCGTGGGGAGACTTTGTTCATCGAAGGGCCCGATTTTGGGCCGACTCGGCTGCTGGGGCCGAGCGGCGACCACATCAAGCCGGGACAGCCAGTGGAAGCCGAAGTGATCCGGCGCGGGACGAATCTCACGTTCCGATTAGCTGGACAAGAGATCCTGACCGTGCCGTTCAAAACCGGCGCCGACGGCCCCAACCTGCCCACAAAAGGGCAGCTTGCCGCCGGGCCTAGCACCAAATGGTCTTTGTGTACGGGCCTGTCAAACTTGAGATGTCACGGTTTGGGGTGCCGGTGACATCAACGAGAGAGACAGTTTGCCGGGATAAGAATGACAGGTTATAGATTAGTGGTTATAAATGAAGACGTTGGCGGGCCAAGTTCCTTCCTCCATATATTACCCCCCATCTATAACCCGCTCCTTCCACCAGACCACGCCATCTCAAGCTGAACGCTGAACGCCATTCGATGCGGACGCCGTTTGGTGCTAGTTGATGGCCCGGCGCTGCTGACACTCCACATGAGGGAATCGCAGAGGAAAAACATGAATCCTGAAGAACGCCACAAAGGGAGCGCAAGCGTGACACGACATGTCTGTTGGCCTCTGTTTTGCCTTGTTGGTCCTTTGCTCTCTCCGGGTGCGTTGCTTGCACAGTATCGACCTAACAATACGATTGTCTTGGCTTGCGATCGGGAGGACGGTTCTTTTCTTCACGTTCAGAATATCCACACGACGATCGAACCCCAAGAGCTGTTTGTGAAGCGGGGCGGAACTTGGCAGGGTGTCGAGCCGAATTGGGAAGGCGAATCGTACAACGTCCAGACTCGCTATCTCGCGGCGTGGTCGATCGAAGTGCATTACGACGATGCCGGAGTGGATGCTCAGGGGACTTGGAAGCACTCGGATACCAGCGGCAAGGACTACGCGGTCTTCGTGGGCAAGCATATTCCCAAAGGGCTCTCGATGCCGGTCGGCTACGCGACGCGTGAGGAGCCTCGCTGCATGCTCTCTCGCAAGTTCGACCCCGATACGAGTGGCCCCAGCTATCCCGCCCACTACTGGCACGCCCAGGACTGGGACTTTGTGGAAAGGAAGATGAAAGCCATCTTGAATTCGAAGGGGATCGAGGAACCGTGGAGTCGTCACAATCGCCGGACCCTGGTCGAGACGCTGGGCAATTGGGTCAAGGATACGCGCCTGGGCGGCCATTCGGTCGAACAGAATCTGCACCCGGTCGATTTCTTGGATGACGAGAGCGGTTACTGTGGCGGCGCAGCCAACACGCTGGTCGCTATGTGTTCGATTTTGAGGATCCCGGCCCGATACATTGGGACTTGGGACCATGCGTTTATCGAGTACCAGAACGAAGACGGCAACTGGTACTTCGTCGAGAATCAACCCGACGTCTTCATGGCCTTGGCGGAACAGACGGCAAAGCCGGGCGAGCCAACGCCAATACGGACGCGAGTTCGGAGCTACAACGCGGCATTCGAAGGTGGCGTCATCGACATCCTGGCCGATCCCGCGTCGTTCGACCTGCCGGAGTTACCGAACCTGGGGTGGTATTACAATTGGAGTTGCCCGTTCGTCTACGACAAGCAAGGTGTGCGAAAGAGTGCGGATCTCTACGTCCGGCCGCAAACGCTCCATGATTGGGTCTTCAACCTGTATACCGGTTACGGAGGATACGAGGACGAGTACATCCACAAACGGGGCTTCTTCATGGCCGAGCGTTTCAACAGCGTTTACGAACTGGCCGCGCTCTACGCACCGCGTCGCGACGACCTTCCCTATGTGTGCGAGCAGAGAGGCAGCGACGACAGCATCATTTACTTGACGCCTTTTCGAGACAGCTACTACAAGGAATGGGACAACAAGACTCGGATCGGCTCCGGCACCGGCCAAGGAGTGCGAAAGCAATTCTACCTATCGGATCTCGATGGCGTGACCAAGGTCGTATCCACGATCATTCTTGGTCCCGATGGTCGCGTGGATCATTCGATACCAGCGGATGGCGGCAGTTGGTCCTACGAGGTGAACGGCAAGAGATATCCGTTGTCATCGCACGGCGGATTTCAGATTGATCGCAACCACAATGGAACCGGAATGAGCGTCCATGCATTCAGAATCCCCCTTTCCGATTTGATGGCCGACGGGGACGCGGAAAAGCAAAGAAGTTGCGAAGAACCTTCTGTTGAGTGAATGGTGATTTGCCGTGCCCGCCGTCACGGGTCATGGGTTCTGACCGACCTTCGCCCGGGCGATCATCTTTGGCACCGAGGTTTGCGTTTTGCTTGGAAGAAGATCAATGACTTAGAAGGTTACTGGACTTGGCCAGACGTACAAGAACTCTGGCCAGATAAAGTCATGGGGCGCACCGAGGTGGTTTCCGTCAAAGCCATCCCCCACAAAGACTATTCCGCCCACTTTGAGCTGGAACTAAGCTACCATCCTCCAGGAAAACCCGCGGTGCTTAAGGAAACAAAAAGCATTTCCGTGAGCGCACCCGACAAGAATGGTAACTACCAAATTGATTGGCAAGGCGTCTTCACTGCCGGCAAGGAAGACGCACTCCTTGACCGTACGCCAATACTAGGCGAAGAAGATGGCAAGAAATGGGGTGGTTATGCCGGAATGCAGTTCCGCGTCAGTCACCGCACCAATCTCGCCGGTTGGACAATTCTCACCAGTGAGGGTGTCGACATCAAGAACACAATCGAACAAAAAGAGGGCTTGGAGTTGGCACATGGCAAGGGCGCCCGGTGGTTGAATCTGACACTCGATTTTTCTGACGGTAAGACAGCGGGGGTCACTATATTTGGGCATCCCAACAACCTTCGTCATCCAGCCCCATGGCACGTCACTTCAATGCCCAATGAACTGATTCACACGCCGCTATACGCAAGCCCGTACAATCTTGAAGCTGGAAGGAAGTTGAAACTTCAACACCGAATAGTTGTTCATCCTGGTCGGGTCGACAAGAGCATGCTAGAGAGTCAATGGAGGGACTTCGCGCGTTAAGCTGGGCGAAAGGCCTAGGTCACGTCATAAGTTCTCTCCATAAACGGTTTTGGGAGGTATTGGGCCATGAGGATCCACTGTGTTGCGATACTGCTTCTCGTCACGATTTCATTCGACGATCCTGCGTGTGCTCAGACGGTGAGCAAGGTCGGTGACAGCGAGTCTGCCTCGACGACCAGTGAAACGGAACCGCTTGTCCTGCAATCTAAGTACGCGAGATGGCGCGACTCTCTGCCGGACGACTATCCCCAGGTAGCGGACTACCGGCGAGTAATGCTGCGTTGGGTCATTGGTGCGGAAGAACTCTGGGGTCCGGATCCCGAACGACCGGACTTAGGCATGTGCCGGTTTGGCGAGAGAAGACACACGCACGTACGGACCGCTCGCGCCCTGCCAGTCTATGCAGCCCTGGCGGCGGATCCGAAGCTCGACGCCCCCGCATGGACGCGCCAGAAGTTGGGCGAGCGGCTGAATGCCGCAATTGCCTTTCTGTGCGCGACCTACGACCCCAAAGGTCCCCGCGAGGGCTATTGGGGCAAGAAGCCTGGGCGAAACAGTTTGCGTTACGAGACGTGGGTGATCGGCAACATGCTCGATGTGGTGCAGATCACTCCGGCTCTGGTGACGCCTGAAAACAAGCAGCGCATCCGCGACATCCTCGTCGATATGGTCGAAGACGAACGCACGAGCGGTCGCGCCGAGGCGTTGGACGACTACCGGCACGAAGGCATAACCTGGACCATCAACCTGCTGGCCCGCGGCGCCGTCCTCTATCCGGACCATCCGCAGGCAGACCGCTGGCTCGATCTGGCCAAACACGGCTACGCCAGTTCGCTGTGCGTGGAAGCGGACTTGAAGGACGACACCGTCGTTGATGGAAAGCCCATCCGCCAGTGGGTCGCGCATCGCTGCCCAGTCTTCTACCCCGACTTCACGTTCACTCACCACGCCCTGGGGATTCATCCGGGCTACATGGCGATTGCCGGGCACCGCATGGTTTCGCTCTACGACCTGCTGAAACGGAAGGGCGGGCCGGTCTCGCCGGTCTGGTACCACCACTTCGAGGACATGACCGGTGTCCTCAAGGATCTTTCGCTGTGGGACGGCCGGACCGCTTTTCCCAACGCCAAGGATTGGGCCGACTACATCTACGGTGTCTGCGACATCCACTACGACTTCGTGGGGCTTCAGATGATGTTCGGCGATGGTGAGGCGAGGCTGCTCGAGCAGGGAATGTTCTGCCATCTGGAGTGGCTTCAACTCAATCGCGGCCAAGGCGATTTTGGCCCCAGCAACGCCGAGTACGTGTTCAACGTGAACGACGCGGCACGATTCGGCTACACCTACTGGATTCGTCAGGCCCACGGGTGCGCCCGCCCCGTGACGCAAGAGGAATTCGACTCGGCCCATCGTAAGGTCTTCCACAGTCCCTATTCGAAATTCGTCTCTGTCCGCGATCCGCAGCGATTCGCCTCCTGGGGCTGGCAAGCCCGCCGCAATCGTTCCACGGGCAAGCATAACTCCACGGGGCTGATCCTTCCGAGCGGGCACGGCTTGGGCGACCACTTGGCCCAATGGGATGACAGCCTCGTGCCCGACTATTGGACCTTAGACAAGCGAGGGCGCCGCGGCTACCTACAGATCGGTTCGAAGACCAATCACGTGGAGACTTTTCCAGGTGGCTTTGCCGTCAGCGAGCGGGCAGAATTGATACGGCCCGGTGACGAGCCAGCACCCGACGCACATGGCAGCGTGATCGACCATCGAGTCATGGTGGCCCTTCCGGATGGGCAAACCGTGATCTTCGCCGCGTCGGGCCGCGCTGTTGAAGAGGTTTCGCGACTGAGTACGATGGACGTCAACTGGCGTTTCGTCCGTTCGATCTTCTCCGACATGCAAAGAACGATCTACTACGACGACGGCAAGAAGGAATGCCGTTTCGTCAAGGATGTATCGACGCCCTGGTTCAATATCGACGGTATGATGAGCGTGGTTTCGATCGGCAAGCCTGCACGAGTGACGTGCGAGCTATTCGGCAAGGTTGACGAGCAAGGTGTCCCGATCGCCGAACAAGACCCCTTCGGCACCCACGCCGGCCAGACGGTCCGATTGGGCGTCTGTTCGCTTGAGCCGCGCGACTACCAACCGGGACAAGAGGTCTTCACGGCATGCCTGGCGTTTGTCACCGACACGGATGCAACGGAAGCCGAGCGACTGGTCAGCACGTGCCGCGAGGTAGAGACCGGCAAGGCACTTCACGCCTACGACGTTCGCGGCCAAGACGAGAAACCCTATGTCGTCGTCGTTAACTTCTCGGACGCCGAAATGACGCCGGATCTCGCCCAGCCGGCAGACGCGCGGCTTCTTACGCCGGAAGCCGCAAGCCTGACGGGCCGCGGTGACGCCCCACGGCTGCGACTGAGACCGCGCGCCTGCGCCGTGTTGACTCGCGACAACTGACATGGACCGCGAACCAAAACATGACCTCTAGTCCACATCGAGTGAGCCCGCTCGTTGGCGATGCCGTTCTGTATGTCATTCTCGCAACGTTGAGATAAAAGGAGCACATCATGGTTCGATTCTCGACTCGCGTCTTCCTTCTGATTGCCGCCGCAGTCGTTTTGAACACGTCCGGCGTCTCGCAGCTACCGGCCCAGGACAATAACGCTGACCGGATCAAGCCCTACGACAAGAACCCGCGCTACTGGCAGTACAAAGGCCAACCGGTGATGCTGCTGGGCGGAAGCAAGACGGACCATATCTTTTTGCTCGATGACCTCGAAACGCATCTCGACGAGATACACGCGGTCGGGGCCAACTACGTGCGAAATACGATGAGCCAACGCGAGGGCAAGGAGCTCAAGCCGCACAAGCTATTGCCGGACGGCAAGTTTGACCTCGATCAATGGAACCAGGAGTACTGGCAGCGTTTTCAGGACATGCTGAAGTGGACCGCGGAGCGGGAGATCTTTGTGCAGATCGAGGTCTGGGACCGCTTCGACTACACGGACGCGCGCGAGTTGAACTACTGGCAGATCAGCCCTTGGCGCCCCGCGAACAATGTCAACTATACCGCCGAACAAACCGGACTCGCCGATCAATACACTCGTCATCCGTCGCAGGATCAGCATCCGTTCTTCCACACGATCCTTGATATGCCGCGGTACGACAAGAAACTCGAACTCATTCGCACGTACCAGGAGGCATTCGTCGCCAAGATGCTGTCTTACAGCTTGGATTACGGGCATGTCCTCTACTGTATGGACAACGAGACCTCCACTCCGGCAGAATGGGGGCAGTACTGGATTGGGTTCATCAAAACCAAGGCCGCCGAAAAGGGCGTGACGGTCTGCACAACCGATATGTTTGACGATGCGTTCGAGGCTGAAGGAGCAGAGCATACTCCGATCATCTTCAACGATGCCGAGCACTACATGTTTGCCGACATCTCGCAGGTGAACAGCCGAAACTACGACGAGACGCACTGGGAAAGGCTGCAGTGGCTTCTACGGCAGGTGAATACGCACCCGCGCCCTAGCAATCACACCAAGATCTATGGTAGCGGTTACAAGAGCTTTGGGACGGGCGGGCCTGAAGATGGCGTCGAGCGATTCTGGCGCAACATCCTAGGCGGCTCGGCAGCGGCGCGCTTCCACCGTCCGGACTCCGGCAACGGGCTCAACGACTTCGCCAAAGGAAGCATCAAGGCAGCGCGCATTCTGGAGAGCCTGATCAAGTTCTGGGATATCACGCCGCAGATGGATCTGCTTTCGAACCGCGAAAGCAACGAAGCCTACCTGGCGGCGAAACCCGGAGACTATTACTCGCTCTATTTCACGAATGGCGGATCCGTCGGGCTTGATCTGTCCGGCGCAAGAGGCTCTTTCGATGTGACATGGATAAGCGTCTCCATGGGCATTCCTACTCAGACGTCGGCCGCCGGTGGCTATCGCCCGATGAAAAAGACGATTGAGGGCGGCAGTGTCGTAACGATCTCCGCCCCGTACAAGGGCGGCTGGGTAGCCGCGATTGTGAAGAAGTAATACTTACATGTGGGATGCGGAAGTCGTTTTTGGACCGCCACGGGAGAACGTCATGAAAACAACCACGAGGAGTCTACTCGCCTGTCTTGCTTTGTCGGGCCTGGTGGCCGGTGGCCCGGCCATCGCCGCTGACTTCGATCCGTCGACCGAGAAGCCGTATCGCGTGTTGGTTGTCATCGGCGATCAGTGGGATGCCGGATGAGTTCGATGCGATGTGCCAGCCCGCCACGGTGTTTGAGGCTGATGCGAATGTCGGGTCGGAGTCTCGGCACGATTTTGACCGTTCAGATGTTCAGCAAAGAAGACGCGGCAGCGAGATCAGGAGGCAGTCATGAGAACCCAAGCATCGAAGGGGATTCACCGTTGCCATGCAACGGCGACGTCGTTGGGTGCCCAGTGCCTAGGGGCCGGCCCCTGCAAGAGGAGGAGTGGCGCTGAGAGGATATCCGACGTAGCCGAGATAGGTCAGAAGAAAACTCCGTTGAAGTCTAAGCAGCTTTCTTCCCTGCGTAGAGCATCCGTTTGCGCATCCTTGGCAGTCTTGTTCTTGCTGTGCCCGTCGCTCGCGGACGACTGGCCGCAGTGGCTCGGCCCGAACCGGGACAGCGTGTGGCGCGAGAAAGGTATTGTTGCTCGCTTTCCCGGTGAAGGGCTGCCGATAAAGTGGCGCCGTCCCGTTGCCCTTGGCTATTCCGGCCCCGCCGTCGCCAACGGCCACGTGTACGTGATGGACTACGTATTGCGGTCCGGCAAGTTCACCAACAATCCAGACGGCCGCGAAGGTCTGGAAGGGGTCGAACGCGTGCTGTGCCTTGACGCCGACACGGGCCAACTGATTTGGACACACGAGTACGAACGGCCATACAGAATATCCTATCCCGGCACGCGGTGTACGCCGACGATCGACGGCGACCGGGTCTACGCGTTGGGCGCGGAAGGCAATCTGTCGTGCTTGGACTCCGCCAGCGGTCGAGCGATCTGGGCCAAGGATTTCGCCAAGGACTACGGCGCTCGGACGCCTCTCTGGGGCGTGGCCGCTCATCCGCTCGTCCACGGCGATGTGCTGTACTGCGTGGTGGGCGGCGAAGGCAGCGTGGCGGTGGCTCTGGACAAACGCACGGGGCGCGAGCTGTGGCGGGCCCTGTCGGCCAGGCAGCCGGGCTACTGCCCGCCGACCATGATCGAGCAGGCCGGCCGAAAACAGTTGCTGATCTGGCACGCCGAGGCCCTCAACAGCCTCGACCCACGAACCGGCAAGGTCTTCTGGTCTGTGCCCCTCAAGCCCCGTTCCGGCATGGCCATTGCGGCACCCAGGAAACTGGGGCATTATCTCTTGGCGACGGGCGAATACGCCGCAGTGCTGTTGAAACTGAGCGACGCGTCGGCGGCGCCTGAAATCCTCTGGAGAGGTAAACCGAAGACCGCGGTGTACTGCGTCAACAGCACCCCATTCCTGGAAGACACTATGATCTATGGCTGCGATGCCAATACGGGCGCGCTCATGGGTGTGCGGCTGGAGGACGGGCAGCGGATGTGGCAGACGTTCGAACCGACGATGGGCGGCACGCGTCGACGGCCGTACGGCACGGCCTTTCTCGTGAAGCACGAAGACCGCTTCTTCCTGTTCAGCGAGACGGGCGACCTGATCCTGGCCCGCCTGTCTGTGCAGGGCTACGAAGAGATCAGCCGTGTCCATCTGCTCGAGTCGACGAACCACTCGTTCGGACGACCCGTAGTCTGGAGCCATCCGGCGTTTGCCCAACGGTGCCTGTTCGCTCGCAATGACAAGGAACTGGTGTGCGTTGACCTACAGGCCTCGCACTAAGGATCCCGTGAAACGTTACCGAATCGCCCAGGGCAGCCTGTTGACCAGGCGCCAAACGGGTCCACCAGCTTCGATGTGCTCAAGATTGGCGACCACGTCTATGTCAGTCATGCCTTCTATCCGCTCGGTCGCTACGATGTGAATGCTCCCTACGCCAAGGACCCGACGTATGGGCTGGTAATCACCTACGGGCTGGAGAAGCACGCAGGCGGAGACAATCGCGAGCGCACCGGCGAGTTGAACGCACGACGCTTCGACGGAAATAGGTGGCAAGGCGAGCCGATGCTTGTCAGCCCGCCAGGCACGATTCACAACTGGTACCCCAACGTCAACCGCGATGCCACCACGGTTTGTGCGTCATGTACTCACGTTCCGTTGACGAAACCCGTTTGGGCAAACCGCTGGCGATCATGGTGAGCGTACGTGCGCGACAGTAGCCTTTCCGGCGGAACCAACTCCGATGCTGCCGCCACACAGATCGCTTTCGCATCCGTCGGAATCCAGGCTACAATCTATTGGACGAGGAATCTGATTCCCAACCCACACCATAGGAGTTCCCCATGTCTCGACACACACGTCGCACATTCTCGAAGCGAGATGCGGGCTCGAAGAGCTGCCGCTTTGCCAGCCGTCTTTCGAGGCGGCAACTGATCGCTGGGTTGACCGGAGTGCCATTTGTGGGCGGTCTGATGCTGGAGGTTCTGAAGAAACGTGGCTGGGCGAGTTTTGAGGAAGAGCTTCTGCTGGCCCAGCAGGAGAGTTCGGGCCAGGAGAAGGCCGACGCGATCACGCGCTCAGGCAAGAATGACAGTTTGGCGAGGCTCGAGGATCTCAAAGGAAAGGTGCCCAAGGGAAAGATCGGCAAAGTCGAGGTGAGCCGGCTGATTCTTGGTGGCAACTTGATCGGCGGCTGGGCTCATGCCCGCGATCTGGTTTACGTCTCGCCGTTGGTGCAAGCCTATCACACGCGTGAGAAGATCTATGAGACGTTCCGACTGGCCGAAGCCAGCGGCGTCAATACGTTCCTGACCAACCCCATTCTCTGCCCCGCAATCACCGACTACTGGAAGGATGAGGGTGGCAAGATCCAGTTCATCTCCGACTGCGGCGGCCGGACCTTGTCAGAGGGAATCAAAAAGTCGATCGACCAGGGTGCGTGTGCCTGCTATCTGCACGGCAGCAGAAGCGACGGCGCGGTCGCCCGCGAGGATTTCGACCTGATCGAGCAAAGCCTGGAGCTGATTCGACGCAACGGTTTGCCGGCGGGCATCGGCGCCCACCGGTTACATACTGTGGAGGCTTGTGTGGAACGAGGTTACCAGCCCGACTTCTGGATGAAGACACTGCATCATACAGACTACTGGTCGGCCAAGGCCGAGACCGAACGGAATAACATCTGGTGCAGGAAACCGGAAGAGACCGTCGCCTTCATGAAAGACCTCCAGCAACCGTGGATTGCCTACAAGACGCTGGCCGCAGGAGCCATCCGGCCGGAAGAGGGCTTCAAGTACGCCTTCGAGAACGGCGCCGACTTTCTCTGTGTGGGCATGTTTGACTTTCAGATAGTCCAGGATGCAAACATCGCCCTTGGTGTTTTGGACGGCGACCTGGATCGGCAGAGACCCTGGTACGCATAAACGAGCATGGGCATTCGATGAAGAAAAGCAAGGCAATAGGAATTGACCGAAGATCTGTTCTACGCATGGGTGCAGGGCTGGGCCTGGGTTCCGCACTCGGGCCATGGGTTGCTGCAGAGGAACGCAAGGGAGGAGAATTGGAAAGATTCTCTACCAGGCACCGTAGCGAAGAGGAATTCAAAGATCCTGTTCTTGCGGCTCCAGATTGGCTGCGCGACGCAGTGGCCTACGAGGTGGTGGTACGCGCCTTCAATCATCCCGATTATCAACACCCGGAGAAATGGAAGAACCCAAAGGGCTGCGCCCCGTATTCGAGCGTAACTAACAAGCTTGGGTACCTGCAGGATCTGGGCATTACCCTCATCGTGCTCTACACGGTTTACGATCACACACCGGGAACCAACCTTTATGCCAATCGATTCGAGCGCGAAATGCCCGAGTTGGGGACCATGGCGGACGTCAAGGAGCTCATCCAGGAGGCGCACAACAAGGGCATTCGTGTCATCAGCAACACGAACCATTATGGCGTTGCCTCGTCTTCGCCCATGCTCAAAGAGCGACCGGATTGGTTTGAAGACAGACGGAGACACATTTGTGGACAACCGCTGTTTGATTTGCGTCATCCTAAAACCGCCGAGTACATTGTGAAGTCGCATATCGACTGGACCCTCAAGACGGGACTGGACGGGTGGCGCATTGACATGTCGCACATCACCTACCTGAAGTCGATTTGGGACAGAATCCTGAGTGCCTGTGCCGAAGAAGGGCACCGGATCCTGCTGGCAGCGGAAGCACACCACCTGGAGGGTCATATCGAGGGAGGGGGCAAGCCCGGTTCTGTGGCCGTGCCTGAAGGTCCGGAGAGGATTTTCGACATGCAGGCGTTGTTTCAGGAGGACCAAACCTCTGCCAAGGACCCATACCGTTTCAAAGAAATCAGCTCTCACAACTGCAAGCTCAGGTGGCCGCACAACGTGGATCGCGAGAAACATCCCCGCCAGGGTTGCTACCAGATCCAGGGCAGCCGTTTCCTTTTCGGCCATAACTACATTTTTGCTCCGTACGTACCGTGGATGTTTGCGGGGGAGGAATTTGCCGCCTCACACCTTGCCGTGCCTTCCCTTTTGCCCGGCCTCAGGAAGTACGGGCACACAAGAAAGGACGCCACGGCCGGGAAGCTCTTGCATGCCTACCTGGATTGGGACGATCTCGAGCGGAACAGGGATGTTTTCCAGGACATGCGAAAGATCCTGAATATCCGGCACGCCAACCGCGATGTACTGCATTCCAAGCACCACGAGACGAAACTCGTCAATGTTCCATGCAAGGCAAAGCCGGGTGCGAAGGCAAAACCCTATGCCCGATTTATCAGTGGGAAGAAGGCGATTGTGATTGTGGGCAACGAAAGCACAACCGACGATATTGCCTTTACGTTGAATATGCCTCTCGCACGGTTTGGCATGGGTGATGCGGGTGATTTTCGTGTAACCGACCTGTGGACGGGTGAGCGTCAGGTGCTCAACAAAGGACAACTCAGCGAATATGAAGTGAAGGTGCCCAAAGACAAGTCGCCCAGCGGTGGCGTGCGTGCGATCAAGATCGAGCGAACGGGCTGACGCAACGCCTGTGTGGAACGAGGTTATCGGCCCGACTTCTGAATGAGGACACTGCATCCGAGTATTCCATGTTCCTCACCGAAACTCATTCCCGCGATCGTCGCAGCGAGTAGAGTCATTGCCATCAACGTGAGAATTGTCCCGACCATCATGCGACAACCGCGACGCTCCGCAAAAACAACACGAGAGGATCCAGTGGAACACATCGATCTAGCCTTTGCCAACTACTCATTGTCTTCACGTCGAACAGATACGTAGTACACGCCCCTCGTCTGGGCGCCGACATTTCCGCTGCCATCGACGAACCAAGCCTGAAGACGCGTGCTCCCGGCTTTCAAGGGCACGCGAAAGACGACTTCGCGGGTATCCTGGCCGATCATCTGGTCTTCGTCGAAGGTACCCACCTTCAACCGGGCATAGGTCGCGGGAATGGCCACGCTCGTCTCGTGGGTCTTCGAGCAGCAGAACTCCCTTTGATCGAGGCTAAGAAACCGTCTTCGTCGGCATTGCCAAACCAATTGTAAGCCAATTCGCCGGTCGACCGCAGACGCCGACAAGCGATCATTCGAACGGTTCATAGAGCGTCGAATAGCTCATAGAAGACTTCGCACAACTGCTCGCCGTACAACTCCCAATTCTTCCCGCTGGGATACGCATCGAGTCCGGCGATCCAGTTGGCGTTCAGTTCGTGGATGCAGGCGTGGATGCCGTAGCGTTCGAGAAGGCCCTCGCCGATGCTGCCGAGGGTGCGGTAATTGCCGCCGGTGGCGCCTTCGGTGAACCAAGTGTGCTCGCGCAGCAGACTCTCGAAGCGGCTCATTCGCGCGAGGTAGGGCTCCAAGTTGACGTTCGGTCGGCTGATGTGCAGCCTGCCGCCCTGGTCGTTGTGGAAATCGATCATCAGATCCGGCTTGCGTCCCTCGGTGATCATGGATTCGATCCAAGTTTCCAGGACGCGATTCTCCGGCGCGAATGCGGGATCGGCGGGTTGATCCCAGTTTCGATTGAGGTCTTTGCCCGCGACGTTGAACCGCGTCCAGCCACGGGCAACGCCATCCTTGTTGGCCATCGGCATGATATGGACACTGTAACGATCCCGGTAGGCGCGGGCCTTCTTGTCATCTTTCAGCAGTCGGCGGATCATACCCTGAACCACCCAGTTGCCTCCAGGTTCCCAAGGGTGCGCCCGGGCGCGAATTAGGACTCGATGCGGCGCGTCGTGGCTGCCAACTCGAAGCATTTCCAGGGGGCGACCTTCGACCGTCTCACCGATCTTTGCGATGGCGATGTGTGGGTTACCGCGAATCTCGTCCAGGAGCTTCTGTAGATCAGAGAGCCGATACGGCTCCAGCCGGGCAACGTACATCTTGTCGGCTTCCATGTGGAGTGTGAGCTTCAGGCGATGGTCCTCCAGTAACTCGGTTTCGCTCGCCCGCCAGTTCTTTCCATCAGCAGAAACGTAGCTAATTGTCGTGTCCTTTGCTGGAGATCCTTTTCGGCCGTTGTAGATATTCAAGAAGTTGTTCAGAACGATCGTCAACTCGGAGCCCTTGGGGGCTTCCACGCAGAAGTGCCAGTGACCGGCGGCACGGTTCGGGGAAGACCGCTCGTGGTCGTACACCAGGAACACGTTGACTTCGCCCGAATCGCCAATCTCCCAGAATAGCGGCGACGCGTTCTCGAAAGTCGTGTTGATGTAAATCAGCGGGTTGGGCGGTGTGCTGCCGTCGGCCTTGCCTTCCTCTTCCGCCGCGGACGCGTTTACACATGCGGCAAGCACGATTACCGCCGTGATGGTTCTGGTACGTTTCATGAGACCTCCTTCAAGTGCGGACGATGGTAGGTACTTTCTTCGGACGTCACACGCCCTTCACCGCAGCGGTAGCCACACCGTCATCTTCGGCTCGCCACGGTTGGCCCAAGCGTGATAAGGGATCAATCTTAGCTGCAACGGCCGGGGTTCGGTCGCCACATAGTCCTTGTACAGCACGGGAGAATCGTAGGGGCCGGCAGACCAGTCGGGATCGGCAACGGCCACTGCCTGGCCTTCCAGCACCACAAGGCCGCCGAGCAATTGCCCGTCGTAACGCGGCTGAAAGTTGATCCTTCGCGGCAGCCGGATGTCCATGACGTTCACGCCGTCGGGCAGGTCGACCGACTCCAGGCAGTACACCAACGGTCCGCGCATCACGGCGACTTGACCGCGGAGTTCTTCTACCATGGGGTTGGCTTGAACGAGCCTCGCTCGCATCGGCAGCGTCAGCTCCACCGTGTCTCCTGTTTTCCACGTGCGCCCGAGCGCGGCATACGTGCCGGCCTTGAGTTCGACTCCGGCGGGCGACCCGTTGATCTTCACGGTCGCCCCAGCGGCCCAGCCGGGGATGCGGAGCCGAAAGGCAAACGCGGCTTGTTCTGCCAGCTCCAGTGCGATCTTGATTTCGCCGTCCCAGGGATAATCGGTCTTTTGGATCAGCTTCACGGTCGTGCCATCGGATAATTCGGTTTCCAACTCGTTGCTTCCGTACAGATGCACCCAGAGGCCTTCCTCCGATGTGCTATAGGCAAAACCGTG
This sequence comes from Pirellulaceae bacterium, assembly GCA_016784735.1. Taxonomy (GTDB): domain Bacteria; phylum Planctomycetota; class Planctomycetia; order Pirellulales; family Pirellulaceae; genus JADHUC01. The sequence goes on along the minus strand of JADHUC010000029.1, from coordinate 35,833 downwards.
CATCTTGGCGATCGTGCGGGCCAACTGCGGCGGGCAACAGTAGCCGCGGCGATGTTTCCAGCGCTGAGGAGTGTCGCTTCGCAACAATGGCACGTTCGGACCCAGCCGGCGGAGGACATTGGAGTAAAAGAAATGGTCGCCGTCCGCTGCCAAGCCGGAGATGCCGCTGTTGTAGAACACGCGCTCCATGATGTCGGCGTAACGCGCCTCGGCGGTGATGTTCAGCATCCGCCAGTTCCACATCGCGTTGCCGATGTTCGAGCAGGTTTCGCAATAGCATTCGCGGTTGGGCAGAAAACAGGGAGTGCCAAAAGCTTCGCCCACGTGGTCGCGGCGCGGGGAAAGCCCATAGGTGAATGGCCCGACGCCGCCGTGAATGTACATCTTACGCCGCGTCACGTCCGACCAGAGTCGCTGCAATGTCTCCAGCAGCGTCTTGTCTCCGGTTTCCATGAACGCATCCGCCGCGCCACAATTAAGATAGGTACCGCACACTGCGTGACCGACGGCCTCTTTGGCCTTGCGCAACGGCACACGGTCCTGCGTCTGATCGGTGCCGCCGAGCTCGGTCGATCGAAATGGCCCAGGCCGCGAGCCGCGCATGTCGATGAACGTGTTGGCCAGGTCGAGATACTCTCGATCTCCCGTCGTTCTGTATAACTCCACCAGACCCATGATGTTCGATGGGTTGAACCCGAAATGTGCGAGTTCAGGTTTGCGGTCCTTGAACGTCTCGTGCAGGCAGTCGCCCGCCTTCTTGGCGAGTTGAAGGAAGTTCTTTTTGCCGGTGGCACGGTGATGAATACACGCAGCCGTCATCAGGTGGCCCATGTTGTAGAGCTCGTGATCGTGGATGTGTTGAAAGCGATCGCGCTTCTCCAACGAGCCTCGCGTCCAGATGTACCCGTCCGGCTCTTGCACCTTGCCGATCACTTCGATGGCTTCATCCATCTGCTGATCCAGTGCGCTGTCGCCCGTGACCATATAGACGTGAGCCACCGCCTCGATCCACTTGTACAAATCCCCGTCGTGCCAGTTGGTACCCGACCATTCGCCCTCGTCCAGTCCGGCAGCAATGCGGAAGTTCATCCAGTGGGAATTGCCGTTCCCGTTGTAGTACTCCCACATCTTGGGAATGGTTACGTTCCTAACCACATCGACCTTCTGCTTCCAGAAGCCATCCGTCCAACGGACGTCGGACAAGTCGACGCTCCGCAGCTTGCTGTGCGGGCTCTGGCTGTTGTTGATGATCGCTCGTTCTTGGGCCGGGGCCGAGCGGCCAAAGCCCGCTATGGCCACGAGTGTCACCGCTACGAATAGCGATCTACGTGATTCTTCCTTCGCTCTCACTGATTCATCTCCTTGTTCGCGTCCTTCTGACTCCCTACGTCTCCTTGAGAAGTTCCTTGCTCTATCCGAACGCTCCGCGAATGGGTAGCGGCGGATTGGTCTTCCACTTGCCTCGCGTGAAATCGGGGAACTCTTGCGGCAAACTCCGGTTTCTGGCCGACCGGTCGGTCAGTTCGATGATCGCGCTCCAGGCGGCTGCATCGTAAACGTCGATCTCCGGCGGCGTTCCCGTGCGGAGGGATTCGATCAGTCGGTACAAACACAAATAGTCGGCACCGCCGTGACCGCTGCCGATCGCCTTCGTCTCCAGGTCTCGCCACAAGGGATGAGGTGATTCCCGGCAGTACTCTTCGAGCGATTCCCACTGCCCGTGCCATCGGTCCTTACTGGGGCTCTTTCCTTCAAGGTAGATACCGTCGGTGGTCGCATCCACGACGCCGGTTGTTCCCATGAGACGATAAATGTGTCTCGCCTTTGCCCGTGATAGATGCGTGTCCAAAATCAAGTAGATTGTCCGTCCTTTCACGGTCTGGATAAGACACGTGCTGATATCCGCCATCTCGAACTTGGTCTTGCTCAGATGGTGATCAGGGCCGTAATACTTCTGGCCATAGAGGTTGAACGACCGGGCATTGCCCGCCATCGCAACCAGGTAGTCGAAACGGTCTCCGCGATTGATGTCCATCCACTGCGCCAGCGGTCCCACGTCGTGCGTCGGGTAGACATTCCCTTTGTGATTCTTGCTGAAGTCACCGGCGAAGGTGAATCCGCCGTCGGCGGTCAAGTCGTAGAAGCGCGCGTCCTTCTGGTAGCCGGCCTCGGCGTGCATTGGCTCACCGAAAAAGCCCTGGCGAACCAGATTCAACACGCACATGACCTCCCGGAAATAGCACGTGTTCTCCAACAGGACGCAGTGCCGGTGGTTCTTCTCCGACGCTTCCACGAGTTTCCAGCAACCCTCGACGGTCATGGCCGCCGGCACTTCCGTCGCCGCATGCTTGCCGGCGTTCATCGCCGCGACCGAGACCGGCACGTGCAGCAGCCAGGGAGTCGCCGTGATGACCAAGTCGAGGTCTTCCCGATCGCACATGCGCCGATAGTCGGTCTCGCCACGGGAATATCCGGCGGGTTTTGGCTGCCCGCTCTGTTGCACGACCTGCTGAGTCCGTTGGACCTTGTCTTCGACAATGTCACAGACGGCCCTTATCTCCAGCCCTTGGATGCGCAGCAATTGGCGCACGAGCCCGCTTCCGCGACGCCCCACGCCCACGAATCCGATGCGCACGTTGTCGATAGGTGCAGCGTCGACCTGAGGAGGCGGGTCTTGGGGAACGGCGGCGGCATCCGCTGGACGCGAGCCAGCGCCAACCGCGAGCCCAGTGCCCGCGGCGATCGTGTTCTTCAAGAAAGCTCGGCGGCGAAGTGGCTCACTCATGTTCAAACTCCTTTGGCTCGTCGATCAGCACGCCCGTCGCGGCGATAACGCCGCAGACAACGGACCTGGCCTGACTTGAGGTCACCGAGTGGACAGCCAGACGGTCATCTGCGAGATGCCACGGTTGGCCCAGGCGTAGTAGGGGATTAGGGTGACGCGAATTCGTTTCTCACTGGCCGGCTCCCAACGCTGGTAGAGCCGATCGGTCCAGTCAGGTGGTTGTTTGACGTGCGCTTCTCCATCCAGGACTGCTGCGCGGTCGAGTAGGTCTTTGTCCCGTCGCGGTGTCCACTTCGCGCCTGCGACGATGGCTACGTCGTCCACACCGACGCCCTCCGGCAAATCCGGCGATTCCAGACAGTACACGATCGGCCCGCGCATCACCGCGACTTGGTTGCGGGCTTCTTCAATCAATGGGTGAGCTCGCAGGAAGACGACATCCATCGGTAAGTCGAGTTCCACGACGTCGCCCGCTGACCATTGCCGACGGATCGCTGCGTAGGTCCCCGGAGTCAGCTCGACGTTGGAGGGCTTTCCGTTGATTTGAAGGGCCGCGTCTGTGGCCCAGCCGGGAACGCGCAATATCAACGCCATAGGATCGCTGGCCGCTTGCTGGATCTCGATCGTGATTTTGCCGTCCCAGGGGTAGTCGGTCTTCTGTGCCAGACTAACTGCCGATCCATTGGGAAGTTTGGTCTCCAAGTGACTGCTGCTGTACAGGTTCACCCAAACGGAGTCGTCCGACACGCTGTAGGCCCAACCTTGCAGCTTGGCCAACGTTCGCGACACGTTGGGCGGGCAGCAGAAGCAATGAACGGACGACTTGGGCGTCGTATCGGGCCAGCGTGCGGCCGAATCGTTGCTCAACAAGGGCACATCCGGCCCGCAGCGGCGCAGCGGGTTCGTGTAGAAGAAATCGGTGCCGCTCAATCCAATCGCCGAGGTCATGCTGTTGTACAACACCCGCTCCATCACGTCGGTGTACTTTGCGTCGCCAGTCAGGCCCAGCATGCGCCAATTCCACATGGCGTTGCCGATGTTGGCACACGTTTCGTTGTAAGCCGTGCGGTTGGGCAATTGATACTCGGCCCCGAACGCCTCGTGGACCGAATCACGCGGCCAGCGCCGAAACGTCCGACGCAACAGTTCGCCGTGATGCAAGGCCGCCACGCCGCCGGTGACGTACATCTTATGCGTCGTCACGTCGTGCCACAGGCGGTTCAGCGCGTCCAGCAACGCCTCTTCACCCGTCTCGGCATAGACATCGGCCGCGCCGCACCACAGGTAGGTAGCGGTCACGCAATGGCCCACGGCTTCTTTCTCCTTGCGCAGCGGCACGGCGGCCTGGTTCTGGTTGCTGCCTCCGGGCTGCGATCCCCGCATGTCGATGAAGATGCCGGCCAGCTTCAGGTACTTCGGGTTCCGGGTCGTGCGGTACAAGTCCACGGCGCCCATGATGTTCGACGGATTGAATCCAAAGTGGGCCAGTTCCTTGGGACGCGGCGCGAACACATCGTAGAGGTAGTCGCCAACGCGCGTGGCGATCTTCAGATAGCTGTCCTTGCCAGTTGCACGGTGATGCATACAGGCGGCCGTCATCAGATGGCCCATGTTGTAGAACTCGTGGTTGTTAAGGTGTTCCCAGCGGTCGACGCCTTTGAGTTGGACCCAGGACGAGAGGTACCCATCCGCCTGTTGGGCCTTGGCGACCCACTCAATGGCCTCGTCCATCAACCGATCGAGTTCCGTGTCGCCGGAGACCTCGAACAGATGTGCCATGGTCTCGATACACTTATGGCAGTCCCCGTCGCTCCACTTCGTCCCGCCGGGATCGGCCTTAGCAGCCAAACCGCCGGCCATCTTCAGGTCGTTGAACGTCGCCGCGTTGTCGGGCAATTGCATGACGCGCCAAAGGTTCGGCGTGACCACGCGACGGCACTGGTCGTACCGCCCACCCCAGAACCCGCCGGTCCACCGAACGTCCTTCAGCGAGACGCTCCGCAGTTTGATGTGGGGGCTCAGACTGCCCTTGCGGACGCTGCCCTCTTGGCCCCCGGCAAATCGGCAAAGGCCGGCTACAGCCACCAGTGCCATCGCTGCGATTGTCGCTCTTCGTGATCCAACCTTCGCTCTCACTGCTTTGTCTCCTTATTTGGCTGGAAATGTAGAATGTCTCTTTCTTCCGCTTTCTTCCGTCTTCATGGTGCTTGTTGTCGCTTGATCGTAATGACACGGCTGGAGTAGTTGCCACGCAGGTCGACGACGATGCCGCTGTTCATCAGAGCCTTTCCAAAAACAGCGCCCCTGGGTCGGCCGTCGTTGACCGAATACGTGGCGTTGGGATCGAGTCCCTTGAGGCTCGGCGCGAGCGCCTGTACCTGGCAATATCAGCAATAGTCCGGCGGAAGCCAGCGTTACCAAGTAGTTCTGAATCCAGCTCATAGACGTTGGCAGGAATAATGACTGGCTTTCCATTGCATACCTCCAATCTCGATAGAGTGTGAACGCCAAATAGATTCTGTAGTTGCCGATTTCTTTTCGATTGTGGGTGTTCACCTCACGGTTTTGGCGCGGTCAGCACGGCCACCCAATGCCCGCTGCCGGGCGCCTTTAGCATGTAGTCTCCGCTGTTCGAAACCGTGGTTCTCGCGCCCCAGCAGCTTGTCGCGATGTCCAGCCACCGCAGCTCGAACGACCGCTCCGAAGGGGCCAACTCGATTTGCACGCGGCTGTCACCGTCACCTGTGAAGAAGACGGCATACTGCCGCCCTGGCTCGGCCAAGCAGTAGGCCTCGTTGGTTACGCGCTCGGACAGCAGTTCGTTGCGCGGGTTCATGCGGAAGACGTGGACGGCATCGACAAACTCCCGCATGCTACGCAGGTGTCTTTGTCCCTCGGGCGCCAGCCCAAACCCTTCGCGCAGGCCGGCGGGGCGGGTCGGCGTGTGCCGGTGAAAGCGGATGCTAGCCGCACCGGCGAACACGGCACGCCAGAATTTCGCACCCGCCTCGGCGTCGGTCGGCGACGTGCGGTCCCGCCCAAAGCTGCCCCCGATCGGCCAATTGAAATGGTAACACTTCACGTTGTTGACGGGACGCGCGCCGTGCGCGAACACGTGGGACCGATACCAAAGGATATTGTCATACTGTGTCTGGCCGCTGACGCCGTTGTTCTGGGAAATGTCGCTGAAGTTGAATGCCGCGTTCGCCAACGGCACGCGCACTTCGGGGTTGTCGAAGTCTTGAAACGTCTTGGCCGCGCAGGGAGTCGGCCAGTGGAAACGCCGGGAAGAGCACACGAAGATATCATCGACGCCCTTGGACCTGGCGTACTGCCGCGCGAACCGGGCCCAATACGGATCGGGCTCCAACGTCTCGTCGCCGATGCCACTTTCGTTGTCCACCTGAAACAGGACGTGGTCGTTGCGATTGTCGATAACCTCGTCGATCACCTTTTCGACAAAACGCTTCTGCAGAGGCAGCAACACCGGGTCGTTCTTGACCGCGGCGTAATGGAAGGCGTTGTAGAAATCGGTCTTGCCGGGCTGCAACAAGGGCGAGTCCGCCCAATCGTAGGTGCTGTTGTTGTTCGGATTCCACGGCGAGTCGTACCAGCCGAACCGTGCATTCCGAGAATCGCCGCTCTCGTTCCAGCGATCCCAGAATTCCAATTGAACGATAATACCCCGCTTCTTCGTCTCGCGCAGGAACGTGCGGAGTTTGCTCCAATATTCCTCGTTCCACTGGTGCAGGTCGTATTTTCCGTCGACCTTCGCAAACGGATAGGGCAGCAGGTCCCAGCGATAACCCTCTGGGGTATACGCCCGCGAACTCATGGTACAGCGGATGTAGTTGCCGCCACAGTTCTTCAGCAGATCCAAATGATCGCTCAGCTTGGTGCCGTCGCCCGCCCAGTGGAAGATGTTGTCACGGTCCGAGCCGCCGAACAACAGGATCGGCCGGTCATCATATTGCCAATAGCACGGGTTTTCGCCGTATGGTTCGATCTGCGCCAGGCCCGCACCGGCACACAAGAGCACGATGCCAACTATCCTCATCCACCCTATCGAACTCCGATAACACAATCGCATGACGGTCAATTTCCTTTCGGCTCACGTATGAACCTGCGGGATTCATCATCAAAGACAAGGGCCCAATCCTGACCGTTCCCTCGCGTCCTTGGTATGAACTGGCGCCGGCTGTTTCGCTGAAACGTATCGATCAGTAAAGAGTCGCCCTTTCGCGGATCATACCAGAAAAACGAATTGCCGCATCGAACTCGCGCTGATATATCCGGTTTCCATCGTCATAGACTCGACCGCCTTGGCGATAGGTCCCATCGATGGCCACGCCGAGATCGTTGGCGTAGATCGCGATGTGTGACACTCCGCAATTCAGGTCTGAGAGCAGTCGCCAGTACATCCATTGCGGGGGACTGCACCAGCGATCATCCGTCTTGCCGCCATGGTGTCCCCAGCACGAGGCCCACGGCTCGGCATAGGCGGTTGTCTTGCCGCTGCGACAATCACGATAGAAACGCAGATAGCGCTGTTTCGTGCCGGCGCTCCGAGGTTCAACTTCGCTTGACGTATGGAACCAGCTCAACGTGCCGTTCTCAAACTGGTCGCGGTATTTTCGTTCGAGGGATTCAACGACTCCGTTTCGCACAAAGATCCGTACGCTTCCGGCGAACGATACTCGGCCGGTACCGAGGTATGCTCGGTCCCAAAGGCATTGAAGTTCATGCGCAGACCCAAGATCGTCTCGCGATGCGTTGACCTGCTCAGGTGGTCGCCCAGTGCCCGAAGCGTAACGCAATACGCGTCTCGATGCGTATCGTGCCAGTACATCAGCGTGCCCTGTCGACTGGCAACTTGATGCGACAATCGCTCTTTGACGTAGGGCACCTTCTGGAACAGCCAGTCCGGCTTCCTGTTGCCGTTGATCTGAATCGTGGTAGACAGCCCTCGTCCTTCCAGATCGGCCAGCATCCGATCGATTTGGCTGAAGTCGTACCTGCCTTCTGCCGGTTCGACGTCGCGCCATTGCAGCACAATCTGGCCGCCCACGACGTAGGGCTGGTCGAGGTAGAGGTCAGCGGAACTCCCCTTGTCCGAATACCAGATGACGTAGATCCCACACTTTGGTGCGTGCCCGGAGAAGTCTCCATCCGATGCGGCGAGCTAAGCTTGTTCTGACTCCGCCGTCGTGGACCTCTGCCGGTTCCAGATCGGTTTCAATATGCGTAACGCGGCGCGTGTCTGCCAGACCCGGTACAAAAGTCATGCTCACTTTGGCCGGCGAATCGGCGACGTTCCAAACTCGCGCGATCACGCCGTGATCTATCCCCTCCTCTGCAGGCTCCCAGCGTCGGCGAGATCACCCGGCCGGTCGCCACATGGAAATTGCCGATCAGTGTCAACGTCCCATGTCGCATGTATTCGAATTCCCTCGACTCCACGTAGCCCGGCACCATCGGCTTGGTGGGGGCGATTCGCTCCAGGGCTTGGATGCCGGTCATCTCGTCCACGCTGACCACATGCGTGTGGTATTCGAAGTACAGATCGGACGCCTCCAAGTAGCAATCGCAAACGACTTGTACCTGCTGGGCAAATGCTTCGGGGTCTTCTTTCTTGTCTTTGGAATTCAGCCAGTACCGGCTGCGGTGAGGTTTCAAATCGGCCTCGTGCAAGAGCGTCCGCACCGTAGTCGCCGAGATCGACTCGACAATTCTTCGCTTGATGACTTCGTCAGCCAATTCTTCGGGCGTCCAGTGCGTGACAGCCCGGCCCGAATCGGCCGGGGGCATGCAAGCAGTACGATGGATGCCCGCTGCTTCAACTGGAACGATTCGGTCCGCGAACAACTCATTTCCGTCAAGATCTTCTGTTGAACTTCCGTAATTCTGACTTTGGCCGCCTTCCCTGGCATAACAACCCTCCCACTTACGAAAACGCGATTACCGACAAAACTCGGCAGTGTGGGAGAAATAGCAGAGCCTATCCGTTCATGGAAGAGAAATTCCCGAGAACGTGTGCTAGTATACCCATTAGCACCACTTACCTGAAGGAGGCGGATTCTCCGGATTCCTGGAATGAGTTTCTTTCATCATTCCAGTCGTGCTATAGTTAGTTTGATGACAGCATTTCTGCATGTCGCGTAACACGAGAGGCTCCGGTTTAGGCTCCCAATCCATGTTGGCTTCTACCTCAGCTTTGATATTGCTCCTGACTTGCCAATCGGCCCAATGCGTCGAAGGGCGCACGCAAACGGCTTTCTCGGTCGATGTTCCGTTTTCCGAGGTCATCCACAAGCTGGACACAATGGAAAGCCTCGGGCGAGCGCTCGGATCACAGGGCATCCATCTGTTGGGCTACGATCAAACAAAACGAAAATTCGACCTCTGGACGCAGACGCTGGAGGCGGAGGCAAACATCAAGAGCCGTGTACCCAGAATCAGCCCCGCCGTGGGATACATCCGACAAGTCACGAAAATCGGCCTGGGCCGCGCAACGATCGAATTCACCCTGCAGGCGCCAATCGGCCTGCTGGCCGAGCAACATTACGTGCTGGAGTTCGAAGCCAAAGAGAAACAGACGCAAATCCGAATCCAGATGTACACCAAAATCAAATTGCCGTGGAGCCGTTTGCGAGTGGTGCGTCGTTTGATCAACCGAATCGCCCGACGGCGCCTGCCCAAAGAGATCTGCCGCAATCGCGCAAACCTGAAGTGGGCGATCACGGAGATTGTCACGGAAGACCGGCCAAAGGACGCAGAGTCGATCCTCTTTCCGTAGATCTCACTGCACACCATATTTGTCAATTGCGTCGGCGCGGAGCGTCGTTCCAGCGCCCGGCATCTGAGGCGTCTTGAAGAAGCCATCTTCCACCGTAGCTGGTTCCTCGAAGCAGTGGCGTAACCAGGGGATGTACTCCAGCAGGTCGCAAGCCGAGTGGGCGATCGACATTTGCAGATGCACCTGCACCATGTCGGCCGCGTGCAGTACCACGGGCAGCCCGAACGTCGAAGCCAACTCGACCGCTTGCCAGCACGGTGTGATTCCACCGATGCGAGTCGCGTCCGGCTGCACGAAGTGGACTGCCCCGGCAGTGATGAAATCACGGAAGCGGATCGGCGAGTACAGTTGCTCGCCCAGCGCAATCGGCGTAGTGATTGAACGGGCCAGTTGCGCGTGTCCTGGAACGTCATCGGGTCCCAAAGGTTCCTCGATCCAATAGACGTCGAAATCCTTGAGGCGAGCCCCAAACCTGAGCGCCGTTGGCAGGTCCCAGATGGCGTTGGCGTCCACCATCAGGTTCACTCGCGGGCCGATCGCGTTGCGCACGGCTTCGATCCGGTCGAGATCCTCGTGCGAGTCCGGTTTGCCGATTTTGAGCTTCACGCCGCGAAACCCGTCGGCGACCATCGCCCGTGCGCAGTCCACGAGTTCTTGCTTCGACCAGTTGAGCCAACCGCCGTCGGTGTTATATGCCTCGACGCGAGCCGACTCGCTGCCGCCCAACAGCTTCCAAAGCGGCATGTCCGCGGCCTTGGCCTTGATATCCCATAGGGCGATGTCAACTGCTGACAGGGCCATCTGCGTCACCCCCGCGCGGCCGACCCAGTGCACGCCGGACGTGGAGTGAAGCTTCTGCCAGAGGGCCCGAACGCTGATTGCGTCTTCGCCGACCAGCAGCGGCCCCAACGTCTCGCCGATGCAGTCACGGATCAACCGGTCCGTCGTCAAATGACCAAGCGTGCCCGTGTACCCGAATCCCTCGATACCGCCATCGGTATAAACGATCACTCCCGGTGCGCCCCAATGGGTCACCTGATTCGTACTATCAGCGATCCGGGCGCCAGTTACGGGCACGTGCAGAATGAACGGCTCGACGCGGGTTATCTTCATGGTAATCCTTTGGCTCGACTTCACGACCCCACAGTGAAAATGTTACGCTGGGGATCACTGGAATGCGAGCCCACCAGAACACTCGATGAAAGGGACCCAGATGAATCGAACGCGTCTACTGCTTGCTGTGGGAAACGTGATGTTGTCGCTTTCGATTTCTGTGGCTACAGGAAGCGAACCGATACGCAAAGGCCCGAACCCTCTGGCTGCAACCATCGGTCCGGAGGTTGTCGTGATGGAATACGACAATGGTGACGTATCGCCGTGGATCGAGTTCTTCGCTTTTGATTCTCGATTTCACCCGAAGATGGTGCAGCTTCGTCAGCAACATCGACTGGACGAGAAGACGGAAGATTGCCGCACCGACCTGGAACGAACCTTGGTGCTGAAGAAGTGGGTAGCCAAAGCCCTGAAATTTGGCACACCCGCCGAGGACGTGTTCGACGACTGGAGTGCCGTGGCCCTGCTGGATCGGGCCAAGAAGGGCCAGGTGGTATGGTGCGGCCAGGCGGCGATGGTGTTTCAGCAGGCGTGTTGGGCGTTGGGAATGCCCGCCCGCTACATCGAATGCGGTCGCCCCGAAAACCCAGCCTGCCACTTCACCACCGAGGTATTCCTGCGGGAATTCGACAAGTGGGCTGTGATCGATTCCACGCCGCTGGACGACTTCAATCTCTACTACACCGTAGGCGACGTACCACAGGACGCACTAGAAATGCATCGGCATGTGGTCGACGGTACAATGGATCGCGTGGTCGAGGTACACCCGGATCGCTCGCATCCGGTCAAGACGAAGAAAAGCCCCGCGTGGTCATTCTACTACGTCCGCTGGCTCACGCGGTGTGACGTGGTCGCGAATACACCGGAGTTCTACGACTTGGAGCACACCTTCGACAAACGCTGGCACACGGTCGATTGGATCGACAACAAGACGATTCCGTGGGAAGAATCGCCGCACGCTGCTTGGTTCATTCGCAAGAAGCGATTGACCGCCTGGCGAATCTCGGATCCCGAAGTCGTTCGTTGGAAACCGACCGACCGAGTTCGAATTCTCCTGTGCCCCGGTCCGGAAGAGCGGATCTTCGGCCACTTATGGACCGGCGACGGCGAGTTCGACCACTACCAGATCCGTCTGGACGGCGCCGCATGGGAAGACGTGCCGAAGAAGAACACTCGTGTCTGGACAGGCAAGATGTACGGTTGGGGACTCAAGCGGTTCTCGATCATCGCCGAGACCGGCACACACTCGGTACACGCCCGCGTCGTCCGCCGTGATGTTTCAACCGGGCCGATGAGTCACGTGAAATTCAGTATCGAGTAGAATGCCTGATAGACATCGAATTCACCAAACACTGACTTGGTATTGGCGTCCTGCGCCATAATCTTCGGGAGAGAGAAAATGAAGCAAATTCGGCTTTTTCTTGCTTTTGTCGTCTTGAGTGGGCTGGTCCTGACCTCATCAACTGGCCACTTGTACGGCGCTGCTCAGGATCGTCCGAATGTCGTTCTTATCATGACCGACAACCATGGCGCTTGGACGCTTGGCTGTTACGGCAATCCGGACATCCGCACGCCACACATCGACCGGCTTGCCCGAGAGGGAATGCTGTTCGAGCGGTGCTACAGTTCCAACCCGGTCTGTTCGCCGACGCGCGCCACGTGGCTTACGGGTCTGATGCCTTCGCAGCACGGCGTACACTGCTTCATTGCCGGCAGTGTCCAAATCGGCCCCGAAGCTTTCAGTACCCTCGAAGAATTCCGCTCGTTGCCCGAGGTGCTGGCCGAGTCGGGCTATACCTGCGGGCTTTCCGGCAAGTGGCATCTCGGTAAGAACATGGAACCCCAGGAGGGTTTTTCATTTTGGGTCACGAAACCGGGCGGCGGAACCTCGGAGTTCTACGACCAGCAGGTTATCGAGAACGGAAAGATCCACAAGGAACCGACCTACTTGACCGACTACTGGACGAAGCGGGGCGTCGAGTTCATCGAGCAGAACAAGGAACGGCCGTTTTTTCTTTTTCTGGCGTACAATGGGCCGTATGGTCTGAGTCCGTTGTTGCTGAACGACGCCCGTAACCGCCACGCCGACTACTACGCGGACAAGGAACTGCCTTCCTTCCCGCGACGCGAGATGCATCCGTGGATGTACAACAACCGTGACTATCTGAACAATCCCACATCGATGCGGCGCTATGCGTCCGAGGTCAGCGGCATTGACGACGGCGTAGGCCAAATCATGGCGACGCTCAAGCAACACGGGCTGGACGAGAATACGTTGGTCGTGTTCACCGGCGACCAGGGGCTGGCCGGCGGTCAGAGTGGAATCTGGGGCATGGGCGACCACACGCGGCCGTTGACCGCCTTCGACACGACGATGCACGTACCGTTGATTCTACGTCACCGGGAACGCATCGCCGCCGGTGGCCGTTGCGATTTGTTGGTCAGCAACTACGACTTCTACCCCACCGTCCTGAGCTACCTGGATCTGGAGGACAAGATCCCCGAGGTTCCGTTGTCTCCCGGTCGGAGTTACGCTCCGGTCCTCAAAGGCGGGACTACGGACCCGGAATGGGACAATACGGTGTTCTTCGAATTCGAGACGGTGCGGGCCGTGCGAACGGACGATTGGAAGTACGTCGAACGCCTGAAAGACGGTCCTCGAGAGTTGTACGATTTGCGCAAAGATCCTGGCGAACTGGAAAACCTGATCGACCAACCGGCGGTCAAGACGATTCAAGACGAGTTGCGTGACCGTTTGCATAAGTTCTTCGACCGTTATGCGGATCCGAAATACGATCTGGCCAAAGGAGGCACTACCAAGGCCCAGTTCCTGATCAGCGACAAACCGCCGATTGTGCGGGCGTCGTATGTCGATCGTTCGTTGACGTTGGATAGCACAACCGTCCAACTCCAAGGCGAAAACGTCAGGCTGTTGGACGACCTGCGTACGATGGCCGGCTGGAAAGACGTGAGCGACCGCGCCGTCTGGACGTTGTCGCGAGTCAGGCCGGGCAAGTACGAAGTTCAGGCCGTGTGGTCGCTGGCCGGCTCCGAAGGCGCGCTCTCGGAAGACCCTCTGGCTCTTGAAATCGACGGCAAGTCCGTCACAGACCAGCTTGGCGCTTCCACGGGTGATCGCGCCAAATCAACGGGAGGCTGGGACCGGTTCGATCGTTTCACACTTGGGCAGATCGAGCTGTCTGCCGGCAATCATCAAGTGACCGTTCGTCCGGCCGGTCGGCCGAAGGCCGAGTGGATTCGGTTACGTTCGCTGAAGTTTGTGCCAATAGAAAATCCTTGAGGCGCAGCCAGTCAGACGATACACTAATTGGACAGCGTCACTTTGCCAGTACCCCACCGGCCCCGCGCCGGTGGAAACAGGTTTGAGGACTAAGGCGGCGGTCGCAGCTAACACCGACTCCCCACCGGCCCCGTGCCGGTGGAAAAGGGTTTGGAAACTAGCGGCCAAGTTTTGGTGGTTCCGCATGTAGTTGTCAAAGCGGTTCACCACCGGCACGGGGCCGGTGGGCTCTCGTTGCATTTCGTGTCCACGCATTAGTCGCCAAACCTGTAGACCACCGGCACGGGGCCGGTGGGGCTAACACGTGAATTGGCAGCATTTTACGCTTCGCCTTCCGGGCAAAGTGGCGCTGTCCATTCAATCAACAATATTAGAGAAAGCCCGAGCCCGGTTGGCTCGGCACCGTGGTGTTATTTACTGCAAGAGGATTCACAGCGAGGAGATTTCCATGAGTCGCCATCTGAGTGTCTTGAGCGTGTTGTGCATGATCATCGTGGCCGGATACGTGGTGCCGGTCCGAGCAGGAGAGCCGGAAGCGTCCAAGAAGGTGCTGCGTGCCGGGATGATCGGACTGACGACCTCCCATGTGATGGCCTTCACTGGCGTGGTAAACGATCCGAACGCCACCGGCGACTTGGCCGACGTGGAGATCGTGGCCGGCTTCACGGGCGGCATCGAGGACAATCCATCGAGCTGGGGCCGCCGCGAGAAGTACACCGAGCAGCTTCGCGAGAAAGGCATCAAGATCTACGACACGATCCCCGAAATGCTGGAGAATGTCGACGTCGTGTTCCTGGAGGAGGTCGATGGGAGGCCACACCTGGAGATGGCGCGCCCCGTGATCGAGGCTGGTAAACCGCTATTTGTCGACAAACCGATGGCCGGTTCGCTGGCCGATTGTGTTGAGATCTTCCGCTTGGCGAAGGAAAAGAACGTCCCCTGCTTCTCCAGTTCGTCGCTCCGCTTTGGTTCCGGCTTCCAGGCGGCTCGCAGCGGCAAGTCCGAATTCGGCCAAATCAAAAGCTGCACGGCCTGGGGCCCAATGAGCATCGAGCCGCACCATCCCGATCTATTCTGGTACGGCATCCACGGCTGCGAAATCCTCTTCACGATCATGGGCACGGGCTGCGAGACGGTCACGCGTGAGGCCCAGGAAAAGGTTGTCGGCGTCTGGGAGGACGGTCGCACGGGGACGTTCGAGGCGAGAAAAGGCTATGGTGCCGAGGTGGTCGGCACCAAAGGCAGCGGCAACGCCGGCAAGTACGAAAGCTACAAGCCGATGGTGGTCGAAATCTGCAAGTTTTTCAAGACGGGAAAACCGCCCGTCTCCATGGAGGAAACCCTCGAGATCTACACGTTCATGGAAGCGGCCGACGAAAGCAAACGTCAAGGCGGCAAGCCGGTCAGCATGGCAGAGGTACTGGAAAAGGCCAAGAAGGCCAACGAGGCGCGTAACAAATAGGGGCCGCCCAGAAGACTCGTCTCCAGGTGTATTCCAAGCCGCTGGCTTCGGGCCAGCGGTGCATGACCTTCAACCTAACAACAACGCGGAATACGCCGGGCTTGCCGAATGCCACCGGACTTGTTCCGGTGGATTATTACCTCCGGCCGACGAGGTGAAACACCCCCGAGATGAACTCGGAGGCATCTGGTAGCAACGACTGCGTTACCCGTTCTAGCCCGAATGTCACGAACCGCCGGCATAAAGCACGGCGGCTTGTCTACTGCCGTCCCAACAGATTGATAGATCGGACGGTGCGCATTCGCTCCTCGACCTCGGGCGGCAGATAGCCCTTCATCCATGCCTTGGCGCGGTAGGTGAATTCGTCGCCGTTGGGCAAGAACTCGACGGGCCGATAACCGAGCGCCAGCGGTAAGGCGTCGCCTGGGGCGGTGTGTGGGCGTTCGTGGCAGCCGATACACGATCGACTCTCTCCGGCCCGGGGATAGATCCATGTCAATTGGTTGCCGATGACACGGCGGTCGCTATCCAGCACCTGGAAATGCACCATCCGGTCGGCCGGCACCTGGACATTGAACGACCCGTCCGGCGCCAGCGGCACGGTCCCCAAGACACGCGCGTGCAGACCGTGGTGATTCTTCCAGATCGGCCATAGATTCGTGTGCGTGCTGTGCCGGCCCACGGCTGGCATGCCCTCCACCAGGCGAACCAGCCGGCCCCGTTCCACCACATCTTTCTCCTGCGTCGTGAAGACCGACGCGCACACGAACTGTCCGGTGTAGGCGTCCGGCTCTGTCCGAGTCGGTTGTCTTCTCGGGGCCGGGCGTGGCAGCACGGGGCGCGGTTCAAAGTCGGCCGTCGCTGGATCGTTGTACACCAATTCCAGCTTCTGTGTCGCCGGATCAAGCAGATACAACCCCAGGTCGATTTTTTCGTGCTCAAGTACCTTCGGCGTTGCGGCACACAGCACGCGGCCATCGGGCAGCGGAAACGGAGTGGTATAGGCTTGAGTCTCGTTTTCCGGCGTGATGATCGTCTCGCGGTCGCGCAGGCCGCCGACCAGCGCCAGTCCGGCCTGGGTCGCCACCACGATTTGTCGACCGTCGGGCATCGCCTGCGGCTGTGTCATACGCAGCACGCCGAATGTGAGCGGATTCTCGACTCGGCCAATTCGCGAACGCAGACCATAGTCCAGTTCGTGCCAGAACCGGCGCCGTTCCGGACCGTACAGGACCACGTCCTGCGTGCCGTCGGCGTGCACGGCGTGCAGCGTCAGCTCGGTCTTGATCCTTGCGTAGAACATCTCCAAACGACAGAACGCGATCCGACCGTCGGCCAGCACGGCCGGTTCGTTGTCTCGTCCAGCATTGGTGGCGATTCGTTCCATGCCCGAGCCATCGGCATTCATCACGTAAAGGGCGTTGCACTGGTACCCGTGGTATTCGTCCCGTATGCCGCTCCGCGTCGACGAAAGAACGATCCGCTCGTCGGGCAGGTAGGCCGGTCCGACATCGTGATGCGGCCCGTCGGTCAGTTGTTCAAGCCCCGAGCCGTCGACACCGATTCGCCAGACGTGCCACCACGGATCGTCTTGCCCACGGCGGCTGAAGATCACGTGAGTGCCGTCCCACGACAATTCGCAGTCGGCCACGTAACCGTCGGAGAACGTAGTCAGCGGCGTCACTTCGCCGGTGGGTTTCGAGAGGCGCAAGATGTGGAGGTTTCGTCCCGGGCGATACACAGGCCCGGGATCGGTGTAAACGTAAGTCCGTCGCCAGCGGTCGGCCAACTCGACCGTCCCCACGTCGTTGGGTATGGTGTTGTGGCCTTTGATGAAGACGATCGCCTCGGGCATCCCCGGTGCGGCATTCGTCTCGTTGCCGACAGAGTTGTCTCGTTTAACCGCAAGCCGGAGGCGTGCGCTGCGGGACGCGCACGCCTCCGGCTTGCGGTTAAACGAAGAATGTGTTCCATCCGTTTGCGGCGGCGAGATCCCGCGGATTCGGAAGGTATCGCGAGCCAGGTGTCGAATGCTCTCGAACGTGTGTTCGGTCGCTGCGTCGGCCAACGTGGCTACGGCTTGCGAGTTCTCCCCGCGGGCTAGAAGATCAGCCAGTGCCTGGGCCGCTGCGTAGCGGACACCCAGAGTGGACCGCGTGTCGTTGAGGATGCGCACAAGCAGACCCGTGTGCTGGTGGGCACCGAGCAGACCCAACGCCCGCACGAACGCCTCTCGCCAACGTGGCGAGACGTCGTTGTATTCGTCGAACTTGAACGTACCGCAGTAACCAAAGTCAGCTTCAGCCTTGGCCTCCGCGAGCACTCTGGCGATAGGGGCGACGGCCCGTTCATCACCGAGCAAGGCTAGCGTCTTGGCGGCGTTGATCCGTACCCAACCTTCCTCGTGCTCCAACAGTGCCACGAGCCTTGGCAGATCTTCCCTGTCGGTACATAAGACGGGAAGCCAGGTGGAAATGCAGATCGCCTGACGCAACTCGGTCGTGATAGCTCCGTAACCGGGTGGCTTGGGCCACTCTGGAGCGTCGGCCAGTTTCGCGACGCGCCGTGGTTGGCCAAGTATCTCGAAGGCATGCTCGCACGCCTCCTGGCGCAAGCCCGCATGTTCCATCAAATGACGTGTCAGCAGATCGGGCACTGCCAACTCGTACAGCATGAAACGATCGTGGTCGCCCGGCAAATTGGCCATTACCAGTGGGGCCAGGCCGCGCAACGTCCGTCGGTCTTCGTCGCGGTCCAGGGGCAGACGGCACAGGGCGTAGGAGATGGCAAAAGGCGTCTCCAGCATCCGGTCCTCGGCAACGTCCGACGGAGGGGAACCCCAGTTGTCGTCCACGGGGACGTGGGGGGGATATGTGCCGTCGAACTGTTTGGCGTATCGAGGATAGGCCGCCAGCAAAGCCGCCACGGCCCTCGCGTCGCCGAAATCGCCTAACGCTTCGGCGGCGCAGCGTGCCCACATCGTGTTGTCCAGTAAACCGACCAGCGTTTCGAAACCAGACGGTTCGCGCAGCCGCCCCAGCGCCCGGATTCCGGCTCGAACTGTCGGACGCCAATGTGGTGCGGTTGGCGGTTCTGGCCCCAGGCATTCAACGATCGCTTCGGTTGCGCCGTCTCCGCCGAGTGCTCCCAAGGCTCGCAGGCCACGTTCGACTCGCCATTCGATGGAAGCTGACGCAGCCTTTGTCTCGTCAGATTCGGACCCGGCGTACACCTCAATCTCGAAGAAAGTCGTGGGGTGGGTTGCAAGCCGACCGCGAAGACTCACGACGCGGACGTACCGGGCGACTCGCGGCGCGAAGTCGATCACCAATTCGACCGGCGTGGCACTTTGGCCATGGGAAACAATTTCGTAGTCTTGATTGTCCAGGCTGGTGGCCACCTGATACTCGGTCATCACCAGCGTCGGGCCGTACTGGTGCACGACCACGCGGGCAATCTCGGTCGGCTGGCCCAGGTCGATCGTGCACCACTGTGGATACTCGACGTCTTTCGTCTGCCAATACTGCGGACCAATCCGCCCGTCGGTCAAGAGATCGGGCGGGCCTTTGTAACTGGACGAGGCCAGCACAGAGCGGCCGCGCGCCAGGTTCTTCGGCCGCTGCAATAGCGCCAAGACGTCTTCAGGCGGACAATTCTGTGGCACTGCCGTCCACCATTCGCGCCAGCGACGTGCCTGCGCTGCCCGTTGGCTGGTCGGTGCCGTCGAGTCGAAAGGAAACTCCATCCCGGTCAGATTGGTCAACGATACGTGCGTGGCCTGACGGGTGAGCCAGTCCCTATCTTCCAGCGCGTCTAGCAGAGCGACAACAGCCCGACGGCCGCCGCACCAGGCCAACGCCATCGCCGCTTGGCGTCGCACGTCCGCCGACTGGTCCCCAAGCCGTTCAATCAGGGCTTCCTCTGCCGAGTACGCGCGAAGAAAGCCGATGGCCTCGGCCGCGCCGGCGCGCTTCGACGCGTCGTCCGAATCCAACAGCGACAGTTGCTGAACCACCTGGCGCTGGTACGGCCCAAGCTCAGACGCTACGGCTTGATCGGACTCCGCAACGGCGAAGCTTCCCCAAAACACGACGGCGGCATACAGGATTGCGAATCTCATGATTGGATTGGCTGCAGCTTCTATTGTCCTTTGGATCCGGTCGCCGTGCGCACCAGGACGGCAGACTGGGCCTTGATCCCATTGATATCGTTGTGCATACAATTCAAGCCGGCCGACGTGAGTACCCGACCAGCCGGCAGATTGACTTGACGTTCGACGCCACTCTCCAAATCTGCGCCTCCGCGGAATTCCTTCTCTTCGCCCAGCGAACCGTCGGCGGCCAAGGGCCGACCCCAGACACGAAACCTCTTGACGTCCCATTCCGGCGCGATGGCGGCGCCAAACCCTGTTGCGACGTATCCGGGCGGCAATTCCACTTGGGCCTCCAGCCCCGCGTCCGGCTCCCAGCCGCCCCGCAAATACTCCGGCGTTCCCATTGTACCATCCGCCAACAGCGGCTGAACACGTAGCCACATGGTCGTGATATTGTCGTCCTGGGCGCGAGCACCGATTCCGGTGATGACGTGTCCTGGTGGGGCCTGAAGAGATGCCTCGACCTTGTCGTTCGCTTCGGTGCTTGGTTCGACCAAGGCGAAGGTTGGTGGCGAGTTCAATGGTGTCGTGGCGTCTTGCGAACCGAGTGCCACGGGGCCTAGATCGTAGACGGTGACAAAGTCGACGTGTGCGGTCGCGAGATCCACGTCGTACCAGCGAAACAGCCCGAGGCCGATGGTCGATTGCTCCGACGATGCCACCCAGCGGTGTTCGAAACGCATCCAGCGTCCTTCCGCCCAGTACCACTGACTGGAGTTCCTATCGCCGAAATCATCGCCGCCGTCCGGATCGGCAAACAGCCGCACTCGCGTGTTGCCGGCCGACCCGCCCTCAACGCACGTCCGCGCCCATGCGGACAGCACGTACGTATGCCCCGGCTTGGTCGCGATGGTTTGGGATAACGTGGCTTTGGCCAGGGCCTGTTGCCGATCACGGTCGGTCGTGTGATACCAGCCGGCCATCGCACGTCCCCATTTGACGCCAAGATTGGGCTTCGACGGGCTCGTCTCGATTTCCTCGTCGCCCGCGATTTTCCAACCGGTCAATCCGTCCTCGAAGTCACCGTTGGTCACGTCGACCTGTTCTCGATAACGTATACTGTCGTAGCGCGGCGGTGCGGCATGTTGGGGTGGGGCAAGTGTGACGAACTGCTCGGGGTATTCCTCTTGGCGAATTGGCCCGATTTCGGTCCCGCGGGGGATGCGGATTTCGTACAAGGGCGTCTTCCACCTCAATCCGGTTGGGCCAGTCGAAGTGAGCCGGAACTGATACTTGTGGCCTGGCCAGAATTTCAGTATCTGCACGCTGGTTTCCCCGGGTGCAGCGAGGGTACGTATGCCATCGTTCACTCCATCGCCCCAGGTCTCGATCACCGTGGGACAGGGAACCGGCTCGGACCAGCGGAACGTCAAACGGGAATCGTGCATGAAACCACTGTTGCTGGCGTACGCAAGACTCAGGTTGTAGATCGCCGGCATTTGTCCCGGAAACGGCTCGCCATAGACCCACGGGCGCATGTCGCGCGGCACGATCAGCGGATCTTCTTCCTCGGGAAGTGACTGCTGCTTGTGTGGGATCAGATAGGCGTCCAGCCAATATCGCGTTGCCGGTTCGATCGGTAACTCGTCGGTAGCAAACAGGAAATGCGCGGTCTGAGCGCCTCCCTTCGGTCCGGTCGATAAGCAACGCTTGCGCGTCAAGACCTGTCCGTCGACTTCCGAATGGACACGAATCACCATGTCGCAATACCCGTCGCGCTGGTCTTCCTCGGTGACCGGCGAGAGGGTAAGGCTGATCAGTCGGACATTCGGCGTTCGCGGCGTGAAAGAAACACTCGTCTGTCGGAATGCCCAGCCTTCCTGGTTGGCGCCGTGGATCAGGGCCCGCTTCAATTCGGGGGGCTCTTCAACAATCCAAGTCGCCAGATCAGATTCGGGGCGAGGCGTTCCGTCGACATAGACCAAGCCGTCGTCGTATGCATTGCCTGTTGAATGGAGATAGGGCGTCCACGGTTTCCCGTCGACACGAACAATACGAATTCCATAAGTCCGACCTGGCTGCAAAGGTGCCTGGCCGGCGGGCCATCTGACATGGCCCCAGGTCATGGAATGCCCGGAGTCAAACGACTTGGCAGGACCGATCTGGCGTCCGCCCGGCCCACCTTCCAGCAGCGTGGCGATGAACGTACCCGGCTCGGAGGCGACCAGCAGCGTCAGACTGACTAACTCGGATTGGCTGGCCGTAAACGTTTGTATGAATTCCCGAGCGGCCCAGCCCCAAACGCATCCGTGAGGCTGGTAGACATGGTCGATCACGATGTCGGCCGTAT
Source organism: Pirellulaceae bacterium (assembly GCA_016784735.1). Lineage (GTDB taxonomy): Bacteria > Planctomycetota > Planctomycetia > Pirellulales > Pirellulaceae > JADHUC01. Next base: position 13,933 of record JADHUC010000029.1, on the reverse strand, counting down.
TGACGGCCTTCGGATCGGCAACCGCGTCGGAGATAAGGCGAGGGTAGATTGCGTGGCCTTCGACGAATGTGAAGTCCATGCGCCCCCAGCAGAACGGATACTCGGTGAAACCGTGGTCCGATGATCCTGTCGTACCGGTCGTAAGCTGACGGTCTTGCGTCCACGCGGATCGCGACTTCGGGAGGATCGGAGCGTTATTCTGCGCCCCGACAATGCGGAAGAATAGCCTGGAGCCGCGTCGCGTCGCGTCCTCTGCGCCAAATCCTTCGACGACAGACAGGCAAAGGAGGATTCCAGCGATAATCGTTACGGTCGGCCAACGACGCTTGATCCTGTCCCATGAAATACTTGTCTTGAACACGGAATCTCCCTGCAATGGCATAGGGGTATTTCAAGTCGAGCGCACCGCTACGCGAAGAAGATATACACGAACATCTGGATGACACAGAGCGTTATGGCCCACACCCGCACATTTCGCCACAGCGGGGGTACGGCCTTCGTGTGCCCGATCAGTCGTCGGGGCATACAGATCAACCATACCAGCAACAAGGCCAAGGCGCCCACGAAGAACCACTTGCCGTACGACACAACGGCCGGACGAGTAAGTTCATCGCTGGCTGCCAGCAGTACGAAGGTCAATTTGTTCATGATGTTGGTTCCTTCAACGGTATCCAGCACACCAGTCCTCGCAAGCGATCCTCGTCGTACGGCGTTGTGAACCAAGTGACCACGACGGTGCTAACGATCGCGGCGGCGAAGGACCACCACGAGACCCAAAGGAACGATGTTTCGCCCTCGTATCCCAACAGCGGCCGGTGGAAATGCACGAATACGGCCGTTGCCACGCCGATCAGCATGCCAGCCAGACCGCCCCATTGGGTCGTTCGCCGCCAGAGCATTCCCAATAGCAGAAGCGCGAACAGAGAACCTTGAATGAATGACAGAGCCGTCTGAAAAGCGTCAAACACCGATTCGAACCATCGGTCCACCAAGTAACTTGCACCCGCGCCGCAGACCACGAAAGCCACCACCAGGGCACGTCCGAGCACCAGGCATTCGCGGTCGCTTGCCCCCGGACGGACCAATGGTCTGTACAGGTCGTTGACCACCAGCGTGCTGGCCGAATTGACATACGAATCCAAATTCGAGAGAACGCCGGCTAGGAACGCCCCGACTACCATCCCAAGTACGCCAGTAGGAAGCAACTTGACGATCAGCAACGGAAGCACCAGATTGCCTTGCCAGTTTTCGTCAGGCGCGGCTAAGTCACCGCCCACAAACGGAATGCCCAATTGGCCGTGAAAAAGGGCCAGCGCGATCAGCCCGGGCACAACAAGCAGCAACGGGAAGAACATTTTGATGGCCGCGCACAACACGTAGGCCGAGCGTGCTTCGTTCTCGCTGCGCGTGCCGAAGTTTCGCTGGACGATTGCCTGGTTGCCGATCCAGTACGAGGGGCCCAGCACCAAAGCCAGCCCCAGGAACACAGCGGGCCAGGAGAACTTTGGATGGTCGGCCGGCGGCACCAGTTCGAAATGATGGGCGGTCCAACCAGCGTCCATCTCCCGAATGGTCTCCTGCATCGCCGTCCATCCGCCAGCTTCGTGTAAACCGATGCCGCAGATCAGCCCCGCCCCGACCATCAGTACGGCGCAGGAAAAGGCATCGGTGACGACCACGGCTTTGAGCCCGCCCACGGTCGTGTACACGGCAACCATGATTGCCGTCGCACCGACGGAGAGCCAAAACGGCCAGCCCAACAGGACCTTGAACATGGCTGCAGCGCTTACGAAAATCGTGCCCAACGTAGCCAGCATGAAAAACGTCCACGCCACGGCGAAGAACCTGCGGACGTAGTCGTTGTAGCGCCGACCGAGGTACTCCGGGATCGTGTAGATTCCGGCCATCCAAAAAAACGGCATGAACAGAAAGGCGGCCAACAGCACGGCGAGGGTGCATCCGATGAAGTCGAAGTTCATCATCACTACGCCGTAACGGTAGGAATCGGCTGCCACGCCGATCATGTCCTTGGCCCCGATGTCCGAAACGACCAGCGACATGGCCACGGCCCACCACGGCAGCGACCTGCCGGCCAAGAAGAAGTCCTTCGTCGACTTGACTCCGCGGCTCATCCACAGACCCAGCCCCATGACTCCCAGCAGGTAGATCACCACTAATGCCGCATCCAGCGGTCTCAGTTGAACACTATCCATGAAACCAACGTCTCCCAGTCAAAGCTGCAATTCTATGTCGGAAGGCGGTAGGTGGTGTGCGGGTACAGCCTGATTTGAAAATCACTCGCCATCTTGTCACGACGATGGCGGACTATCTGTGGTTGGCGACCGAGTGACGCGGATGCGAGTGGCGCGCACTCCGTCCACATCGAGAATCTCCGCAACAGCCCCTTCGAGTTCCAGACGGTCGCCGGCTTTCAGCATACGCCCGGATACGGTCGTCAGGTAGCCGGAGAACGTATCGACTTTGGCCGACTCCAAGGCCAAGCCCGACTCGCGGCACACTACATCCAGTGGAGCCGTGCCATGAACGACAAAGCTGTCTTCGCTTTCCTTCACGATGGGTGGTTCTTCTCGATCAAATTCGTCCTCCACCGATCCAACGATCTGCTCCAATACGTTTTCCAGAGTGACAATGCCGACCAGCATGCCGTATTCGTCGTCTACGAGCGCCATCAGTTGGTGCGTGGTCTGGAAGTGACGCAACACGCGGCTGATCGGCAGAGTTTCGGGCAAGTGGTGTGGCGACCGAACCAGCGACCGGAGATCGAACGAATCGTCGTCCAGGCCAATCACATCTATGCTATGGAGGATGCCAACCACGTTGTCCAACGAGGTCTCGCACACGGGATATCGCGTGTGCTTCTTCTCGCGGATCACTCGCTCGCACTCCGCCAACGATTGAGCCACGTTCAAGTACACGACTTCATTTCTTGGCACCATGACCCGCCGACAGATCTGGTCGTCGAACTCAAACGCCGCATTGATCAAGCGATGTTCGGCCGGCGTTAGCTCGCCGTGAGCGTGCGACTGGGCAACCAACGCTCGCAGTTCTTCTTCGCTGTGCGGCGCATCGTGTTCGCTGGCCCCTTCTACTCCCACCATGCGTAACAGCGCGGAGGTTGTCGCGTTCAACGCAAAAAGCAACGGATACGACAGGAAGTAGAACACGGCCAGAGGAACGGCACACCACAGTAGCATTTTCTGCGGGCGGCGGATGGCAAAGATCTTCGGAGCCTGTTCGCCAATTACCAGGTGCAATGCGGTTATTGTCGTGAAAGCTATGATAAAGGCCACTGTGTGCAGTGCGTTCGGATCGTTCAAACCGATTCGTTCGAACAACGGGCGCAGAAGGTGTGCGAACGCCGGCTCGCCGATCCAGCCCAACGCCAGCGAGGCCATGGTGATGCCGAGTTGACACGCGGACAGCGATGCATCCAATCGCTTACCAAGCCAATGCGCCACGCGTCCGACAAGCCCACCATCTTCGCCCAGCCGTTCCAACTGGCTTCCACGGACCTTGACCATCGCGAATTCGGCAGCCACAAAGAAACCGTTCAGCACGACCAGCAGCAGCGCGAGTGCGAGGTTTAGCACGTCGATCAGCACGGCGATGTTCCCTTCGTAATCAATTGCCGCCAACTTGTGGCTTAGGATCGCTGCCGAAACAGAAACGCCATTTGTGGTCTCTAGCGTTCTTCGTTTAACCCCAAGCCCAACGGGCTGGGCGCGTCCGCGCGGGCCGTTGGCCCTGCGGTTAAACGACGATGTTACTTTGGCAGCGATCCTTAACGGAAATCTCCGTAGCCGGACTCGCAAGAGTTCGGGGCCAGAAGTCTCACGACTTCCACTACCGGAAAATCAAATTGGCTGCGGCGTAGATGCTAACTATGAGGTCCGCAGCCTTTTCGATCAAGACTACTTGTCAACAGTGTACCTAGGGTGCACCGCCCAAACGCCGTGATACAATGGTATCCGTGTTCACGAACTGAACGGCGCGCAGGTTCTCGCAGACTTCCGATCGCGCCGACTCTTTCGAGGGAGATGATACCATGACTGAAACTAGACGCGACTTTCTGAAAGCGGCCACAGCCGGGTTGGCCATGGCTGCGCTGGATTCGACGATCTTGCCAGCGCAGGAGGACAGCCCGGACGGGTTGCCCAAACGCCCGCTGGGTAAAACCGGCGAAAAGGTATCGATTGTTGGTATGGGCGGTTGGCATATCGGCTCGATCGACGAAACCGAAGCCATCTCGATCATGCACGAAGCGATCGACAACGGCATGACGTTCTTCGACAACGCATGGGACTACCACGACGGCGGCGCCGAAACGGTGATGGGCAAGGCCCTGGCCACCGGTGGTCGACGCGACAAAGTCTTCCTGATGACCAAGAATTGCGCCCGCGACTACAAGGGAACCAAACAGCATTTGGAGGACAGTCTGCGGCGGTTGCAGACCGATCACTTGGACCTGTGGCAGTTTCACGAAATCAACTACACCGAGGATCCCGATTGGATCGTCGATCGCGGCGCCCTGAAGGCGGCCCTGGAGGCCAAGAAGGAAGGCAAGGTCCGCTACATCGGCTTCACCGGCCACAAGGACATCGATCATCTATTGAAAATGCTCGCCAAGCCCTGCGAGTGGGACACGGTGCAAATGCCAATCAACATCCTGGACGCTCACTACCGCAGCTTTCAGAAAAAGGTCGTACCCGAGTGCAACCGCCGTCAAATCGGAGCGATCGGCATGAAGGCATTGGCCTGCGGAATCATCCCCAACCGGCTCGGCATCAGCGCCGAAATATGCCGCCGCTACGCCTTGTCGCTGCCGATCAGCACCCTGGTATGCGGCATCACGTCGCGCAAGGATTTCCAGCAAGACCTGGCCATCGCACGCAACTTCAAGCCGATGACCGCTACCGAATTGGAGACACTACTGGCGGACACGAAAGAGGCTGGTAAGGAAGGCAAATACGAAGGATTCAAAACGTCGACCGGTTTCGACGGCCACTACCATCGCGTCCAACACGGCTTGGCCAAGCCCAAGGTCACTCCGTGAACCGCTGACTTCTGACCAGTGGGGCGATTGACAGTTTGTCCGCTTGCCTCATCGACCAGACGCCACAAGGACCAAACCGATGCGAATGAAATGCGCCGCGATTGCTCTACTACTACTTCCATGTGTGGCGTCTGCTACCGAGCGCGTGCAAATTCATTTCGACGTGCCGAGCGGTTTGGCAGGCTATTCCGCAACTCAGCCGGTTATCCAGCCCGATGTAGAGCCATCAGATGCATCTTGGGACTCTTCGGTGTCCCAAAATGCAAGAGTGTGACGCCACGGACAGCCGTACTCAACGAGGTACCTTCGCATTGGCTTCCCCGAATCGACATGATTCCCTACTACCTTTACTACCGGAGACGCTTCCACCTCGTGAACCCTTGGCCTAACATTCAACCAGAGCACAAGCGAAGACCATCCGACGATGAGCAACATCGTCCCCAGCGTCCATCGTGGCCGAACCAGTCGTAAGCGGCGGGTCTTCATGTTCGATCCCCTCCAAAGCCACCTTCTACCGTACCAGCTTGGCCAAGCTGGGCCAATACTCGGGTGATTTGTCGGGATATTTTCTTTCGTCGAAGGGGCGAAAAATGGTATCATGATGTCCGGGGATCGCAACCACGCCCGAGTCCATGGACAACACGAAGGCCGACGAGATCACGGCTGAAATCAGACATCAAACGGTCTATTTGTTCTGGTACTCGGTCTTCCTGGGAACAGCAGTGGCAGGCGGTGTCTTTGGGTTTCTGTTCGGTTGTAGCAGTGGTGGTCTAGCGCACGGCTTCTTCGGTCTAGGTGTCGGCTTCATAGGAACGGGCGTTATTGGGTTGTTCGCCATCGCCAACGTGTTAATCGTGGCTTGGTGTTTCTGGCTGTCCCGATTTCCAACAGTGTTGGGAGGTCTCACTGGGGGCCTCGCTGGAACGTTGAGCGGCATTCTTGCCGTTCTACCTAGAGTCCTCGGTCAGCCGTTGGCACCTTCTTGGTGCTGGTTGGTACTGGCGGGAGTGATTGGCACGCTTGGAGGTGGCTTGGCCGGTTATGGGTACCGCTCGCTGGCCAAGGCACAGGGGCTTTCTCAAGTATTCGTGCAACGTCCTTGGCGGTTCACGCTCCGTGACTTGTCCATCCGTGTGACCGTTATCTCTGTACTCCTTGCCGCCTATGCTGGGCTCATCAATCTCATCTGGGCAGACCAACCTTGACCAACCCTAACCCCACCAACCGCCGACGATTTCGTTTCAGCCTACGGACGCTGATGGCGGTGATGGTGTTGTTGGGGATGGGGTTCGGGTGGTTTGGATGGAAGTTGAGAGAGGAAGACTGACCGTGCCCGAGTCCATGGACAACACGAAAGGCGAGGAGAGCGAGGGTGGCTCAGGCCAGCCTCGGCATCCGCTCGTCGGGTGTTGCTCCGTGTCGCTGTTAATCTTCATCTTGTACATCGGCGTCGGTGGGATTCTTGCCCGAATCGAACCGGAAGAACTGGCGATGACCGTATTCCTTGATGTCTTGCTTGGTGCTGCCATCGTCGGCCTTGCTGCTCTGAACGCACGTCGGCCACATGTCTGGAGGGAAATTATCCCGGCCCTCGTTTTTGGCGTGATGTGCTCCTCAGCATTGATCGGATGGCACTGCTTTACACTTCACATGCGGGCACGTGCAATCGAGATCCAACAGGAAATGCGAGAACGAGAAGCAGAGTTTCGTCCTGAGCTTTACGACCCACACCCACCCATCAACCCCCAAGACCAACCTTGACCAAAACTAACCCCACCAAACGCCGAAGATTTCGTTTCAGCCTACGGACGCTGATGGCGGTGATGGTGTTCTTGGGTGTGGGGTTTGGCTGGTTTGGATGGAAGTTAAGAGAGGCCCTGGAGAAGCTGAGAGGCTTTACCCCAGGGCCTCTCTTGCTAGATTGAGGTTCCCAGTCCAACTTTTGTAACGGTGGCTTAAATCGGCTCTGGTGCGCTAGCTCACCAGAAGCATACCGTTTTGGAAACGAGGATTCAGGCATACTGGATACCGATTGACGCAAGTTGTTTAACTGCAGGGGGTTTAGGTCAGTTTTTTTGGGCACTTCCTCCCCCCTAGGAACATTGGAAACGTGCCCCACGCTAGGAGCGGATCAACATGCAAAGCGTATCGAGAATTGCTTGTCTGTTCGCGTGCCTCCTATTCGCGCGCTCGCCTGGATTACCGGCCGCCGATTCCGCCGCGTCGGCCGTCGACTGGGAGGCATTCAAGATCGATGACGATGTCGATGAGTGGCTACGCGAGGCAAGCGCCACATACGCTATGATGGTCAAAGACATCGAGTCCCGGAAGAACCTTCGTGGCTACCGCTTTGCCAGCAGCGAGGACATCGCTTGCGGTAACGTGGCTTGGGTTGATGGCTCTCTGGAGATTCAATTGCATCCAAAGCTCTCCGGGCCGCTCCGTGTTTCCGTTCTCATCTTCGAAATGGCGAACGCCTACCGCAATCCGGAACACCAGGAGATCGACCGGGCCGTGGACGAAGGCTACATCCAGACGCCCGAGGAGTTTGGATTGGCCCACGAGATGCTGGAATACGAGGCAATGCGATTCCATCGCGCCGTCCTGTTGGAGATCGCATCGCGCACCGGCACTCTTCCCGCGGACTTCTTCTTTTTGGTCATCCCGACTCCGCCGTCCGCCGCGGAATACCGACTCCCGCGGCTCTGCACCTACCTGAAGACACAAAGGGAATCAGGACACACGGCTCACTACTACCGCTGGTTCCATCGTCGGCGAGGCCAACAACCCGCGCCGAAGAAGCCGAACGACTAGACGCTTTCTGCCTTCCCGTCTTCAGAAGCCGACACGTATGCCGGTTTGTAGTACCGCCTTCAGGCGGCTCCAGGCATGGAACACCGCAGAAGACCGCCTAAAGGCGGGACAACGAACGGCTTGCCACTTGTTTCATGGGTGGGCTCTCACAACAAGAAAGGCGAGCAAGGGAATGCTATCGCACGATCATCCAATCCAGCGCGGCCTTCTCTGGCGCGGCGGCGGCGAAGGTGACGGTGAAGCCGTCGGAGGTCTTGTCGCTGACGGCGCGGTTGGTCAACCAGGATTGTTCGAGGAACACGGCGTAGTCGCCGTCGGATTCCGGTTGCGGAAAGCGTACATGGATCGACGTCGCGCCACTGGCGACCGGTACGTTTTTGCCTCGCAGGTTGCGTGCTGGCGTGGGGCCGGCCGAGATGCCTTGGACATCGGTGATGGGGCCGCCGGTCGAGACGCCGTCGCCCTGGAATTGCAGCCGGCCCGTTTCCTTCGATACGGTTAGAACGGCTTCGCGCGGCGGCTTGCCTTCGGCGTGGCCGTAGCGCCACTTGATCGGCTGTTCGCTGTGCGGCTGTTGGAACAAAATGGCCGCGTCGGCAAAGTCGGCGTTGCAGTTCAGTCCCACGCCTGCGGCCGCGTTCAGCACGATCACGTTGTCCCAAGCCGGTTTCTGCTCCTGCCGCTGGGCCGCATCTTCCAGGCTGGACCCGCCGCCTGCGATTGTCATGGCCGAGTAACGCGACGCCGCGCCGTGGTTGGCCAGATCGATCACGGCCGAAGGGAACGCACCCGGAACGTCTTCCCACATCCACACGCGCAACGCCTGCGGCTTGAACGGATCCGGCCCGATGGCTTGCTCGATCGCATCACCGGACTCGAAAGCAGACCTTGTGCCCTGGTCGGAATACGGGGCCAGCCCCAGCGTGCGCTGGCCACCGCGGGCGCCGCCGGCCACGGCCCGCGACACGTCGTTTACGTATGCCCCCGGGGCAATAATGTACGACAGCGGTCGCATGTGGCCGTCCCACGTGTAGTTGTCGCGACGGTACAGCGTGGGACTTCCGGCCGTTTTTGCGCCCCACCAGTATCGCAGAATGCCGATCTCCTTGGTGCCGTCGTCGTTTTGCTTGAACGAGCGGATTTGGTACCACCGCAGGTTACCTTTGGGCGTACGCTCGCTGGGTTCGTTCACGGCCAAGTACCGGCCGACGATATCCGCCGTCCAGGGGCAATCGCGGTCGCCGCGGATCAGCCCGCCGACACTCAGTTCGCTCACACCCGTGCGAGCGTTCTTCACTAGTCGCGTTGGGTACGACTTTCCTTCGAAACGACACTTGCCGCTGTCGACCGGTTCCGAGTAGCATTCCGCCGGCACAATCAACACTTTGCCCGCGGTGATCGCCTTGTCCGGGTTGCGGTTCACCAGCGGCCGCGAATCGCCCAGCGTGTCAACGTTTCGCGCACCGGTTCTAAAAGTCAATCGTCCGGTCGTCGGGTCGACCGCTTCGACGACGCCCTGGTAATTGTTGTCCAGCGAACGGATGAACGCGCCGAAGCAGTTGCCGTTTTCGTCGCCGGCGGCCGAGTGCACGTTGCTCATGTAGTTGAAGTCGCAGTAGTACACGTAAGTGTCGCCGTGAGCGTATTGGTTGCGGATCACCTTGACGTCGTACGTCTGGTTGTTGTTGTGACTGGTCTGTAGCATATGGATCAGTCCGGTGTTGCTCTTGTTGTGCAGAATGGCGCCGGCCCGGTGGTCCAGGTCGCTGTCCGCCACCAGATAAGACATCTGTTTGTCCGCGTCGTAGCCCAGCGACTTGACCACCGCCCGCGTCACTCCGCCGCCGTAGCCCGGCCCGCCATGAATGTTCAAGAACTGCCCCGGCCACAGCCCTCGGACCGATGGCACATGGAAGCGACGGTTCGAGCCTTTGGCGACCGGCTCCTGTAACCAGTCGAGATAGCTACTGGAGCCGAACACCAGACGGTTGTCGATCGTCAGCACGGGATGCGTGCCCCAGTGCGGCAGGCTGTCGCCTTCGGCTAGCCGAAGTTGACGTTCGATGCGCATGCCGTTGAGCGGCGGCACGGCGACGATCGCCTGCCGCTCGTCGGCTGTCACCACGGTGACACCCGCCCCGTGACGCCAGCGTTTGGTCTCCGCAGGCGGCTCGGGCTCACGCACCAATCCCTGAAGCGATTGCGGCTTGACTGTCCGCCACACCGCGGCTGGAACCGCCAACACGCCGCCCTGCGTGTTGCGCAGTTCGTGCACGGCTTTGTCGAACGTTGCCCGCGCTTGATCGGGTGAGTCCAGTGGCCCGAAGTCGCTGAGCGAAAAGACCGGTTGCGAATCGGCCGATGGGGCGTCCGCCGCGCGGGCGGCAACAACGAACGCAGCGATCACGACCATGACAACAAAAGATCGAGAAAGTACATCAGGTAACGAATTCATGCGAGACTCCTCTTCGCCTTGGTCATACCGACCCTCTTGTCTTGTCCAGGCAACTTACCGATTGGAATGCTGCGCTGTTGCGTCAACGTCGAATTCCATCTGAGGCTTGGGAATGCCGAATATCGAACAAGGAGTGGTGAGAATCGAAGTGAGGATGGCGGAATTCACACAATGGTGAAACACGCGGAGTGACACGCGGGTCTCGTTGCCCTCCTTCTGCGTTCGTCATTCCTTGTTCGACACTCTGCGGTTCATTCTTCCAGTTTGAGAATTCGACCGCTTGGACTTAGCCAACGCCTCGCCAGAACGTATTCGGAAAAAACCATGGTCTCGCTCGTCCTAGCGAACACGGTCTTCCGGGCGGGTGTACTCATCCTGCGAGTATTCCGTGCGCACGCGAGGGGCTGTTTTGGTTTTCGGCGGGTAGGTCCACAGTGGGAACCAATCGCTCGGAGCGTCTTCGATCTCGCGGATTTCCTCGTCGCTGCGGAACATGGCCCACAGGTCGATCCAGGCGATCAGCATCCGTAGATCTTCCGGCGACAGATCCTCGCCACAACGTTTCTTGTCCATCGCCTCGGCGATCAGCTTGCTTTTTGGCGAAAGACAGGTCAACGGCGCCAAGGTTTGGTAGTGCGTTGCGATCGTGCTGGGCACCGCGAGATAGCCACGCGATACATCGTATCTGGGGATGCCTCCAGTTATCTGATGGTTATCCTTTCCCAAGGTCAGCGTCAGATACGGTTCGCAGAAGATGCCCCCAAAACGTCGCGTTCCCAGCGGGTCCGGGCGCAGCCTCAGGTTGAGCGTTTCGGCCGCTTCTCCATCGCCCTGATGACATTCGGCACATGCGCGGTCGAAGACCGGTTGGATGTCTCTCACATACGAGAGCGAGCGGACGCCCCACGGCGGTGGTTCGATTACGTCGGGCGCCATTCCGGGCATGACCGGTTGGGATGTCGGCGTCGAGTTGTGGCTCTCGTGGCAACCGGTGCAGCCTCGATACTCACCCGGTCTTGCCGATACCCAGGACCGCATCGTGTGAACCGTGCGATAATGTTCGTCGAGCACCTGGAAATAGAGCATCCGGCATGGGGGAACCTCGAAACCGACCGAGCCGTCTTCGCGAATCGGAACCGTGCCGTGGACCTGCTTGACGCCCAGCGGCCCGGTAACGGAAGTGATTGGTCCTTGCACCAAGCCGTTGTGACCCCATGAAACATCCGTTGTCGGTGTCGGCGTCTTGCCTCGCAGAAACTCCTCGCCCCACTCTCCCCATGCCGTATTCGGGCCCTCGCAGCCGAACGACTTGCCGCCGGGGTGGACGATACCGATGGAGTAGTTTTTCGGCATGCTCTCGACGATTCGCAGATACTTACCGTGCTCGCGGACCTCCGGCGGAGCGCTGTCAAAGATGCTGTTCGAGAAGAACATCCCGTGCCGGATCACCGGGTTGCCCTCTTCCGAACCGGGCATATCGCCAACTTCGGGCAGAAGGGGCGGAGTTGTTCGCGAGCGGACTGGCTGGGCATATAGAACGTTGTTGTCGCCTTCGTAGACCAACTCGCGATTGCCGTAGATGTCCATCAGGTAAAGCTTGAACTTGCCGATAGTTGGATCGTGGGCGGATCGCATGCTCCGGACTTTCAGAGCGCCGGTTCGGACGGAAACCAGGAACAATTCCTCGCTGAGCGGATACGGCGTTTTGTAGGCAGCGTATTTGCCCGACGTGTGGTATTGTTCGGTCAACCCGGGCGTCGGGATCGGACCGTCGCCGACCTCCGGCCAGGGCATCTCCTGTGTAACTTTCCAGATACCATTCGGGAAGTTGAGGCCTACTTTCGGATCGACCACTCCGATGCATCCGACCCAGACATCGTGATGACCAAACCCGCTAAACATCACCTTCGTCGTGCCAGGAATCTGTCGCGCTTCGCCCAAGTGATCGGGATGCTCCGTCTGATTGCCCCAGAACGTGGTGGCCCCCGTGCCGTCGGGACGCATCGTCCAGAGCGATTGGATCCGATTGGCAAACTTGTCGATGTACTCCCAGCGAGTCGAAAGAATGCGACCGTCGTCGAGCAGCGAGGGTGAAAACTCGGGTTCCGTACCGGGAGTGAGGATGTGGATATTCTTGCCGTCCGCATCGCAACGGGTTTGGATGTAGCTGCGCGCCCACATTCCGCATTGGGCGAATACATCGGCCCGGGTCGAAAGGAACAGGTAGCGATCGCCGGGCAGATAGATTGGGTCGATGTCGGAGTATCCGCCGTAGGCAATCTGCCGGAAGTCTCTGCCATCTCCGTCGAGCCCGATTTCGTAAAGATGATACGCCCGCTCGTTTTCCGGCTTCATGCAGAACAAGGCCCGGCGACCGTCGAAGGAAAGGTCGAAACTCATCATCGCCACCGGTTGCCCGAAATCATGCGGCGGGGCAAGCTTGCGTGGTGATGGAGTACTCGCAAAATCGTCCAGGACGATCAGCTTCGCGCCGTGCGAGGCGCACATCTCACTGCGGAACCGGCTCTCGTGGACCCATTCGGTTTGATCGAACGTCCCGTGCGTGTCCGGGCTGCGGTGCGTATACGGCGCGTCGACACAGATGATCTTTGTGAAGTCGATCTCGGGTGACTTAAGCATCACCTTGCGTTTCAAGGCCCGGATATCAAAATAGAGCGTTCGCGTCTCTGACGTACCGCGCGCCGCGTCGGCGGCAGACGCTCTTCGTTCGATCTGTTTCAGTACGGCCAACTCGTCGGACAAATCAGTCGCCTCGGCTCGCCCCTGCAGACGTTCGATCATCTCGCGGGTCCAGACAATCTCTTTGTCTGTGCGGGTGAGCAGATCGTCTCCTTCGGTTTGAAAAAGCCAGTCGACCTTTTGCTGAAGTTCCGTCTTGGTAAGCTGAGGAGCCTCTTCCGTGTAAAACAGTTCACGAGCCCGGTGGGCCATTTCCGCTCGGCGATGCTCCTCGATCATCGCTGTCTTGGCCGCCACCCATTGTGGATCGTCCGGCGTACTTCGGTGCGCCTCGTACAAGGCCAACTGCTCTGACAGCGGGAGTGCCGTATCGAAGAGCCGAACATCGTCCACGCAGCCGTTGAATGGATACTGGCCGTTCAGCGACCCGATCTCGCACCGCTTGACCGGCGATTTCAGATCCGCCGGCGAAAGCGTATTGGCATCGGTCTTCCATACCAGATCGTTTGATCGCAGGATCGACTTGCCCGTCTTGCTGTCGTTGACGAACACGACGTGATACCACCGACCCGACTCCCACGCGAGAGGCTTCGTCATGAAATTCTGCCACCCCCCGCCGTCTTGCCAACCGAAACCGAGAGACCCGCTATGAACCTCCACCTGGATGCGGTGGTTCATGGTGCCATCCGAGAACGTAAACAATAGGCGGCTGGCACCGCCGTCGTACTGAATCCACATCGACACAGTAAAATCGGTCAGCTTGCCCAGCGCGGCGGCATTTTTTTCAAGGCGAATGGAGCCGGTCGCCGGGAACCGGATAGCCCGCCCGACCATACCCGCGACGGAGTGTTCCGCCGTGGTCCCGCTGAAACTGCCGTGTAGCTTGCCCG
>JADHUC010000389.1 GCA_016784735.1 Pirellulaceae bacterium | reverse complement strand
AGAGCCCGTCGAGCAGTGTGAACACTTCCGGCTTGTCCTGCGATTGAACCGATCGCGCGCAGAGCAACGTGATCAACAAACAGATCGTTCGTTTCATAGGTTGCGTCCTGCCAGGTAGAGCAAGGCTTCTCCCGCCATCGTCCGCGGCAGGTAGTTGCCCCATCCACCGCCGGGAGTCTGTTCGTCGCCCGGCAGGTCCGGCATCATGTTCGCCACCTTATTCTGCACGCCGGTCTTTACGTTCACGAGGGACCGCAGCATCGCAATCGCTTCCTCGTCCTTTGCAATGCCGCGCCCCCAGGCTGCAGCGATCCGCACCTCCAATTCAGGTGCGGTCAGAAGCGGCTTGAGCTTCTCCTGCGCCTCCGCGTCGTCGCGTATCGCCATTGCGAGCCGGGCGCATGTGTTCACAAATTTGTCTGGATCGTTGAGCGCCTTGGCAAATACCTGCCGATCTTCTTCGAACGCCAGTTGAGCCAAGCCGATGAGGATGTTCCCGCGTATCCACGTGCTCTCCTCCAACTTATATCGTTCGCGAAGATACGGCGCCATCTTCTTGTGGCCCATGCGGCCGACGAGGCAGGCGGCGCGGCCGGCGTTGTGATGTGGTACGGACCTCCGGTTTTTGAGCGTCGGGTCGCGTCGGATCACGCGTTTCAGGAAGTCCACTCCATCCTCCTGTCCACGACTTGCCAGAAGCTCTGCCGCATAGACTTTGCCGCACAAGTACGTTCTCTTCAGAACATCCCTGAGCTCTTCGTCGGTGGGATCCTGAATGGGCCGCATCTTCAGTTCGTACGCATCAATAGCGAAATCAAGGTTCAGGTCTCGTGCCTGCTTGTCCTTCGTATCAACCGTTACGGTGAACTCTGTACGTTCCCCCGGGCGTAGCCACGCCACCATTTCCGGCGATATGCTGACCTGGATGCCCTCGTCCTCCGTCTTGGCGCTCAGCGCCACTTTGGTGAGTGGCGCGATGTAGTTGTTCTGCGCATAGACCTTGAATGTGTCCGTTTCTCGCAAGGTGACCGTGTCCTTCTCTGGTCGAACCGCCAAGAGCCCGGGAGTTCTGAAAATGCTATGGCAGATATGCGCGTACACAACCGTCGCGCAGGTGCAGATCGCGACGAAAACTAGAATCCTCCAAGACGTGAATTTCATGGCAGGGTCTCCCTGGGTTCCAGTACCTCGTTTTTCCTGAGCGTATTGTCCTGGCTCCCCGGCGGCATGTCGATCCGGAAACAATAGGCGGCCGCCTGGTTCCTTATGAAATACAGGTTACCTACCAGTGCCGGGTGGGACCATGTCTGCCGTTGCTTCTCGGACAGGCCCGGGAACATGTCGATTCGCGAGATGACATGGTGCTTCCGACTGTTCTTCTCCAACAGATGTAGCCAACCGTCAATGCTGGTAATCAGGATGCGTCCATTACCGGCAATTGCCGTGAAATACTCAACATAGTGGTCGTCCCACGACTCCCATGCGAGCTCAAGGCCACGGTTGATATCCAGGCACATCAGGCTTCCGGACCCACCCAACACCAATTCGCCGGCCGCAACCGGAGATATCATGTCGGGATAAAAGTCTTCGTTCGTCGCGAGGGGCTTGGGAATGATACGGCCTTGTGAGTCGAAGCCGTGCAGTCGTGCACCGTTCATCTCTGTGGCCAGAAATAGCTTGCCGCCAACGACTACCGGTGTGGGTACGTTGTACTCTCCTTCTTCTTTCGGAACCAGGCGCCACAGTCGTTCACCCGTTTGTGGGAGCCAACCACCAACCGATGTTTCATCATAGCCGACGATCTGCCGGCGACCGCCGAGAGTCGCAAGGATCAACGCGCCGTAGGCAGCTTTGTCTCCGGGAGTCTCCCAGATCGTCTTGCCCGTTACCAGGTCCAGAGCGACGATCGAAGCCGTTGCTCCGCCGGGGTTGATGATCAGCTTGTCGTCGACCACCAGTGGTGAGGAACAGAATCCCCATATCGGAACGGTTGCCCCGAAGTCTTTCACGAAGTCCTTCTTCCAAGTGACTTCGCCGTTGTCGAGTCGTACACAGTGAAGATGCCCAAATGCACCGAGCAGGTAGACCAGACCATTGTGGATGACGGGCGTGCCACGTGGGGCGTTGCCATAGTCCATCTTCTGAGGGGCGGAGTAGGTCAGATTCCAGACCTCCCTCCCACTCTCTGCGTCGAGGCAACGGAAGACGTCGTTCTTGGCATCGGCGGTCTTGTCCGCCAGAACGACTCGGTGATCAGCGGCCGCCAGGCCAGCCAACCCGGAGCCGGTGAGGGGCCGCGTCCACTGAGGTATCAATTTGGACGGCAGGCTGCTGGGCACGTCGGGCGAATAGGCCGCGCGTTCCGGTCCACGCCAGTCGCACCAGCCAGCCGGCTCGTGAGCGAATATGCAGTCGGCCAACGACGGCAGCATGACGGCAGCTATGAGCAAGCGACCGATCTTTCCCGATTGGCTGGGCCTCATCTTGTGCTGTTTCCTTGCGATGCACCACGAATTGCCGCTGCTGACGAATGCTCTCTATGGCCATTCGACTCTACTATGAAAGCGTTTTCTCATCAACAGACGTGAAAATACCTGGGGGAGAGAATCGCAGAGTTCATTTCCGCATCTGTGCATCGCGGACTCCTGCTGAATCGCTGTTTTCGAGGCTGGATGATCGCATTCCGTGTTCATGGCTCATAGATACTTCCCACGAACTCGCCGGATTGGACACGAAAATCCAAGAAAACATGAGCGAATTTCCGACGATCAAGGCGCTCCAAACTGGGCGAAGTACCTCCCGCGATGTCGTCCGTTCAGGACCTGCGGACATCAGTCCTGTTCCGTCCACATGCCTCCCTGCGGCGAAACAACCACTCTTCGCGCCATCAGTCTAACCACAGAGACCAATCTTTTTGGGCGGGTAGTAGGCGAGTGGGGCGACGTGACCCTTGCAGATTGGCGAATTGCGTTAGTGACCTCGGTCGTGAACAGGCGCGCGCAGGCGAGTTGCGTTTCGAGCAAGCGGTGGGGGCGACCGACGCGGTCTGGGAAAAGGCGGTTCGATGCGTCGGGCGGTGCCAGGGCGGCCGAACCGATTGATATCGGCTCGCGGCTGGAACTGTTCGTTGACGACTATCTGATCGATGGGCTAAGCGGCGACGCTCGACTCCATCTCAACAAGCCCCAGGCGAAGGAAGTCGCGATCGTGACCGACAAGCCTTGGGAAGGCAACACCTGCGCGTTCTACACGATCTTCCAGGACGGCGATCTGTATCGGATGTACGAGCGGGCACCGCACATTCTGCTGGGGTTCCCCACGCGGCTCCTCAAGACAAACCAGGTCGAGCCGACGTTCATGACCAGCCGCGACGGGCGCACGTTTCATCGCTGGGGCGTCGTGGATCATGCTGGCTTTGGCCACGCCGCTGGCCACCTGCGGGCAAGAGATCGGCTCGCCGCCGGATCGGTGGTCGGGGCAGCCGTCGGGATACGGGAACTCTGAGGGTTCTACCGGGTCGGTAGGACCGGCTCTGCAAGACGCCCCGGATCCGTCCTTCTTGCGATTACCACCGGTGTTTGAAGACGCTGTTGATACGCCTCGAAATCGCGCGCTGGAGATTGTCCGTCGCCGCGACGATTACGCGGTGCGACGCTATCGCAAGGGGTTCTTCCAGCGTTTTCGATTTTCGGGAGCGTGGATCGACCAGGGGGGAGACGATGGCTTGGGCATCAGCGATCTGGACACTTCGCTCAGCGTCGCGGTTCCAATAGGTAGCTTCGAGAATCTACTTATCCTCACCACGGGCTTCGAAGTGGATTTTCTCGACGGCCCCACCCAGGTCGACGTGCCGGCGCGACTGTACGACGTTGGTGTAGACATCATGTGGCGAGAGCGAAAAACGATACAAACGGATACCGTTTTAGCAGTGTAGTCATCACGACGGAGCGTGATGACTACACTGCCCGGGTTGTGGGCGGGTCTCCCGACCGGCCCGCGCGACTGACCGAAGGTCTCCCCTTTCCCGTAATCCGGTTTGTGTTCTCTTGACGTCTTCACGGAATGCGGGAGACCTGCGGTCGGCGAGGTGGGACGGTCAGGAGACCGCCCCACAACCCGTGTTCTACCTGATGGACCAACCATGATTTCTCCAAAATAAAACGCGGCCCGGACCTTCGTCCGAGCCGCGCGTCGCCGATTCAACATTGATCACGTTGAATCATCGAGAGATTATCGTTTGCCGCCTCGTTCTTTAGCGAGCTTCTCACGGATCTCCTTGTACTTCGCGTCGGCTTCCTCGCGGGTCATCTTGCCGCTTTCGACGGCACCTTCGAACCACGTTCGCCACGTCCCGCGGCCATCTTCTCTTTGACCGCTTTTTCGGCGGCCTCGAATTTCTTGGCTGCGTCCTCCTCGCTGATTTTGCCGGCCTCGACAGCAACGCCCCATTCTTCAGGCGACGCGCCGGCTGATGCCAATGCGCCGGCCCAAAGAACTGGGCGTTGGAATCGCGACGGCCGTCTCTCATGATTGCCTACTCTACGCTCGCCAGCGACATTTGACGCATACTGCCCAGAGCCGAATCCATGCCATGCCGCAACGCCCAGGCACGTGCACCGGAGTGATGCATATGTTTGGCACGCGTGACAGTCCGCTGCAAGACATCCATGACTTCCTGCGGCATCTGATCGCTCTCCGAATCAACAATCATCTTGCAGGCAGCCATGTAGATGTCCGCACACTTGCGGTGGTCACCGTGATTATACACAGGCACTCCGCGACGAATGGCGTCGTGGAGCGTCCGCATCGCCTGACGCGGGTTCATCGGTTCCGGCAAGAGCACAGCATCGATGACGTGTACGACGCCATTGGCCAGATCCAGATCAGCCTGAACCACCAGCGATTCGTTTATCCGGAGTCCCTCGGCCGATACTGAAGTCTCCAGCACCGATCCCAGTAGTGTTTTCGCCTGTTTGGCCTGCGCCGCTTGGTCCGCGTATACTCTACCGCTCACGACGTGATACTTCAGAATGTCAACCAGCTTATTCTTATTCTCCGGCTTAAGAAGTGAGGCTACAGTGCCCTCGGGCAGCCTTTCGAATGCTTGGTCCGAAGGGGCGAATACCGTGAACGGGCCTGAACCATCCAAAACCTCGGCCAGTCCTGCGGCTGAAACGGCAGCGAGCAGAGTGTTGAATTTGCCAGCCTTCTTCGCCGCAGCCGGAATACGCGCCTGCTCGGGCAACAAGACGCGGTCTATCACGTGAATCACGCCATTCGAGCAGTTGATATCTGTGGCAACTACACTCGCCCCGTCTATCGCCAATTTTCCGTCAGGTATGGCCACGTTCAGACGCTGTCCGTTAACGGTAGCTGCGTTGTTGAGGCCGTACGCGTCGCGTGCAGATACACGACCGGACACAACGTGGTAGGTCAGAATATCCACCAACTGTTGCTTGTTTTCCGGTTTAAGCAGCGACTCCAGCGTACCAGCCGGCAGGTTGTTGAATGCTCCATCGGTCGGAGCGAACACTGTGAATGGCCCAGGCTGCTTCAGGGTGTTGACCAGTTCGGCTGCCTTAACGGCGGCCACCAGCGTGTCAAAATTGCCGGCTTCGACGGCCGTATCGACGATATCTCTTGGATCCGAATCGGCCCGGACCTGGGCGGTGCCCAAAAGCAGGTACATCGCTGCGACGCACAGCAGGGCTAAACGACCGTGGGCTGGACGACATCTAATAGACGTTCTCATTTGGATACTCCTGCGTTATCAGTGTTTGGTAGAAATCCACATGGCTTCCGGCTTGCGGCAGTACAGAGTGCCTGTGGTGTGTACTACCAAACCAATTCGCAGGATTTTCTCGATTGGATTCAGCCAGCGACATCTTTCTGCCGTGGAAGGGATCCGCTCGGTTTCGCGCGAATTTGGAGTGCCGGTACCTCTTCCCCTGTGCCGGTTTTGTTGAGCCTGTCGGCTCTGTTTTGCCGGTACGATAGAACTTCACCAGCGCCAGTGCTGGCGTCTAAACAGGTGCACTCCACTGCAACGTCGTGACCTGTGTCGCCCCGAACACCGAGGTCCTCGTGGCGCCAACGCCCATCGTGTCTTGCGGTCGACACGGGAAGATCCCATGTCCTTGCAGCGACACGTTGCCAACCTACTCATAGACGTGAGGGACGGGGCGGTTAAGATGGCGACTGCTCCGAGCCTGGATCGGTTCCAAGCTCAACCCAAACAGGATATGTCGGGTCAAGTGTTCGAGCTGGCGCGGGTGCTGAAGTCGGTGCCAGAGTTGGCAAGACAAGGAGAATCATCATGAGACAAATACTGTTAACCATGCTGATCGTCGGCGTTGCCAACGTTCTGCATGCTGCCGACTCATCCGTACCAAAAACAGCGTACAAGAAGAACTCTGCAATGGAATTGCTATTCGAATCTCGAACCGAGATCACCAAGAGAACAGGAAAGATCTATTTCTTCCAGCGAAAACCGAGGATTCACCCTGAGTCGGTCCTGGGGCCGGATTCGTTCGTCGACGGGGCTGGCACAATGTGTTACGGGACGGTCCTGCGTGAGAACGGGATCTTTCGTATGTGGTACCAGGCGTGGCCGCGTGACTGGAAGAACGGTTCGAATTCCAGCTTGATCGGTTACGCTGAATCCGACGACGGGTTGGCCTGGCGGAAGCCGAAACTGGGCTTGGTGGACTACGCGGGAAAGGGTACGGACAACAACCTGGTCGATATATTCGGCCATTCATTCACGGTCTTCATTGATCCGGATGCACCGGCCGGCTCCCGCTATCGCGCCACGATGTGCATCAGGGGTGGCGGGGGCTATGGCTACTATACGGCGCATTCGGCCGATGGCCTGAAGTGGGAGTATGACCAACCCGTGCCGCAGTGGAAGTCCTCCGATGTCATCACCAGCATCTACCATCCGGGACAGAGGCGGGGTATCGTCGCCCTGAAAGTAAGACCGTATCCGTATGTCAACGGTATCCCGCGCCGTTCGATCGGGATCGCGGAACTCCGAGACGGCCGTTGGTCGGAGGCACATTCTGCGCTGCTGCCGGATGAACTTGCCGATACCGATGCCCGCTCCCGCGGCTACCCCGTTGGCGACTACTACGGCATGGGCATGATGCCTGCCGGATCGGGTACGGTGGGCTTCCTCTGGCAATTCCGCCACTCCGGCATGCACGGAGTGAACGACGTGACCTTGGTCTACCAGGCTGGACGCGGAGAGCACTGGGAGCACGTCCCCGGCCGCCCCGATTTCATCAGCCACGCAGACCCCAGTTTTGGCCAAGGCACCGTATATACCTCCTCCTGCCCGGTCACGGTCGGAGACGAGCAATGGCTTTACTTCACTGCGTACACTCGCATTCACGGCTGGTATATAAACAACAAAGGTCGTATTGACGACAAACGAATGCAGACGGTGATCGACGAAGGCCTTAGCCGTATCGGCGTTGCTCGCTGGCCGAAGTGGCGGTTGTTCGGGTTTCGGAGCGATCCCAAAGGATCCCTCACACTTAAGCTGGACGGCGTCAGGGAGCCGTGTCGTCTCTTGCTCAACTACGAATGCGAACAGGGCGGTTCGGTCCGGATATCGCTTGAGGATGTGCCGGGTAGAACAGAAAAGAACTCCATTCCCCTCACGGGCAGCAGTTTGGACGCCGCTGCGACCTGGATTGACGGCGATGTACTGGCACCACGGCCCAAAGGGCAGTCGGTCGAGGCCACACTGCACATGGATCGGGCGAGCGTCTATGCGTACCAGGTTCTTCCTGCCGGGTAACAAGTATTTGTCGCCGGAGCTTGGGTGGTTTTAAGACAAACGACCTGGCAATCGCGGCCAAACAGCATTCTTGACGATTGTGGCAGAGTTGGTGCGCTAGTCCAGGGAGATTCGGCGCTCGCATTCCGGGTGATTGGTGCCCCGGGAAGCAGGTTCCGCATGCCAATTCGATGGATCGGCGCACGGGAGCAAGGGCTCCACGTCCCGGATGGAGCCCGCAAGGGAGCTTCTTCCCTCGGAGAAGATAAAGCCCAGTGGCCGAGAGCGAAGCCCCGGTGATTCCAGGATCAAGGGGCCGCGGCGGGGTGCGACACTGGATCAAAACCCTCGAAATTGAAGTCGGCGAGAATCCGATAGAAGTTGTCATGCCCGCCCTTCGAGCCCGATACCTTCGCAACCCACGCCAACATGTAACGGCCGTCACTCAGGGTCTGACCACAAACGGCGTAGCCCTCTGCTGGTATACGCCGGACATCTGAGAGATCCCGGTGGGGCCAGACGGGCACTCCGACCACGGTTGGCTTCGTTAACCGCACTCGTGAAGTTAGCCAGACAGCGTAGATCTGACTATCCGGACCTTCGAGCAGAGAGGGGATGGTGTCGACGTTTTTTGGTTCGCCGGTCTCTGGCGTCAGGAGCTCCGGAGCTGTCCAGTCGATGCCGTCAGCAGAGGTGGATAGGTAGATGTCTGTCGATCTGCCGAGCGGTCCCCCGGAGACCGAGGCATCGTGGCGTTCCCACAGGAGGATAAAGGTGCCATCGGACGCAATCCGAAAAGAGAAGAGATAATCCTCCAGGGGATCGCTGGTAATGGCAGCCGGATCTGTCCACGTCTTTCCTTTGTCACCAGAGCGCTGGATATACAGATCGTGGTTGCCGGAGCGGCCCGCGATAGTTACGAGCCAATAATCCCCGTTGCGAGCTTCTTGAAAATACCCCGTCGTACCTCGTTCGGTCCAGCGAACCGGCTCGGTCCAATTGACCAGATCCGACGAGCTGCTGTCCCAGACGGCGAACCCCCGGCGTCCGGTCAGTGGTAGCGGCCGTCGCTCGTCCTCTCCATGCAGCCCGAGAGATCGTCGATCGGCGTCTGCACCACCGGCCAGGGATCGCTCCAGTTCATTCCGTCCTTTGACGACTTCATCCAAATGTCGACGTTGCCGGCCCGTTTGGAGCCAAAGACGAAGTGGATTGTTCCATCGTCCGCTAAGGCAATGGCGCCACCGTCATTGGACTCACCGAAGGTCAGCTGCATTACCGCCCCGTCCGCATCACTATCTCCCCTCGGGCGCTCAGCAATCACACACGCGACCGCGATCAATGGGAGCGCAATGATGAAGAACGTAAGTCTCTGCGAAGACCTGTTCCGAATCATCGACATGTCCCATTCCCCTTCAAAGGCCCTTTCTTTCCGTCCAACCGGGATGATTCTATCTCTTGCCGGGCTCGGATTCAAATAAAATCGGGTCGAGACGGCATTCCGGGGCGATTTGCTTCGTAATGCAACGCGTTCTGCAAGTCTTCTTGCCGTTCCTTGGTCTGGTCAGGATCTAGGGCGCCGAAATAGGTTCAGATGTGCATGCGGCGGTGCAAGTCGGAGTTCTGCATGATCTTGAACGCGTGACCGTAAAGGAGGCGGTGGCGCAGGCGCCGGGCCGTGAATAGCTGCAGTCGAGATTGGCAAGATCACCAGGGCCTGTGCATGCAGCCGTAGGCACCCCCAACGGCCGGCGCTGCGGCGTCAGGATGGCCCGGTGCGAAGCTGCTCCTTGCCTGTTTGTGTGGCGCACTCCGACTGCACTTGGCAAGATGCATTTTTGTGCGTAGGTGAAATCGACCGCGGTAGGATGCGCGAAACCTCCTCTTGACTCAGCGGTCGTGAACACCGACGCGCGCACGGGAAACGAACTTCGTACAGTCAGTGGGTGCGACCGAACGCACAATCCGCAAGTAGCCAAATGCGTTCTGCGGGCCAGACCGCCCGCCGGTCCGCTATTGGTGCGTCCACCAGTGTACCAACTCCTTCGGCCAGTAACGGGACGGGAGTGGCATGACGATTCTCGGTTCTCGGGGGCTGGCAATGATCGGCAGAAGCGGGCAGCATAGCCTGCGCCGTGGCAGATGGCGGCGGGCAATCATCGAGGTTGACATCATGGACTGGACTTGCGGACTCAACTCGTCGGGCACGGGCATTCCAAACACGCGATGATACTCGTCGTTGAGATGGTCCGCAATCTCGGCGAGTTGCCCGCTGAAGGGACCAGTCTCGCGCAAATCGAACAGACGGGATGCCACTTCCGCCAACTCGGCGGGGTCGATCGGTACGCTCGCGATCGACGGAAAGACAATCTCGCCGGGCTGGTCACCGGCGCCACCCTCGAAGAGCCTCTCATTGGCTTGAACGATGTGCCCCCAGACGACTTCACCATGCTTGAGGAGATCATCCCGTTGGTCGAAGAAGATACTCAGCCGGTCGGTCTTGCGGCACCAGCCCCGTTCCGTATAGAGATAGCTGAATCGGGTCCAGAACGAAAAGCTGCGTTCTGGAAGACCGAAATTCTCGCGACACTGGTCGAGAAGATGCTGCATGGTTTGCGCCGCCTTCCCTTGTAGGAGCGAGCCCAACGGCACGAGTATACGCGATCGCCACGAGAACCGTCAATCGCCGGAGTATCGCACAAAGAAGTGGCCGATTGCGATGGTGTCCACTATCACGATCCAGAGCAGTGTGCATCGAGCGGGCGCGGCCTCCATCAGTTTCTCCAAGCCCAGCAAGAGCGTCAGCCCGCAGCCCGCATACCATCCGTCATGCGACCGCCATGCATCTGTTGCGGGCAGGAAATAATGACGTTCGGTGGGGCACACCGCCTGCGCTCGGCAAGATGCAGTTACCTGCGTCGGTGAAATCGACCTCTGAAGTTTTGGACCGCCCAAAAAGTGCAGATGTCCGACACACCGCCGCAAATTCGAGCTGATCCGTCGGCCGCGGTGTACTGAGTCGAATTGCGTCGTCGAAATGAGGATCCCCTCCTTGGCCTATCAGCCCCGAAGTGCACGTGATAAGGACCATGAATTCGCTAGCTCCGGGTGAGGATCAGAGGACACGCGGTGAACGGAACGGCCATCATTGTTCTCTCTTGCCGCTGGCCCAGCAGACCAGCGAGTTGTCTTTCAGGGATATGTAGACCCGGTGCCTGGCAATGATCAGACCGTCGAACTCTGGTGCTGCTGCCAGGTGGTATTCGGCCAGCTTTTCGCCCTGTTTGCGGGACAGAACCAGTAGCGAGGCCTCACTGCGTTCTTC
The DNA here is from genome assembly GCA_016784735.1 of Pirellulaceae bacterium. Taxonomy (GTDB): domain Bacteria; phylum Planctomycetota; class Planctomycetia; order Pirellulales; family Pirellulaceae; genus JADHUC01. The sequence continues at coordinate 995 of JADHUC010000389.1, read as the reverse complement.
CAATCCCGCTAGCGGGTCGGAGCCGGCGCTCGTGTCGATCGCACCGGCGGCAAACAAGAGTGAGGGCGTTCCGGCCATGGCGCGAATGCGATGCTTCAGTTTTTGCGCCCAGGTGTGCTCCTCACTCAAGTTAATCCGTGGGAAGACGTCCTTGAATTCGGCCCTGCGCTCGATATCCTTGGTGGGCGCCGCGAAGAGCATATAGCCGTCGGTGGCCGGGTCGAAGGCGTTGCTGAGGCCCGCTTTTCTTCTGTACACCTTGACGCCATGGGTCACGGTGTCGTCGAAGACCAGCAACTGGCCGTAGTTTGCGCCCATCGCCCAATAGGCGCGATTGTGCCATGAAGTGTCAAGAAGGCCTGACGAGGCATACAGACGCAGGCCCGTGCCGGTGACATACGAATGGAAGACCGTGTGCCGGACTCGATCAGGCTGGGCAACCAGCTTGTCATCGAACTGTCGCGTCCGCAAATAGATGTCGTGTCCGTCACTGACGAGAATGTCGTTCTGCGCGCCGTCCAGATGCCAGTAGGAGGCGCGATCTTCTCCGGAGAAATTCCTCTGCACGGTCTTGTTGCGTGGGCCGTCTAGCCAGTATCTGGGGGCTGGGCGCTGCATGTTCTCGGCGGTTGATTCCTGAACACGCGTGTGGTGAATCACGTTCCCGGTGAACGGGTCCAGCCCTACCAACGTAATTCCTCCGTACAACAGCGAGGAGAGTCCAGCGGCGGCGTAGACCACGCCACCTTGCACGAGAACGCTGCCGCAAACCGGGAAGGCTGACTGAATCTGGTCGTCGGCTCCGACAAGCCAGTCGTGCGGCGTGCAGGCGTATCGCCAGGCCAGTTGGCCCGTTTCCGCATTCAAGGCATAAAGCCAGCCGTTCCGCGTGCCGAACAAGAGCATTCCATCGTAGTAGGTGGGAGGCGAGTCAACCCGGCCCTCCGCCGTGTATCGCCACAATTTCCCGCCAGTCCGGCCATCGAGACAATGAA
>JADHUC010000388.1 GCA_016784735.1 Pirellulaceae bacterium | reverse complement strand
GTCGCTGCTTCTGCCAAAAGACACACCGACATCTCTATTGATCGCTGGGCTGGACGGCGTAACGGTCAAGGTCAGCAACGAAGAGACCGACGACGGTCGTCGATGGACAGCCCAGTTGGCCGAAGCGACCACGGGCGCGGTTCGTTTGGCCGTCGACTTTCAGATGCCGCTGGGAGACAAGGACCTGGATGACTACGACCTGCCGCTCGCGCAGGCCGGCGGAGTTGCGTACCAGTCGGCCGTGGTTGCCGTGGAAGGCAGTGCGGAACTGGATATCACGGTCAACACGGACGCTCGCCGGGTCGACGTGGGCGAACTGGTGGCGGCTCAGTATCGTGTGGGACGGCGATTATTGGGGGCCTTTGAATTCGTCGGCGCGCCGAAGGAAGTGACTGTCGACGTGAATCGACGGCCGGGTTACGAAATCGCCACGGCGATCGTTCAGCGGGCCGAACTGGTAACGCTGCTGTCGACCGACGGCTTGGCTCAAACGTCGGCCCGTTATCAACTGAGGACGAAAGCTCATTTTCTGGAAGTCAAATTGCCGCCGAACCACACGCTGTGGTCGGTCTACTTGGACGGCAAACCGGTAGGGCCGCAGCAAGACGGCGACAGTTTGCTGTTGAGCCTGCCCGCCACCAATCAGATCGCCATGCGCGATTTGCAGATCGTGTACGAGACACCGGCAGAGCTGGTCACGCTGATGAGCGACGTGCGGGCCGAAGCACCGGTGCTGCTACTGCGCGACACTCGTGATGCGGAACAACGCGAAGTTCCCGCGGCGGACGTCAAATGGGAATTGGTGCTGCCTGCCGAGCACCAGGTTGTGGATTCGCACGGAACAGTGTTTACCGACCTACCAGAACGCGAATCGCCAATATGGAATGCACTGGGAGCGTTGTATGGTCTTTTGGGAGGCATCCATTCTCCCATGCAGGCGGCTCGCGAAGCGGCCCGGTCGGCTGATTCGCGTGGGTATCTGAATCAGTCCGGACAGGCCTACTACTTGCGTGACGACGTGCAGTTCGACACTAGCGAGTCCATGTCGGCGCCAGCAGCACTTGTGACACAATCGAGTGACGAAATGACGGTTGACGCGACGGACATGGACATGCCGATGGAGGCGACGGACCCGGCTGCCGAGCCAAAGTCTGACGCGCCTCCCGCGGAGGGCATGGAGGAAGCCGGAGCGGCGGAGGAAGAAGAGCCCGAGATGCCTACGCCGGATGCGGCACGCGGCGAGCCTGGTGCGCAACCGCAAGCCGGCGAAGCAATCGGCCAACCGGGACCGCCTCAAGATGCCCCGGTCACTGGCCGTCAGGGCACAGCGCCGCAGCAGGAAGGAAAACGCACGAAGTTCTGGGCATTGGAGGGCGTCCGCAGCTTGAAAATTGATCTGCAGCAGATCGAAGACGAAGATACACCGACCGTCACATTTCAGAGTCTCGGCGTGCGTCCGATGCTTGGGGTGACTCTGGTTAACGAGAATCAGATCGAGTCTCTTGCCTGGGGTGTGGCGTCGTTGATCTTCGTGATCGGCGTCTTGTTGACCCGCCGCTCGGTTCGCGCCAAAGCGAAGTACGTCATTGTCGTGGCGCTGGCCGCCCTGGTGGTGACCGACTGGGTTAACCAGTTGGGCGATACGTTCGATTTTGCCTTCTACGCTGCCTGCCTGCTGGTTCCCTACTACCTGGTTGCCGGCGTGCTCAGGTGGCTGGCCCACAAGTGCTGCTCGTGCTGTTGCGCCGGCGTAACCGCGAGCGCTGGACAAGCCGCCGCTGGTGCGTTGCTGTTGGCCCTAGCTTTGGCGACTGCCTCGACCACGGCCTTTGCCCAAGCTCCGAAACCGCCGGTCTTCGACCCCGCTGGATTGATCGAACTGCTCAAGCCGCCAAAACCGGTGACGCTGCCAAAAGACGCAGTCATCATTCCCTACAACGCTGACGACGGTGCCGAGGGGATCAAAGACGCCGAAAAGGTGCTGGTGCCGTATGAAAAATACGTCGAACTGTGGAACCGCGCGTTTCCCGACCAGAAGCTCGAAGCGAAACCGCCGGTCGTCCCATACTCGCTGGCCGGTGCCGCGTTCGACGCGACGCTGGCAGGCGACGAGTACTTGCTGCTGACCGGACACCTGGACTTCGACATCTACTCGGACAAAGAAGTACAAATCCCATTGCACTTGGCGGGAGGCGTTTTGGCCTCGGCCATACTGGACGGCAAACCGGCACGACTGCAGATCGTGCAGCCGGCGGTCGCCAACCAGCCTGATGCGGCCAATGCGCCCGCTCAGCAAGCCCCGCAACCGGCGCCAAACGCTCAGGCTCAAGTGGCTCAAAGCGAAGCCCAAATCACCGCCGCGCCGCCCGGTTGCTTTGCCCTACTGTATGCCTCCGGCGAAGGCCGCAAGCGATTGGAACTGGCTGTGCGCATCAAACTCGAACGTCGCGGTGGCTGGCGAGTGGCTTCGGGGCGTGTCCCAGCCGCTCCGGCGACGGCACTGACGTTGACTGTGCCCGCGGCCGAAACGGAAGTGAGCATAACCGGCATTTCCGATCGCGGGGACTACGAAACGACGGCCGACAACGAACAGATCGTCACGGCACTGAGCGCCGACCGGGAGTTCAAGATCGAGTGGCGGCCCAAAGTGGCTGAAGGTCAAGTCGATCGCAGCTTGACCGTCAGCTCCGAAGCCGTGCTGGATGTCCAGGAAGACGGTCTGCGGTTGATCTGGCGTTTGAACCTGCAGTTTCCACGAAGCCATCGAGACGCGTTTGCCATTTCGATCCCGGCCGACTATCTCGTCGAAAAGGTCGTTGGCGACAATGTCCGAGGTTGGCAGGTCCAGCCGGACGACGATCGACAACGTTTGGACGTGACGCTGCTGGACGAGGCCTCCGACGGCGAGACCGTCACACTGCACCTTTCGCGGCGCGGCGTTGTTCAACCCGACGCCGCGACCGAGCTCGATGCGCCAGTGGTCCTGGTCCCGGACGCGGCACTGCACAAAGGCCGCCTGACCATCCGGCGGAGTCTCTTGCTGGATCTGCAAATCGAAAACGTGACCGGCTTGCCGCGCACCGACATCCCCGCCGATGCCATCGCCAGCGTCCAAGAGGGTGCCCCCGTCCAAGGAAGCGCACTGGGACTTCAGCCCTACCAAACCTACAACTTCAGTACAGCTCCTTTCACCGTGCGTCTGACGGCCAAACCGGTCGTCAGCGAGACATCGGCCACGCTGCGCACGCTGCTACGGATCGCCGAGCGGGAAACGACGCTGGAAAGTCAAGTGACGCTCGATGTGGACCGGCGCCCAGTCCATCGCGTGCGTTTGTACATTCCCGACTCGTTGGAACTCGATTCGGTCTCCGCGCCCGGGGACTTCGATTGGACGGTCACTAACGAAGGAGGACGCGGGCTACTGAGCATCTACCTTGGCGCCGGGCGCGATCAGCCATTTTCACTTCAGATTTTCGGTTCGCTCGGGCGCCGCCAGGCCGCAGACCCCGTTCCGGCGCCGAAGCTGGAAGTGCTGGATGTGGCAAGTCAGCAGGGCGACATCGTGGTCCAAATCGACCCTGCTTTTGACGTCACCGCCACGGGTCTGAAAGAATGCGAAGTTATCTTGTTGGAGGACACGTTCGGCTGGCTCCAGACCGATCAGCAATCCGCCTCGCGACTGGCGCTTCGGTACGAGGCGCTCGATGGCGAAGCGCCCGACTACGACGCGACGTTCGAGATCACGCCTCGCCAAGCAGACGTCAGCGGCCACACGATAACGAACGTGATGGTCACGGACGTGGCGATCGAAGAGACGATCATCGTGGATTTGACCATCCGCAAAGCGGGTATCCGCGAGGTGTCCTTCCTGTTGCCCGATTGGATGGAGAAGGCCCGGGTCAAGGCCCCGTTGCTCCGCCAGAAGACCATCGAGGACGCGGGCGATGGCTGGAAACGGTTCCGGCTGGAATTACAGGAGGAAACGAAAGACCAATACCGAGTGGTTGTGGAAAACGATCGCCTGCTGATGACCTCCGGAGACGACGCGGCGTTGCCCGAAGCGCCAATTCCCGTTCTGGAAACCGGCAGCACGGACGTGCGTTACGTCACGCTGGAAAACGCAGGAAGGGATGAATTGCTCGTGGGCGACCAGGTCGGCGTCGAGCGTCTGAACCGGCAACAGACGGAATGGCGCAAGTTGGCCGCGATTCTTGGCGAAGGAATCACGACGGCGTTCATCGTCAAAGGCGATGCGACGTCGCCCAAGCTGTCGTTTAACACGAAGCAGCGCAAAACGGTCGAGACGGCCGGGGCGCAGATCGGGCTGGCCGAGACGCTGCTGATCGTGGATGCGAACGGCGCTTATCGGGGACAGCAAACCTATCATGTAAACAACATGACCGAACAGTTCCTGGAAATCCGCTTGCCGGACGGCGCCCGCTTGTGGACGGCGACCGTGTCGGAAGAACCAGTCAAACCGACCGAAGTGCCGGGCGGCCAGTCGCCCAACCTGGTGCGCATCCCCCTGATCAAAACGGCCGAAGGAGATCTGGACTATCTGGTCGTCCTGAAATACGGTGGCCATCTCAGACGGGTCGGGACGTATCGACAAGTCAGCTTCCCTCTGATCCATACCGAGAACATCAACGTCGAACTGAGTCAGGTCCGGCTGCGTCTTCCGGAGACCCATCGCTGGTTCGACTTTGGCGGAACCATGCGGCGAGTGTACGAGGAGGGGACGTACCAGGCTGGCTTCTTCCTCTACAACAAGAAGCAGGCGAATCGGCTCAAGCAAGTGCTTGCCGGCAGCAATCCTTACGCCAAATTGCGTTCTGCAAGCAACCTAAAACAGATTGGTCTGGCCCAGCAGAACTACCACGACACATACAGGGGCTTCATCGACTCGAACGCGGAATTCAACAAGAACTACATCGCCAACGCGGCTGTCGTCGTGGAAGCCCAGAAGCAAGCGGAGGAATTCTTGGTCCAGGAGGGTGAGGCGGTGGTCGTCGGAAATCGCGACCGCCTGAACAGCTTCTGGATGGGCCAGGACAACGGGCTGGCTCGCAACGTCGTCACCGACCTCAGTCCCAACTTTACGATGCCCCAGCCGCAGGATGCGCAGCCGCAAGCCGGCAACGAAACGCTCGGTAAATGGATTGCGAGCAACAAGCTCGAACGCAAGACCAAGCAGTCGCAGAAGGACATCGAAGCCCGATTCCAGTCCAAGATGCCGCAACAGCAGGTCGGAGGCAAACTGAAGGGGCTGGCGGCTGAACAGCAACTGCTGCAAAGCATCGCTGCGCAGGACCAGAAGCCCATGGGACAAGAACAAGCGGAAGGTCAAGGCCGAGCCGCGCAGACCCGTTCCGGCACCGTGGCACGCAGTCAGAAAGAACTGACCAAACAGTACCAGGACCAACTCGAGAGGGATAACACTCAAAGCGACGAACAGGGACAAGCTTGGAGGGATAACGGAGCCCAGTTTCGTGGCCCCGGATTGTCAGCAGGCGGCGGACAGGCCGCTCGAGTCGACGACGAGGGCGGGGCGAGTGTAAACGGCTTGGCGATGTCGCCCGACAGTACTCGACTGGCGACAGCCGCGAGCGATGGACGGACGACGGTCTGGGAAGTCGATGCTGCCCCCGCACAAGGGATCGAACATCATTTGGCAAGCCTCGACGTCGACCTGCCCGACCGCGGGGTCGAGTTCATGTTCACGACACCACGCGGCGAAGTCGAGATCACGGCACGCGCCGTCTCCGCGCCAATAACAGAGCGACTCGCGTGGTTGTTTGCGATCGCCGTCGCCATCGTGGTGCTGTACGTCGTCTATCGATTCGCCCGCCGCATCGTCCCGTGGCTTGTGGGCTCGCAAGTGGGCGCCAGCCTGCTATTTCTGGCCGGTGTGTTCAGTCTGCTGTTCGGCCTATTCCCCATCGCCGCCCTGGCTGCGTTCGTCGTCGGCATCGTACAACTTATTCGCCTTTCGATCACCAACCGCCGTCGCAGGCGCGAAAGAGCACCGGCTGCGACCTAGAGGAAGAACGAATGGCATAATCATGGGGGCAGAATCATGGAAGGCCAGAAGAAAGCTGTATCGTTCTGCCCACATCATTCTGCCAGCCTATTGCAGACGCAAGAACCGTCCGTTTTCATTCCGCGATCGTGACTCGATGAAGTGGTTTGCCGGAATCCCAGGCAACCAGGCCGTGATGGGCCGAGAGGCCGTAACGCTTGAATTGCATCCATTTTGGCAACGGATCTGTTGTCAGCTTTTCGACCTTCCACGTGGCTCGGTCGATCCGCAGCCATTGGGTCCCCGTAATGTAGAGAAAACCAGCGTGGTCGATCACGAACTGGCCAGGTCTTGACGTTAGGTCGTATGCCGTAGCAGCACTTGTGTGGTGCCAGTCGACGGAACCGTCGGCATTCGGAGTGAAGACATGGACGCTGGAACGTTCCATGTGGAGGATCTTGCCATCGAAGGAGTACCGGGGCAGGAAGTTCATCGACGGAAAACGCGACGGGAATACTGATGCTTTTAGCGTTTCCAGATCGACGACAAGAGGTTGGCGGCCGATTCTCCTGTCGCCATGTTCCTGCATGCGTCCGACGATCAATTGTCGTCGACCGCTTTCCGGCTCCTGCAACTCCGCCATCCAACACGCAAGAAATATCTGTTCGGGATCGTCGTCCGGTGCGTCGGGATCGGATCGAACCTTCGTGCACGTGTGGAAGACGTCGATCGAAGCCGCCTTGCCCTCGCTCGAATCGCCAACCTGAGCATGGGCAAACCATAACCGGTTAAGTTTGCCATACCGCCCCATCATGATAGCTCGTCCCGCTCCAACCGGGTGAAGGCGTAACGGCGGGCTCGTGGTCTTCTGCAGTTTTCCAATCCGCTCGTACGGCGGCAGGTCGACTCTAGCTATGCCGGCATTGTCGCGTACGCTGCCAGCGTGTCCCACGGCGGTCTGATCCTGGCTGGACCGATCAGGCTGTCGATTTTCGGTTTCGTCGCCGGTTGTCTGAGGCCGCTGGAAATAGATAACCTGGCGTGCGCTGGTGTCATATACTCGTACTCCGCTGGCCATCGTTACGACCCAGACAAATCGTCCGTCCCAATGGGCCGACGCCACGTGCTCTTCAGGCGTCTGGGCACGATGCAGTGTTACGGTTTGCCCGGGCTCCGGGGCCAAAGCCACCTCGTACTTCCACCAACACAGGTCGAGCTCGTCCGTACAGCGTTGGATGGACTCCCAATGGCACCCACGCTTTTCAATCTTCTCGAACTCAATCCGCGACGGCAGCTCGACGAATGGCGATGGCCCTGGCTTCGGATGCGGACTGGCCGCAACGTGTGTTCCTGCTCGCCGCTCGATCAACTGTTCGAGTCGATCGAATTCAGCAAGGTACGTACCTCGAACCAACTCCGCATCTTCGCCGGGAGCACGTTGTTCGACGAAACTGCGCAGATCGTCTAGCTCGTCCTTCAATGGTCGGCCGATATCAGACTGAGGTTGCCCGACAACGGCTCGAGCCAACTGGCCACAACGAGCATAGAATCCATTCCACGGATTCTTACTCTGTTTCAATCGCTCGTAGAATCTGCTTACCTGTTCGGCGGTTCCTTTGATTTCAAACCGCATCGTCTTATGGGCCATTCGCCGTATCGGCAACGAGCCGGTTGGCACCTCGGTCAAGAACCTCTCCAAGTCGCCAAGCGTTGGCTGGTGATCCGAGGGAAGCCCTCCTCCGCCCCTCAGCGTGGGAAGTGTGAACATCAACAGGCTAAGCGAGGTCGAAGTCCACCTGTCACGCTGCTGCTCGGCGGTCCACGTCTTGTCGAGCGATACGGTTCGATCACGGAGTGCCGGATGCACGGCCCCGCCACGCAGGTCGGGGTCAAGCTGACTGAGTAGCGGAAAGACACGCCAAGCAAACGTCTCCAGCAGGTTTCTCCCCTTGGCAACGTTAGCTGCTCCGTAACGGACGTTGTTCGTGCCGCTAAGGACTTCCCTGAACCCAGACACCAACTGATCGGCCTCGCGGGCGTTGACTTGACGGCGATGGATTACTTCTTCGATGTGATGCGCCAAGACGCGCAGAATCTTCATGTGCCCGTCATGGGCCGTGTCCCAGTACTTCGCGTCTGCGGGACGAGCCGTTGTGTCGTTGCGTTCCGCGACGAGCTGAGACCACGTTTCTCGCGAACGAGCACGCAGTCCGCGTAGGTACTCGCTGATTAGTGTCAGTTTCTGCTCCAACTCGTTAGGCTTCAGCAACAAGGCGGCTTCGCGAAGCGCCGTTGATTGCTCGAATCCTCCGACGCGAGCGAACGTGTCGGCACGCGCGACCAGAAGAGCATACTGTTCATCAATCGAAAAACTGGGACCATCTGACGTCGACGATCGCTGTATAATCGTCCGCGCAAGCTTGTCTCGCAGCAAACCGGGCACATCCGCCAGCGGGCGGTCGTCGAGGACGCCACGGCCAACGGTATTGCCGCCACGGGACAATTCGACCACGAGATCAATCGTCGGCTTCCCATCGACCGACTCGGGCTTCGAGACTTCGAATTGCCCTGTAACGATCAAAGGCACCACGCGCTCGGCCAGGTCGTCCCCGGACCGCTCCAACTCGGCCGCGATGGCGCGGGCTTCTTCGATTTCAATAACTGCCACGCCGGGAAATGCCGTCAAGGCGTTGGCCAACAGGCCGGCGTACCCTGATTGGAGATGGTCATAGTCATGGGCGAAGTTTTTCGACAGAAACTGCGTGACGCCGATCGTCCGCTCGATGCCCTTGGTAAATCGACGTCGTGTGTCGTTCACCTCCCGGGCACATTGTTTCGCTAACTCATCCAGTTTCTGGCGGTCGTACGGCAAGTAGTCGATCGTCAGTCGCGTTCCGGATCGGCATTCGGCGATGATCAGCTTCAAGAACTCCGAGGCGTCATCGTCGGCCGCTTCAGCCGGTGGCGACTCGAGCGACAACAGCACGAGCGCGTCGGCTTTGAGCACCTGGCCAAGCTGGAGCCTCTGGCGGCCGGCGTCGGGGCCAAGGTAGGCGGCAAGCTCCAGTTCTCGCATGGCAGCCGCAAGCTCCTCGCGCTCGACCAGTTCGAGAGACGAATCCTCCGAAAGGGCCACCGTCATCAGATCCGGGAGCCCATATCGGGCGACATCCGGCGAGGCTACGACTGCCCAACGGCGCCATTCGCCTTTGGGACGAACGTCGTCTCCCCGCACGGCCGACGGCGGGCACATCGTAATGGCCACAGCAATGCCGAAACTGGCGAGACGAAGAACAATCGAACGATTCATGATGATTCCCTCGGCTTCTGACACGAGAATCGTTCATCAGCCTCAGCCAGGTTCTACTACTTCTCCGGCGGATCCTGCAAATCCAACGCGGAAACCGTTTCGCTGTATGCGGGCAATCCGGTGTAACCGTCGTACCATGTGACTATCACTTGGGGAAAGGCGTAGGGAACATGCTGGTAACCGGGACCTTCTCCGTCAGGTCGCGCGGTCGAGAATACGTTGTTGACACGTGCGACGGCGAAAAAGGTGCGGTGCAAGCGGGAATAGTGAACGTTATTGGGGGCGCTACCGACCCATTTAACTCGGACCCAGCGCCCTTCTGCATTGTACCAGCCGGTAAAGGGCATGTTGCCCAGGGTTCCGATCGGATGCCCGTTCGAGTTGAACGGCGCGACCATAAACTCCCAAATGTTGTCGGTGATCTGCGCGGATACCGAGGCGTGCACGTCGCCGGTGAAGAACATGATCGGCTTTTGGATCTGATCGAGTTCGGCCAGGATCAGCTCGCGCTCATGAACGAAGCCGGGGAAGCCGTCCCCTTTGGATTTGTCACCCAAGTCGGGCCTGACATGGAAAGCGCTGTGCGGCACGACGACACCAACGCTGGACACAATGAAAATGAAATCGGCGTCGGTCGCTTTGATACCGTCAACCAGCCATCGACGTTGCGTTTCCCCGAGCAGGAACGTATCTGGATCGTGCAGGTCCTTGACGTTGAAAACGGATCGTTCGCTCCGAGTATCAATCACAAAGAAATGGCAGTTTCCGATCTTCGTGTCGTAGTAATGATGGGTCCCGATCGTGAAATCAACGGTTTCATCCTCGGCGAAAGCCGGAGTCACCTGAATGCGGTGTGCATCTAGCACCTTCACCAGGCCATACGTCCCCGCGTTCTTGCTTGACGCCGGAGCATCCGTCTTGCGATCCTTCTTGCCGACCAAGATGGTGCTGACCTGCCGCGGATCCAGCGACGTGAAATCAAGATCCGGCGTTTCGATAATATCACTTCCTTGACGTACGGTTGCCGAGCCGAAGACCAGTGGTCCGCACTGCGGCGCGTCCGGGTTAGCCCAGCCCGCGTACTCGTTCCATACTTTGAGCTGACTATCACGATTGATGTGGCGAGACCGGAGCTTCTTGAAGCCCGTCTGCCCGGCTCCGAACAGATTGTCGTGAACCTCGTGGTCGTCGAACATCTGCAGCCAAGGCGTATACCGCATAAACCGGCTCATTCCACGCGAACGGTCCATGTACAGTTTGTAGTTGGCGCGAATGCCTTCGAGTGTACCGTCGCGTTTCTCTTCGTAGGTGTAATCACCATCCATGATATGGAACATGACCTCGTCCCCGAATCTGCGATGCAGCGTGGTCCACGCGGGCGGATCCGTGTACTGACCGCCGCTTTGCTTGGGGTCCTGCGACGCGCCCACACACAACGAGAACGACAGATTGAACAGGCCGCGAGGATTGTTCACTGGATCGAGCGCGGTGGAGCTGTCCGGAAGCGTCCTAAAACTGGGCCAAGGGTCAGTGTGGGTCACGCGGGTGTCGGCCAACCGGTTTTTCAGCACGACTCCGTAGTAGTATCGCGTGTACGGCGAAAGCTCCGTCAGATCCACGAACCCCGTGTTGTCCGCGGAGGCCGCGGTCTGACCTTTGATCGTCGGGCTATTGGCGTCAAGCGGCAACTGCGTCGCATAGCGGATCTTGAAATCCATCGCTTCTTCGGTACGCACCCAAATGCGGATAGACGTCGCCGCCGGACGGCCCAGCATGGGGCCTTGAACGAGCCCCAAGCTCAACGCCGGCAAGACATATTCGGCAATCGGGTCGGGCCACGGCCGATTCTGGGCAAGACCATTGGCAGTGGTGGCTAAGAGCAGCCCGAGGGTCAATTGCGTGATCATTTTCGGCCGATTCATGTTATTCTCTCTCTTGTGTTCCTTCTTCAATCTCGCAAACTCGCGAAGATCCTCGTGAGAAGTGAAAGAAGCCCGAACATAGCTGAAGGTGGCGCTGGTCGTCAACGGCGGCTAATTCGCGATCTCGTTCGCCGGCCGCCCCGTCTTAATGGCAGAAGCCACATGCGGTATACTGCATCATCTGAAATCGACAAATGAAGGGGGTTAGCGACATGGTCGAAGAATACTTGAAGGGTCTGTTTGGGATCGAGGGACAGACGGCGGTGGTCATCGGCGGCGCCGGTGTGCTGGGTGGCGCGCTGTGTCGCGGTCTTGTCGGAGCCGGCGCTCACGTCGTTGTAGCGGATGTGACCGACGAGGGCTGCCAGGCTCGAGTGGACGAATTGCGCGAGTTGGGCGGCGGGGCCAGCTACTCGCTAGTGGATGTGACATCGCGCGAATCCATCGAGGCGCTCTTGGCTGCGGCGATCGAGCAAACGGGCCGAACCGACATCTTGGTCAACTGTGCGGGTGTGAATGCTGGCACCGATTTCCTGGATGCGACCGACGAGGTTTGGGATCGGATCATGACGATCAACTTGCGGGGGGTATTTCAGGCTTGCCAAGTATTCGGTCGTCACATGATCGAAGCGGGTAGTGGCGCGATCGTCAACATCGGCAGCGTGACTTCTCACCTGCCGCTGTCACGAGTCTTTGGCTACTCGGCCTCGAAGGCCGCTGTGCTGAACCTGACTCGTAACGTGGCGCAGGAGTTCGCCTCGAAGGGAGTACGCGTCAACTGCATCTGCCCTGGGTTCTTTCCTGCGGAGCAGAACCGCAAACTGCTGACCAAGGAGCGAACCGACAGCATTATTGGTGGCACACCCATGGCTCGGTACGGCGAGCCGGACGAACTGATCGG
>JADHUC010000387.1 GCA_016784735.1 Pirellulaceae bacterium | reverse complement strand
AGGCCCCGCCAGTACGCCAGCGCTGCTTCGAGCAGTTGAAATGTCCCCATAATGTTCGTCCGCATGAAAGCGGCAGGTCCGTCGATGGACCGATCCACATGGGACTCGGCCGCCAGGTTAACGACGGCCCTTGGTCGGAATTCGTCGAGCAAACCGGCTACTAAGGACGAATCTGCGATGTCGCCCTGTCGAAACACATGTCGCGGATCATTCGCAACTGCGTTCAGTGAATCCAGATTGCCCGCGTAGGTCAGTCTGTCCAGATTGACAACGCCAGCTTTCTCCTCTGCAAGCCACTGCCGGACGAAGCAGCTACCGATAAATCCAGCACCGCCGGTCACGAGAACATGGTTCATAGGAATGTCCAAACTTAGCAAGCCCTCACTCCGCACTCCGCACTCCGAACTCCGAACTCAGAACGTACACCTTCTCCCGCCACTCGGGGCTCATGAACCTCGGCCCGGACGGCACGGGCCCGGCTGCAGCACCAACGTCGAACAATAACACGCCGCCGATACCTTGGCCCGGTACTGCTCCAGGTCGCGTGTGGGAAGGCCTTGAGATCATAACACACTGCTCATTGCATCCCGCGCCCAAGGCAGCCTGCCTTGAGACGGCCTGCACTTATGCAGTGCACTCCATTATCCAGTTCGTGTATGGAACCAGTGGAATACAGTGCCGGTGCCGCACGGTGCCGCGAATGTCCCTGAACACCTTTTCAGCCAATGCACGGTAGGCCACTGCAGTGCGCACATTGCATCCACGGTCGTGAACTGCGAGATAACGAGCAATAGGACGCTGCTCAGGATCTATGACAGGATCAAGCGAAATCAACCGACCCCCACGACGCAGAGCAGTCTGAATCATACTCAGAACTTCTACGGCCTGCCCATCATCCATATGATGTAGAAGGCCAATGGCCAAAACCACATCAAAATCAGGCAGCGTGTCCAACATGTCGGGCGTTAGCTTCTGGCAAAAAAACTGCCCGCGCGCGCCGAATTTAGAATGCGCTGCCTTGACGTACTGTGAACTCACATCAAAGCCATAGTATGTAACCGGCGGTAAGAACTCGATAATCTCTGCAGTGCCACAGCCAATATCCAGGACACTGTCACCTTTCTCAGCACGAATCCATTGTCCTGCAAGCTCGCGGCGGATCCGCTGGGTACCCATCAGCTTTTGAAAGGCATTGTAAACCTTGGGATGAGAGAGTAGCGCTCGTACGCCAGTATTTGCTTGCCCCATGCCCGTCAAATTCCGTCAAATATCAAACTCTTGTCATCAGTTTGGTGGCAACAGACCACGCTGCCATGCCCCACCATTGCGAAGGCTTAAGGTCCTTGGGAAATGCATAAAGAGGAAACAAGGCTGACAGCATTCCTGGCTCCTCATAGACCCCTTCAGGGGTCATAACATGCATCCTATTCCCGGCGCGCATAGAGTGCAAATTGGTAGCCCGGCATTGCCCCACCCAGCTTCAAGCCACAGAATCGAGCCCTCTGTGTTGACCAACCATTTCTTTCCAGCAGGAACATACCCTCATTGAGTGTGGGCGGGGCTTCTGTGACGTGCCCAAGCTGCGGTAGAATAACGTAGCGAATCTTGGAGTCAAACTTCTGTTCGTACGGCTCCAGGAGAGGGTCTTTCCTGCCTTTTTCCAAGACATTCAAGGTGAGAGCCATGTGAAAATTATCCGCCGTGCTAAACGCCATGAAAGACGGTCTGGCCAGCCATATGAAGCCAATCTTCTCACGAGGGTCATGCAATCCGGTCTCCAGTTGCCGTATGGCGGCTCGGGTCTGAGAAAAAGAAACGCCACCACTGCTAAACAGAACGGCCAACAGCATTGCGCGAAACAGGCCGGCGCCTCCCCAGACACCAAAGAAAGAGGACAACGCAACGGGCAACCGCCCCAGTCCCTCGGGAAAATCCAACAGATCAGCGTCACGTCCGGATAGCGCCAACATTAGAATGGGCATGAAGCCAAAATATGAGTAGATTAAGGTCTTGGGCATAAGCACAAAGATAAAGATGACGGCATAAACCAACGCCAGACACCAGCGTCTCCGGCGGATGAGCGCAAAGGCCAGCATAGCGAATGCACCCAAACAGAACACGTTCCATAGCGGCAGGTCGAGCAAGGTGAGGTCACGAAAAACGCCTAGATTTGCGGGCAAACCGAAACGCTCAAAGAAGCCGGTTGCACTGTTTCCGTCGGAAATGGTATTCAGGACCCACTCATGGGGATTCACAGGACTCGCTACCAGGAGCACAAGCACGGCAGTCAAGCTGGAGGCAACGCCACAGTAAACGATCTCACGTATCATGGCGTTGCCGTGTCGCAGGGCCATCCAGGCCACCACGCCCAGCAGGCAAAAGACACCCGGAATGGGCGATAACACAACCGTCAATCCCAGGACCACGTAGGCCGACCATTTGGCATACTTCTGCGTGATACGCCACTCGCGCAGGGCAAAGGGTATTGCCATGAGCATGGGCAGTAGGCACTCGGGCCGACCTTGTAGGTAAAGGCAGGCCAGTGCTGTCACTGCGGCCATACCACTGACCAGCCAGGGCCCCAGGCGGGGGAAACGAGGCCGACACAGCTTCATGCCGAGCGTCAGGTAGATCAGGTAGGTCAAGACGTTCAGCGCAGCGGTCCAACAGAACAGCGCCTCATAACTGGCACAACGCAGCAGCTTGGCGAAGATAAACTGATAGAGCTGGCCGTGCATGTTAAAACTGCGGCTCTCGTGTTCAACCAAGGCGGAGAGAAATCCGTCAAACTCCCACTGACCCAGCGCCGCACTCTTGATGATGGGCGTCGTGTATAGTGCACAATCGTGGTGCAGACCCGGCCATTGCGTAAAGGCAGTGGAAGCCAGAAAAAACAGGACGCAGAGATGCCAGATCAAAAGGACGGTGATTTGTATTTTTCTCAACAAACCTAACCTTCCACGAGCATAAGGCAAACCACACTCGAACGACTTGCCCGCAACCTCCAAACTAAGCGAGATCGCTCTGAGGAGCCTGCTCAATCTGTGCACTGGCGACGCCTGTGCAGGGGCCGACCGATGCTCTTCTGTTTGGACCAGCTCAACTATGCGACCTTGACCGGCAGCAGGTTGGGAACCCTCTTCATGCTGCACGTCCGGCCTGATCCATGTTCACGTCAAGCGACAGATTTACTACTTCATCCACAATAGAACCCGGTCGCTGTCGGCTTTCATCAAGTATGCGCCAGAGGTACTCACTTATGATACCCAGTGACAACAGAATCAACCCACCAAATCCGATTATCAACAAGGCCAGGGAAGTCCAGCCTTGAGGCGCAGCACCTGACACCATAAATCTGACCAGCAGAAACAATCCATAAGCAAGAGATGAGAGAAAGGCCGCAATCCCAATGAAACTAATAAACTGTACCGGCAGGTAGGTAAAGTTGATGAATGTATCAACGGTAAGACGGATCTTCTTGGATAGGGTCCACTGTGACTTACCCTCGGACCGCTTTCTCCTGGTACAGGACAGCACGTCACAGTCATATCCCAGCCAGTAGATCAGCGGAAAAATCGACGTGTTCTTTTCACCAATGCCATTCAGCTCATGGACCACCTGCCGGTCAATCAGACAAAAATCATAGCCTCCCTGCGGAAATCCTTTGACACCCCAGCGTGCCACCATCTTCCAGTACAGACCGGATACAAACCTGTGAACAACGCCTTCCTCACGAGCGGTTCGCTCGGCAATGACCAACTTCTTACCGGATTCCCAGCGACGAATCATCTCAACAAACAACTCACAGGGCTCCTGAAGGTCAGCCGAGATGACTCCCACACAATCGCCGCGCGCAAATCTAAACCCTTCACGAATCGCAGGTGTCTGCCCAAAGTTTCTGGTTAAGTTCACCAACGTAATAACATCAGGATGGCGTTCGAGATTCGCGTGCAGAAGTTCATAGGACCGGTCAGTGGAGCCGTCATTGACAAACACAATCTGGAGGCTGTAGTTGGGAAGCTGGCTGCGCAAACCGGTAAGCGCTTCAACCGTGGAATCAATATTCGCCTCGTTCTGATAAACAGGCACAACAATTGAAAAGCACTTCTTGGCACTCATGCCGCAGCAACCTCATTGGCCTCCAGGCCCTTAAAGTAAAGCCTGGCACCGGGCCCACAATTGAACAACAGATCTATGACTGAAACGTTGTGTTCAAAGGAATTAGATCGCTGAGGATACTCGGGGTAGCGATAGGACATATATTCCAGAGTAATGCCGTGTTCAGCGAACAACTCATTTCTTATGTAGCTTTTTGCTGACGGACCGGACAGATAAGATGACGCACCCGTTGCTAATAGAATCTCAATGAGATGTTCATCTCTCGACTGACCAACATTGAGCTCCGAAGCCACGATTGTCCGCGTGCTGATCCCCAACGCATCCATCAAATGATGAGTTAAAGCGATATCCAAGTCGGAAATGCATGAAGAATCACCGGCAATTATCTCAAAAAGCTGGTCGCTAAACGTATTGAAATATGGGGCCTTCCTGTAGGACTGAGTTATCGAGGCAATGTGTTTCTTCCGCCAGGCAGAGGAATTGTCAATTCTGACGTCCTGGATCTTCGTTTTCTCGTCGTGTCGACTGAAGAATACCGGCACGGTCAGCCACTGCGGTCCAGAGTGCGAATTGATCCGGTTCCTGTTTCGCCAATCTCTACGCGTGTATTGGACATCATCAAGAAACACGAAAAGATCTACTGCGTCGACAAGATCGAAGTATCCTTTCCAGGGAATATAGCTGGGTTGTATGATACCAACTTTCACGCGAAAGCCCCTTCTGCAAGTAAATCCGCCGGCACCAATTCCCTCATCAGGTTGCTGTAAGAGCGACCTTGGCACGGCCAACGTGTCGTAGACCAGTCCGGACACTTTCCGCAGAACCGATGGCACGAGAAGTCGCTGTCAAGATGGGCCTTGCGCAGTGCCTGCATCACGTCTCCCTGCCAAACTTCTTGAAGTGAAGTACCTGCTAGAGAACATATTTCAGATCCATGCTCCCAGTCCTGAGGGCAGAAATGGAGTGCTCCATCAGGCGCCAGAGTAATCCTCTCCCACGGATACAAGCAAGGATAACGTTCAGTTTCAGGCTTTACATGCTCTGTTTTGGCGCCACCTGCCGAGTGAAGCCGCCGTATAACAACAAAATGAACGCCTTGATGCTTCCAGTACTTTTCAAAGTCGTCAGCTTCGCCTTCATTCAAGGGTTGACGCACAAAACTCACCACCAGTTTTGTCTCAAAATCCCCCTGCTGAATCAGATCCAAAAGCTGCAGTACATTTTGCTTGGTCTTGTGGAGGTCACCCTTTTTTCGAATCCTCGCATATGTTTCCGGCTTGAATGCGTCCAGACTGATGTCTATCACATTAACGCCGGCATTTAACAGGGCCAGGGCGCGACGCTCGTTCAAGCTCTTGGCATTCGTGGTCACGTTGATGCTACAGTGGTCAAGACGCTGCCCCGCGTATTTAACCATGTCAAGAAAGCTTGGATTAATGAGTGGCTCACCGTTGGCCGTATATCGAACATACTGACATATTCCCTTTCCGGCAGTGGCAATCTCATCAATCGCCCTATTGTGAATCGCAAGCGTTAAGTGGCAACCTGTCCATTTGTTAGTTTTTGCGTACTCCGGATGCGGGCAATGAACGCAGGCCAGATTGCAGTGCTCCGTCACATCTATAATCACCTGAGAAGGAAATTCGGGGCTTAGATGTGCCTGAAAGCCGTATATTGTTCCATCACTCATAGTACCGGACTCCGTGTGCAGGCGTTACAGGCGGCCCGCGATTACGCTGCCTTTGGTTGGATGGTGCGACGGGCTGTGAGGCATAGGTGTTCCTTTATCGTTTCCACGACTCTTGTCCTTTCGAGTTCGGCGATGCCGCAGAACAGAGGCAGTCTCAAGAGTCTGTTGGAGACGCTTTCGGTAACTCGAAGGCGTTCGGCAGTACGCCCAATTCTGTTCCCCATTGGGGAGGAGTGCAGCGGGACATAGTGGAAGGCTGCGCCGATCTTGTCTTCCCGTAACTTCTCGAGCAGGTTGTCGCGGGTCCCAACGTCCGGCAGCAATATGTGGAAGATGTGGTAGTTGCTGTCGGAGTGATCGGGGATCCGGCCAACACGCAGCAGTCCCTCGGCTTCCAAGGGCTGGAGTTGGTGCGTGTAGAATTCATGGATCTCTTTGCGAAGGGTCTGGATCGCCTCGAGTTGTTCGAGTTGGGCGAGCAGGAAGGCGCTCGCGAGTTCCGCGGGCACAAAAGACGAGCCAATGTCGACCCAAGTGTACTTGTCGACCTCGCCGCGGAAGAATTGAGCGCGATTGGTGCCCTTTTCCCGAATGATCTCTGCCCGCTCTACAAAGTCCGGCCTGTTGACGCAGATTGCGCCGCCTTCGCCGCAAACGTAGTTCTTGGTGTCGTGAAAACTGTAGCAGCCAAGATCGCCGATGGAACCGAGCGCTTGCCCTTTGTAGAACGCGTTCACCGCCTGCGCCGCGTCTTCGATCACCAGCAGCCCGTGTCTCCGGGCGATGTCCATGATCGTATCCATTTCACAAGCGACGCCGGCGTAGTGTACGGGTATGATGGCTCTTGTGCGTTCGGTGATAGCATCTTCGATCGAGGATTCGTTGATGTTCAAGGTATCGGGTCGTACGTCTACGAACACCGGCCGGGCTCCCGCGCGGACAACTGCGTTTGCCGTCGAGACGAAAGTGAACGACGGCATGATTACCTCGTCGCCCGGCTCCAAATCGCAGAGCATCGCGGCGATTTCTAATGCGGCCGTGCAGGAAGGCGTCATCAGGACCTTGCCGATGTCGAACTGGTCTTCAAGCAACGACGCACAACGCCTGGTGAACTCGCCGTCGCTTCCAGTGGCGCCGCGAGAGATCGCCTGCGTAACGTATTCGAGTTCTTTGCCACTAATGAACGGCCTGGAGAGTGGGATTCTATGCGTCATGACGATCGGCTATGCCATGCTGTTAGTGTATCGTGTTGATCGGACGCACCGGGCTCGGCCGAATCAAGCCGCTTTCTTTTCGGCAGTCGGGTACGCCTGGACTGCAGGTTGGTCTTGCCAAGCGTAACTAGGGATACCCGATTCGGATGTCTCCGGTTGCCGCACCAGCGCGCCTTCCAGCACGTTGCCAAACCGAGTGCAAAGGTTGCGTTTGCTCAGTCCGTTCTGGACGAGTTCTTGGCCACGGCGTCCCAATCTGGATCGCGAGGCGTTGGCCATATCCCTCAGTTCAAGGATCGCTGCTACCGCCTTATCCAATTGACCGTGGTTCACGTGCCTTCCGATATCGCAGGCGTCCAAAAGGTCGGAAACGTGCGACGGCTTGGGCCCCACCGACAGGACGGGCCGGGCAACTGCCATGGCGCCATAGACCTTGCTGGGATGAACGACGCCAACGCTGCTGGCTCCCACGCTCACCACGTGAACATCTGCTGCAGATAGCGAGTACTTGATTTCGGCCAGCGGTTGATATGGCAGGTCGAGAATGTTCTTCGCCCCACGTTTGATGGCATCGACGACCTCTCGCTTGCCCGCGCCTCCGCCGATGAAAGCAAAAACGATATCCCTATGGTCCTGCAATCGCTCTGCAGCGTTGACGATAGTGGAAATCGGATTGGCCGGCGAATGGTTGCCGGAGTACATGACGACGAACTTCCCGTGAAGCTTGTGCTTCGCACGAAACGGGTTGTCCTCGTGAGCGACGACATCCAGGAAATCGTCGTGAGGCCAAAGAGGAAAGACGGCCAACTTCTGGGAGACGTCACACTTCCGTTCCAGGCTGGTTGCCATGAAACGATCCAGCGTGACGACGGCATGTGCCCGAGCGAGGATGGCCCGGTTCAGCGTGTCGAACAGCTTTACCGCCAGCGAGCTGCTCTTGACGGCCCCCAGTGCAACCGCCTGATCAGGATTGATGTCCATTACCCAATAGACGATGGGCACACGGCGAATCGCGGCGATGACCAACGCAGCAGCAGAGGCCATGGGGGGCGACGTACTGACAAGGATGGCGTCCAAACTACGTACGAACAGCGCTCGTATGACCACCTGAAATAGAAGACTGATCTGCGCCGCCAACCGGATAGCAATGGAACGTTTGCCGAATGAAGAGAACGATACGCGTCTTACGTCGACGCCGTCGACATGTTCACTCAAAGGGAAACGGAGCTTTGGGTCGTCGTATCCGCGCGAGGCGGCCAATACTCGGACCCGATAGCCACGGCGGACCATCTCGACCGCCGCGTCATGAAGGTACTGGCCCACGGACGCCGGGTCTGGGATGTAGACCTGAGTGATGATCAAAAGAGTGGGTTTCTTTTCGTTCACGATCAACAGACCAAATGGCCAACGCCACTTCGGCGTAATCTAGTAACCCGAAGCGTAAGCGAGGGAGCAAGGCTTTCCCCTCGCTTACGCTTCGGGTTCCTATTGCGCAGCTCAGTCGAGAGGCTCGAGTTGGCAGTCTTCCAGCAGTACCGAGGCGCCCTGCTCCATGAAATTCACTGCCACCAACAGTCGCGTTTGATTCTCGCGGCGGACCACGGTCCCTTCGAAGCCGGCGAACGGGCCTGAGAGGACTCGAACCGGACGCCCTTGTTTGAGGCGAGATTCAGGCGTTAGCGGTTGCCCTGTCTCGATCAGACGACTGATCCGCTGCAAGTCGCTTGCCAATTGAATTCCGTCCCCAACCTCGATGTCGCGACAAACACATCCAGTCGTCACCGCCTCATAGCGGTGGAACTCGTTACCGCAAACGAACACATAGTTGGGAAATAGGGGGACGTACGAGGTCCTGACGCGACCGGCCGGTGATCGATAGCGGTGGCGTATCAGCGGGCCGTAGAAAGCGACGTCCATCGCATGCAGCCGGCGCATCAACTCTTTTTCGCGCCGCGAAAGCGTGTACAACGCCCACCAACGATGCTCGTCCGAGTCGCTATCTAGAAAGCGGTCAAACAAGTCGACCGGATGTACGTCTTGTTCTTTGGCTAGGATAGGCATTTGATCTCCGTCTTCGTATCACGCTGCGGTCGGAAAACGCACTTACTCATCTCTGTCAATCTCTGTCTTGGTCCGCTCCCGATCGGACCGAGTCGGTCGGCGCGCACTTCGTTCTCCTCGGTGACACGTCAACCGTTTTGCAGAGCACCGCGCCTGCGGCATTGCCCAGAATGGGAAAGGGCGGGATAGGGCTAGTCTTCGAGCGAAATCGATCTGACCATCCCTGGTACTTCTGCCCCCGAATCGAATCCATCCTTGCTTGGGCACGGCGGAGATTATTGCGAAAAGGGGGACGGAGGCAAAATGCGAAAATTGCCATCGGCAATGCGACTAACTCGCCTTGCGAGTGCGTGAACGTCGCATTCGGGCCCTGAAATCGTCGACTTACTGCAGTGCCAGGAGGAAACGAGGGGTGGCAGACCCGTTTGCTGCTCCTCCGTCGCATCGGATAGACCGGCCATTCGCACCTCCCATGCGCGATTGTCGCGCCCGGTGGGGAATCTTTCGTCAGTGGATCAATTCCCGTTTTCCCCAGCCGATTAAACCGGTACGCTCGCCGCGAAAGCGGGTACTTGTCGTTCGTCTTCTCTTGATTCGTTCTGAAGTTGCGTAAGGTCTCGGTGGCGACCCCTTTTTTGCCAAATCCTTGGGCCGGCACCTCACCGTTTGACGCAGAGACATTCCGTCGTTGAGTGAAGGATGATGCCATTGCTGCGTTCCCCTGTTCTCCAAGCGTGTGTTTTTGCAGCCGTTCTTGCCTACGTCTTGACGTGGCTGGTTCGGATTGTGGCACCGCGGGTTGGCTTATGCGACAAACCGGACGGCGTGCGCAAGTTGCACGCCAGGCCGACTCCACTGATGGGAGGGCTGGCGGTCTACGTCGCCGTAATCGTCGTCGTAGGAATTGGTTGGCTGTTTGGCGCGGGGTCAATCGACCGCAGCCAACAGGGCGGCAGCACGTGGCTGGCGTTGCTGGTTTCCGCAGGTCTGACGTGTTTCGTCGGGCTGTGCGACGACAAGTTCAATATGCAAGCCAGACAAAAGTCTCTCTGGCAGATCCTGGCCTGTATCCCATTCGTCGTCTGGGGGCCCGTGGTGGAATCCGTGTCGTTTGCGGGCATGGAATTGCAGCTTGGCGCCGGAGGAGCCGTCTTTACGGTGCTCTGGCTTTTCTGCTGCTCGACCGTCATCAATCTTACCGACGGGCTGGATGGCCTGGCGGGGACGATCGGGCTGATCGCTTCGGTTGCCCTCGCGGTGCTTTCGGCGCTTATGGGACATTCCGCGGTGATGTTCGTTTCGATGGTTGTTGCAGGCAGCTTGATCGGTTTTTTGATTCACAACTGGCCGCCGGCAAAGATCTTCATGGGAGACGCGGGCAGTCTGACGGTTGGCTTTCTGATTGGTGGCCTGTCGATTCTGTCTTCAACAAAGGGAGCCAACGGTTTCACCCTGATCGTGCCACTGGTGCTGATCAGTTTGCCCATTTTCGATACGTCCACGGCGATTATCCGCCGCACGCTATCGGGCAAAGGGATCTGCACCGGCGATCACGGGCACATTCACCATCGCCTCCAGGAACGCGGGCTGACGCGTCTGCAGGCGTTGATGACGCTTTCGGCAATCTGCCTGCTGATGGCCATTGTGGCGATCGTCTCGGCCCGCCTCGAAAGCGACGTGATTGGGGCCGTCGCATGCTTGTCGATTCTCGCGGCCCTGATTGCCGGGCGTGTCTTCGGTCATCACGAAACGAGCCTATTGATCCGGCATTTCCGTACGGCCGGCATCGTGATCGCCGACGGATTCCGCACGATGTCATTTGGATTCACCACCGCGCGGTTGTCCGGCGTTGGCGCTAACCGGTGGCGTGAGTACTGGGACAGAAGTCGTCTGCGAGTGGCAGAATCGGGGGCGCACGGTCTGGAGTTCACTTGCTCCGACGCGCGGAACGGCCAGACGCTGTTGAAACTCCATTGGGGCGAGCGAGACGTGCGTACCCCACCAAACGACAACGGCTGGACTTTCCGGTATTCCATCCAACGCGATGACGGGGTGCATGCAACATTGACGGTTGTGGGCGATTCGTCGGCGCAACAGCCAGGCCGCCGGCTAGGCGACCTATTCCCCCTGTTCGACTCGATCTGCCGGCACTGGCCGATCGACGATGCCGAAACCCCCGCGGGCGGCGAGATCCGATTCCCTTCGATTCATCCCGAAGAATCTCTAGACGTCCCGCTTTCTGTGAGCGCAGCGGACGACGCCCAGCAGCGACGTGCCGCATAACACCCAGCCGGAAGCGGTATGCCATTCACACAACTCCTGTCCCTCTAGGCAAAACACGCTCTCACGTATGCAAGGATGCGTGATTTTCGCATCGCGGCAAACTCTGCATAAGGTACTTATTGTTGGACCGCAACTCTCTCTTGTTGATTCCTTTGCTGAAGGGGACGGCCTCCGCGCCGTTCTGGAAGCGCCAACCGGCGCTTCCGGACCGCTACGGAACGCCAAGGACGGCGTTCCACTGTTGCGGTTTGCCAAGGCACGCGACGAGTCATCAGAGAACCTTCACCGAAGCCCGCAGGCGACTGGGATGTATACAGACATGCGAACTCCGACAGCACGCTCACAGGCTCAACTTGCTGACGATCACACTCGCGAGATACCGAAAGTGCTGTGCATCGACGATGACCCCGACTTCGTGAACGCACTTCAGTTGAGATTGAACCGTTTCGAAGTCGAAGTGATTCAGGCATTTTTCGGGACGCAAGGTGTTTGGCTTGCGACGCGTGAAAAGCCCGATCTGGTCATTACCGACGTGAGGATGCCTCAAGGCGGCGGGGAGTATGTCATCGAGACTCTTGGGCGCCACAGCGAGACCGCAGACATTCCCATCATCGTGCTCACCGCCGAACGTGATTGCCGGGCACTTAGACGCCTGCGGGACCTGGGGGCTGAAAGTTGCCTGACCAAGCCGTTTCGGTTCGCCGAACTCGTACCACGACTGTCTCAATACATCGAGTTGGAACAGCGGCTTTGAGAGTAGGCGGGTATTGGTGTGAAACTGCGGACGACATACTGCGGTCGATGCGCCACAAGCGAGCCGTGGT
>JADHUC010000386.1 GCA_016784735.1 Pirellulaceae bacterium | reverse complement strand
TGTTTTGGCCGTATGTGAAGGTGCGCGCTGTTTTCTTTCCATTTTGGAACCGGAGTCTTTCTGCCATGCGTAAGCTATCAATTCTGTTTGTCCTGCTGATGACAACCGCCACGTTTGCCGGTCCACGCGACGATCTCTGGAAGCAGGTGGACGACGCAATCAAGAAAGGGCTGCCCAAGACGGCCATCGAGAAGCTGGATGAGATCATTCCGGCGGCGATGAAGGAGAAGGCGTACGCGGAGGCTTTGAAGGGGATTTCGCGCAAAATCGCCTATGAAGGCAATATCCAGGGCAACAAGCCGGAAGAGAAGATCACGCGCATGAAGGCGGAAATCGCCAAGGCTCCGGACGAAATGAAGCCGGTAATGGAAGCCGTGATGGCCAACTGGTATTGGCACTATTTCCAGCACAATCGCTGGCGGTTCATGCAACGGACCCGGACCGCCGAGGCGCCCAGCGACGATTTCACCACCTGGGATCTGCCACGGATCTTCGTCGAGATCGACAAGCAGTTCACCAAAGCCATGGCGGGCGAGAAGACGCTGAAGACAACGCCCGTTTCCGACTACGACGACCTGTTGGCCAAGGGCACGACGCCGGACACCTATCGGCCGACCATGTTCGACTTCCTGGCCCACAATGCACTGGAGTTTTACAGTTCGGGCGAGCAAGCGGCGGCGAAGCCGCAGGATTCCTTCGATCTGATGGCCGACAGCCCAGTTTTCTCGTCGGCCGACGATTTCATGAACTGGAAGGTTGAAACGACGGACGAAGAGTCGCCCGTCGTCAAGGCGATTCGGCTGTACCAGAACCTGATGGCGTTCCACAAGGACGACGCGGACAAATCCGCCTTCATCGACGCAGACCTCGCAAGATTGACCTTCGGCAACAACAAGGCCTTCGGGGAAGAGAAGAACGACCGATTCAAAGCGGCGCTCAAACGGTTCATCGACAAGTGGGGCGACTACCAGATCTCGGCTCGCGCCTCGCACAGTCTGGCTGCCGTTCTGCAGCAGGAGGGCGAGTTGGTCGAAGCACGTACGGTGGCTCAACGAGGCGCTAACGCCTTTCCGAACTCGCCGGGCGGCAACATGTGCTTTAACCTGATCGCTCAGATCGAAGCGCCCTCGTCCAACGTCTCGGTCGAACGTGTGTGGAACGAACCGTGGCCCGAAATCGACGTCCGCTACCGCAATGTGACAAAGGTCCACTTCCGCATCGTCCCGTACGCGTTCGAGGAGCGGTTGAAGTCCAAGAACTACCGCCCCGAACAGCTCAACGCTCAAGAACGCAAACAGCTCTTGGCGAAACCACCTGCGAAGGCTTGGTCCGCAGATCTGCCGGCCACGGAAGACTACAAGGAGAAGCAGCAGAAGGTTGCTCCGCCGAAGGACCTGGATCCCGGATTCTACTTCCTGATCGCCAGTCACGATCCGAACTTCAGCGATCAGAACAACGTCGTCACATTCACGGATTTCTGGGTCAGCGATTTGGCGCTGGTGATGCGCACCCGCCACGGCACCGGCACGATCGAAGGTTTCGTTCTGGAGGCGAATTCCGGCGAGCCGATCGCGAACGCCCAAGTGCAGTCCTATTTCCGAGTTCGCAACAAGCCTCGCGCCGCCGGCCCGACGGGCAAGACGGACAAGAACGGCCTCTTCTCCATCCAATCCGCAAACAATCAAAGCTATCTACTCGTCGTGCGAGCCCAAGGCCAGCAATTGGCGACGGCGCAGGACTATAGCGCTCACAAGCGGGACATGAAAGCACGCCCGTTTACTCGCACGATTTTCTTCACCGACCGCTCGCTTTACCGGCCTGGTCAAACCGTTCAGTACAAAGGTCTGTGCATCGACGTCAACCAGGAGACCAACAACTACAAAACGCTCGCCAATCGTACGCTGACGGTGATCTTCGCCGATCGGAATAACAAGGAAGTCGCGCGACAGCAACATCGTACGAACGACTATGGTTCGTTCAGCGGTAGCTTCACGGCACCGCGAGACCGTGTGACGGGCCGCATGACCATTCGCGTCGAGGGCGAACCGCGCGGTGCGACCAATTTCAACGTCGAAGAATACAAGCGGCCGAAGTTCCAAGTCACGATGGACAAGCCGGGAACAGCGGCCAAGCTGAACTCGGAAGTGACCGTGAAAGGCACGGCGACGGCTTACACCGGCGCCGCGATCAACGGCGCCAATGTACGGTACCGCGTCGTGCGCGAAGTTCGCTTCCCGCCCTGGTGCGGCTGGTTCTATCGGTGGCGCATGCCGCAGAACACCAGCCAGGAAATCGACCACGGATCGGCAACGACTGCAGCGGACGGTTCGTTTACCGTCACATTCACGGCCAAGCCCGACTTGTCCGTGGCCGAGAAGGACGAACCGATTTTCCATTTCCGCGTCTATGCGGACGTGACGGACACAACTGGTGAAACGCGATCCGCGGACCAGACGGTCGCAGTTGGGTATACCGCTTTGCAGGCGACGTTGACCGCCGACGAGTGGCAGACCGTTGACAAACCGGTCGAGCTTACGATACGCACTACGACGCTGGACGGCGAGGGCCAAGTGGCCGAAGGCGTGGTGAAGATCTATCGGCTGAAGCCGCCGGAAAAGGTCGAGCGGGCGAGCATGACCGGGCATCATCACCCACCGATGCCGTTCGGCGGACTGGTTGCCAGACCGAAACCGGACATGTCCGACACCAAATCGTGGGAGTTGGGCGACGTCGCGGCTGAAAAGGGATTCACGACGGACGCCGAGGGGAACACGAAAGTCTCGTTCGAACTCGAAGCCGGAGCATTTCGGGCCAAACTGGAAACCAAGGACCGCTTTGGCAAAGAAGTAACGGCCCTGCTGCCGCTAAACGTGCTGGACACGAAGGCCAAGCGATTTGCGATCAAGATTCCGAACCACGTCGCTGCGCCAAAATGGACCGGTGAACCGGGCGACGAATTCTCCGCGGTGTGGGGATCAGGCTACGGTAAGGCACGCGCGTTCGTCGAAGTCGAACATCGGCGCAAGCAAATCCAGAGCTACTGGACGGAAGCCGATCGCACTCAAGTCCAAGTAAAGCAGGCGATCACCGAAGAGATGCGCGGCGGATTCACGGTGCGAGTCACCATGGTGCGCGAGAACCGAGCCTACTTCACGGCTCACCGCGTGGATGTCCCGTGGTCGAACAAGAACCTGACAGTCAAGTGGGAACACTTTGTTTCGAAGCTGGGTCCGGCCGACAAGGAGACGTGGACGGCAGTGATCGCCGGTCCAGATGCGAAGAAGGCCGTGGCCGAAATGGTCGCGGGCCTTTATGACGCGTCGCTGGACGCTTACCTGCCGCACGCCTGGCAACAAGCGTTCAACGCCTTCTACACGGACCATTCGAATCTGTACTCTGGGTTCGAGAACAGCATCAAACGCTTCCAGCATCTGCAGGGACGCTGGCCGCAACAGAACAAGCCGGTGAACCTGTCGTATCGTTCGTTCCCCGCGGACGTCACGGCTAATCTCTGGGGATTCCAGGCCTACGGCCGCAATGCACGCGGTTTCGGCGGTGCAGGTGGAGCGGTACCTTTTGCCCCCGGCATGCCGGCACCGCAAGCCGCGATGGCGGACGGCATGGCCATGGAAAGTAAGGCTGCCGCTCCGGCCATGGCAATGGCAAACGCCGACGGCGAGATGGCTGATCGGGCGGGCGAGGCAAAAGGCGGCGGTCAGCAGAAGGGTCCGGATCTGAGCAAGGTATCGGCTCGCAAGAACCTGAACGAAACCGCATTCTTCTTCCCCCACTTGATATCGGACGAGGACGGCGTGGTGAAACTGGAGTTCACCATGCCCGAGGCGCTGACGGAATGGAAGTTCCAAGGGTTCGCGCACGATCGCGACCTGCGCAGCGGCTTTCTCCAAGACAAGGTGGTAACGGCCAAAGACCTGATGGTTCAGCCGAATCCGCCACGCTTCTTGCGCGAAGGAGACGTGCTGGAATTCACGGCCAAGGTGTCGAACCAGTCGCCCACTCGCCAGACCGGCCGAGTGGGCCTGCGGTTCTACGACGCTCGCACCGATAAAGTCGTAAACACGCAACTGGCGAACCGAACCGAGGTGGTCGATTTTGACATCCCGTCCAAGGAATCGCGCAGTTTCAGTTGGCGCATTCGGGTACCGGACGGCATGGGATTCCTGAAGTACAAAGCTGCCGGCACGACTGGTCGTTTATCGGATGGCGAGGAAGGCTATCTGCCCGTGCTGCCTCGTCGAATCTTGGTCACCGAATCACTGCCGCTGCCGATTCGCGGCCCGGAGACCAAGAAGTTCGAGTTCACCAAGCTACGGAAATCCGGCGAGTCCGACTCGCTCGAACATCAGAGCGTGACCGTGCAAATGGTCTCCAATCCGGCTTGGTACGCTGTGATGGCGCTGCCTTACCTGATGGAGTTCCCCCACGAGTGTACCGAGCAGACATTCAACCGGCTGTACGCCAACTGCCTCGCTCGTCACATCGCCAACTCCGATCCGAAGATCCGGCGGATCTTTGACCAGTGGAAGGGAACGCCGGCATTGGACAGCCCGATGGAGAAGAACCAGGATCTGAAAGCAGTGATGCTGGAGGAAACGCCCTGGTTGCGTCAGGCCAAAGCGGAGAGCGAGGCGAGGCGCAACGTCGGAATCCTTTTCGACGACAACCGATTGAACGACGAGACCCAGCGTCTGCTACGCAAACTGGCGGAACTCCAGCACGACGACGGCGTGTGGCCGTGGTTCCCCGGAGGTCCGGACAACGACTACATCACGTTGTATATCACGACGGGCTTCGGACGGATGCGGCACTTGGGGCTTGACATTGACGTCGCATCGGCCATCAAGGCGCTCGGCCACCTGGACAAATGGATCGACGAGCGTTACCGCGAAATCATCAAACGCGAGCGCAAGGACGAGAACAACCTGACGCCCAGGATCGCCTTGTACTTGTACGGTCGCAGCTTCTTCCTCAAGGACAAAGCGATCGACGCCAAGCATAAGGAGGCCGTGGACTACTTCCTCGGCCAAGCCAAAGAGCACTGGCTCGGGCTCGCCAACCGCCAATCGCAGGCACATCTGGCCGTGGCCACCAAACGCTTTGGCGACCAGGAGACGCCGCTGGCGATCATGCGGTCGATCAAAGAACGATCGGTGACCGACGAGGAAATGGGCATGTCCTGGCGCGAACTGGAGATGTCCTGGTGGTGGTTCCGAGCCCCGATCGAGACGCAGGCCATGATGATCGAGGCGTTTGACGAAGTGATGAACGACGCCGAATCAGTCGAGGACTGCAAAGTCTGGATGCTGAAGCAGAAGCAAACGCAGGACTGGAAGACCTCAAAGGCGACCGCCGACGCCGTGTATGGTTTGCTGTTGCGAGGGACCGATCTGCTGGCCTCCGACGAGTTGGTCGAAGTTGCTTTGGGAGGCAAGGTAGTCGAACCGGAAGCAGTGGAAGCAGGAACCGGCTTCTACGAAAAGCGGTTCGTCGGTCCCGAGATTCGACCGCAGTTGGGCCAGATCACCGTCAAGAAAGTCGACGAAGGGGTCGCCTGGGGCAGCGTGCACTGGCAGTACCTGGAAGACATGGGCAAGATAACGCCGTACGAAGGCACGCCGTTGACGCTAAAGAAGCGTCTGTACTCCAAGCACTACACGGACAAGGGTCCCGAGTTGAAAGCCGTCGACGGTCCGTTGGCCGTCGGCGATGAATTGGTTGTACGCGTCGAGTTGCGCGTGGATCGTGACATGGAATATGTACACCTGAAGGACTACCGCGGCAGCGGTACCGAACCGGTGAACGTGCTGTCGCGATACAAGTACCAGGACGGATTGGGCTACTACGAATCCACGCGGGACACGGCCAGTCATTTCTTCATCGACTACCTACCCAAGGGCGTGTACGTCTTCGAATACTCGACACGAGTCCAGCACAAAGGCCAATACCAGACCGGCATGGCCCAAATCCAATGCATGTACGCCCCCGAATTCAACAGCCACTCGGAGAGCATCCCGCTGACGG
This sequence comes from Pirellulaceae bacterium, assembly GCA_016784735.1. Classification (GTDB taxonomy): domain Bacteria; phylum Planctomycetota; class Planctomycetia; order Pirellulales; family Pirellulaceae; genus JADHUC01. The sequence goes on along the minus strand of JADHUC010000386.1, from coordinate 6,163 downwards.
TCAAATAGCTAAATCCGGAAACAAACCCACCGACTGGTCCGCACAGGAGCGAGGGACGGATGATCCAACGGCAACAGGCCGCTGAGAGCGTCCGCAGTGCCGCGCGAAGGGCAGCGTGGCTTGTCGTCGGGTGTTTGGTCCTGGCACAGGGTGCGTCCGCTTCGGCGGCGGAGTTGTGCCAGGACGGGAGTATCGCTGTAACCATCGACGGCGGGCTCACAGTTCGTGACTACGTCGAGCTGCAATCCGGGAACAACTGGGGCGATGCCCTGGCATCGGCCGATCATTCGCCGGATCGTACGGGGAATGCGCTGAGCGTCCAGAGTCAGGTGAACTCGGGGCAGCTTTCCCGCACCGTCTATGAGACGCCTGGCGAGACGATCTACATTTGGCGGCTCAATAGCACTGTCGCAGGGTATCGGCGTTGGCGGCTCGGCGTTCGGCTGCCCGCGGCCCGAGTCGCCGGGGCCGACTGCCAGGCATGGCTTTTCTACAGTCGAGCGGACCAGGTTCAGCGTTTCCCGCTCAACTCGCCGGAGGACATTCCGTCGCCCTTGAACCGCCGTGGCGGCGCAAACATCAACATGGAGGCAAAAGCGATCGAGATGTCGCTCCCCAGCGGCTGCCTGCGCGTCGACATGGACAGGGACGCCGGGTCGCGGCAGTTCAACTGGGTCGGCGACGACCTGCTGTTCGAGATTGATCGGCTGCTGGCCCCGAACGCAAGTCTCGGTGCAGTCGTGCGCCTTGCCACCAGCGAGAAGCGGGAGTCCGGGGCCGAATTCGAGCGTCCCCTGCAGGCCGCCGATCTCCTCGAACACTCCGTTTCCGTGACGCCCTACATGAACAAGCGCGGCCTGTACTACGAGGGCGAGCCGGTCGGCCTGCGCCTGCACGCGTTGGCGCCGGTCGCGGTCGAATATCCCGTGCCCGTGCAGTACCGGCTGTTGGATTACTTCGGCGAGGAAGTCGTGAAGGGAACCGTTCCTGTTCTCTCTGCGGCGAGCCGTGATGAGGTCAAGGACATCGCTCTCGCGCCGGGTCGCCAGGGACTGTTTCGCTTGGAGCTGGCGATCGGGGCGGAGGAGCCGTTCACCAAGGAGCTGACCTTCGGGGTGGTGCCCAGGCCCAAACGCATCGGGCCGGACAGCGGGTCCGTCTTTGGCACCCATGCCATCCTCTCCAACCCGCACTTCCCCAAGCTCGCCGCGCAGATGGGTATCCGCTGGACTCGGATGTGGGGCGGGAACATCAGCAACGCGGCCCTCTGGCGGACCGTGGAGCCGGAGCCCGGCAAGTTCGAATGGCACGACGAGCAAGTTCAGATGGCCCGCAATCAGAATCTCAACCTGCTGGGCCTGCTCGGCTCGCCGCTTCCGAAGTTCATCGAGCAGGACCCGACGGCCTGGGATGACGACGACCTGAAGGCCTGGAGCCGATACGTGTCCGCGACCGTGTCGCACTACAAGCAGCACATCAAGTACTGGGAAATCTGGAACGAACCATACTTCATCTTCAAGATGGACGGCGAGCCGTATGTCCGCGTACTGCGAGCCGCCTACGAGGCCGCGAAAGAGGCAGACCCCGACTGTGTCGTTGTGGGCACCTGCGGGCCCCCGTGGTCGACGGACTGGTTCGAAAGCGTGTTCAAGGCCGGGGGGCTTCAGTACCAGGATATCGTGTCCGCGCACCTGTATCCACCCGGTGGCGGCCACAATCCATTGGACTACGACGAGACCCTCCGAAGCTTCGTCGGGCAAATCCGCAAGCTGATGGTCGAACACGGCGGTCTGAAAGAGCTGTGGGACACCGAGGCGGGGATGACCCCGGCCACCAACTTCAATCGAAGTTTGCGCCCGCGGTACTTCCGCGGCTATGGCACGCCCGTGCCGGTCGAGGCGATGACGGACATGAGCGCGCGCCTGTACGTTGCGCATCTGGCCGAAGGCGTGCGTTTCTTCTACTACCTGCTCCACGGGAGTTTTGAATACGACTCGGCTCTCTGCGAGAACAATGGCGATCCGCTACCGGCTGCTGCGTCCATCGCCGTGGCGGCGTCCCTGATCGACGGCGGAGAGTTCGTGGGCGCGGCCAGCAACGGCCCGGCAAGGGCATACGCATTCTGCCGAGGCGACGAGGGAGTCATCGCGCTGTGGGGCATCGGTCTGGCCGGGAGAAAGACGGAGATGCGGCTGGGCTTCTCCCCTCGGAAACTTCTGAACGTGATGGGTAATCCCATTCCCACCAGGACCGCCGCAGGTAACGTCGCCGCGCCGATCACGCCAAGCCCCGTGTACCTGCTCGTTGGCGCGGACGAGCTTGACGCCTCCCTGGCGGCGATCGAGAAGGCTCCGCCGCCCGAGTTGGAAGTTCTGGCCGTGAATCCGGCCGCGGCCTGGGACGAGCTTCTGGGGCGGACCCTTACGGTGGACGTACAGAACTTCGAGCCGGGCCCGATGGACTTCGATCTGCGCGTCGAGTCCCTCCCCGCCGGCTGGCAGCTAAAGCCTAGGGGTGACTACGGGAGGCAGGGAGCTTTCGTGGTGCACGGCAATCGTAAGCTGGTGTTTCCGTTAAGCCTGGCCGAGGGTGCCGTCCCAGCGGGCGATGCGACGGTCGCGGTCAGGGTGGGCGAGAGAGAAACACGATACAAGTCCCGCGTGGAGCTTCCCGTCGAGGCGCCGCCGGCACCGCAAACGCCCCGCCAGCCTCCGGCCGAACTGATTCACCGGGGAATCGAGTATGTGAGCGTGCCCCCGTGGACGCTGAAGGTCCAAAGCAACGGACTGGCGGAGATCTACCATGGGGCCGACCCATTGCTGAAAGACTTCTACTTCTACGTTGCCCGTCGCGGCATAAACATGGGCATCGTCACGCTCGCCGATGCAAAGCGGGCGGTGGAGCGCACAGAGGCTGGGGCGAGAATCACGTTAACTCGCGAAAGCGCGCCGTACGGGAAGGCCAGGCTGACGATCGACGCTCGGAAGGACGAAGTGTTGCTCAGTTGGTCGCTGTCCGTGGCTCCCACCGACAAAGGTTGGGGCGAACTGGGCTTCTACATACCTGAACAGCGACTGAACGACGGATACCCCTGCGATTCGCTCGTCACGTCGGAATCCGGAAAGCCGCGCACGTTGGCTCTCTCGGCCGAGAGCCATCCCTTCCGCCAGGCCACCGGCGTCAAGGGTCTGGAATTCCGCACGTCCCGCGGTGACTGGGGGATGGAGATCGGCGGAGCGTCCTTCACCGGTTCGCACGGCGTCTACTTCCAGGACTTCCGCAATGCAAAGGGACATCGCGATCACTACCGGACCGTGCTCAGCTACAGTGCGACGCAGGGCTTCGATGCCAACTTCTCCGTTCGTCTGTGGTCGAAGCTCAGCACGCGGTGAAGCAAGCGTCTGGCGAAAGCCTGACGACGTTAGTTTCCACTGGTGTCCGGTTCGGTGATGACAAATCGGATAGGGACGGCGGCTTGCCGCATCGGCGCGGACGCGGCCCCGCTTGGTTCGAATCGCCACTTCCGGACTGCTTCCAGGGCTGCCTGGTCCAGTGATGGTACGCCGCTGGAGCGATGGACATGTGCGGCCGCCACGGAACCATCAGACGCGATCCGCACACTCAGGACGACTCGCCCCGTCTGCCGCGCTCTCAGCGCGTCCGCCGGATACAAAGGTGCCGGGTTGTAGACGACTGCCGGAATGGACTCGGCCCCGTCGACTGCCCGCGAAGCTGGCGACGATTGCGACGCGGTCGAGGCATGTTGTTCGATCGGTTCAGCCAACACATCGACAGAAGGCCGGCGGTCCATGCGTGTCCGTGCGATCGGCGACTCCTTGTCTGAATCCGACGGCGTTTCCTCTGACGGGAGTTCTTCGTGGGCGATTCGATTGGGGTGCACCGGCACGTCAAGTTGACACGGTGCTTCGGGGGCCGGCACACTCGCTCGGGCAACCGGTGGCAGTTCTCCGTCCACGGACCGTGGGATGCTCACAGGCACCGTCATCGCGGACAGCATCGGCACCGGCGCTTGTTTCGGCCGCGTTCTAGGAGGGTCGTCTATTTCGAACTCCACCGGATCGGTGTCGTTCTGAGACGATTCCGAAGCGGATGCCACCGAAGCGGTCAGCTCGATCGAGGCTTGGCCCTGCTGGACGGGCATCAAACGGTTCAGGTAGGCTCCAGAGGCAATTCCCAGCCAAGCCAACACGCCCGCGTGGCCCAGCAGGCTGACGCCGGCCGACACGATCGTTCGAGACCAAGACGCCCATTGGACAATCCAACCAACCGGCGGGTCCGCCGGAACGATGCACGGCACGTCCGGAATCTGCTCTGACACAGCGCCGATCGTCTCGGCAGAGTGTTGGGGCAATTCGGCAGAGACTTCCTGAATCGTGCTCAACATCGTTCGAACGTCCGATTCCCCTCAAGACCGCTCGTCGCGCGACCGCAAGTGGCCGTATACCAACTGGCGCATTCGTCGCGCAAAAGGCAAGTCGTTCAAAGGGTGAATGGAATAATCACGATTGTTGGTAGGCAGCGTGCCGCCCGTCGCGGAGTGACTGCCCGACAAGCGCTGGTAGGTCTTCTGACTCCCGGACTAGAGATACCTCGGCCTTCTCATCGCCCCTGGATTCCGCCTTACCGGCAGAGATCGCTGGCGACAATGGCAAGGAGCGTAAGCATCTCCGTCACGCCCGGTCACAGCGGCGGGGGCCGTCCCGGATTTGCACCGGAGTTCCCTGTTCGTCGGCCGATCCAGCGGGAAAGGCCGACCACCAACGCACCGTTCTGTAACTTCAAAGAGTATACGGGAAAGACTGGCTGGGTGTCAAACAGAGAGTTCGGAAGCGATTGCGACCGTTCCGGTCACTAATCGGCGGTAACGTCTGCGTAAACAAATCCGTTGCGACGGACGATTTCCCCCAGCTTGACATCGATTCTTCGCTCGAATGCCGGCCCCGCATAGCAGAAGGTGTGGAACTCGCCGTTTTCGCCGCAGGGGTCGACACCATCGGGCAGTTCTTCGAGCAGCGTCGAGTCGAACTCTCGTCCTACAAAGCTCTCATCAATCTGCTTGGGATCAACACAAGTAATAATCGCGCACACGCCATTCGCTTGCATCTCTCGAGTCAGGTCTCCCGTCCGATCGGGCGAGCACCAGATGGGGAAAAGTGGCTCGATCCCGCTGCCCGCCATCTGCCGTATGCGGTATTCGCGGATGTCATTCAGAAACAAATCGCCAAAAGCGATATGCGTAATTCCGTCTTCCTTCGCCCGGTCGATGGCCTTCTGCATGCGAATTTCGTACTGCTCGTTCGAACACGGCCACGGCAAGAACACGGGCCATAAAGGCACACCTGCTGAATCAGCTTGAGCTTCGGTCAGCTCCCGTCGAACCGCATGCATCGACACGCGATCGGCCGCTCCGTTGAATGAACTCAGCAGCCCGACAATCTCGACGTCGTCCTGCTGACGCAGAACATGCAATGCCCAAGCACAATCTTTGCCGGAACTCCACGAAAGAAGAACTCGTCTGCCGCCGCTCACCGCCGCCCCAATGCATCAAGAAACTCGCTCATTTCGTCCGCCACGTGATTCTCGCCTTGACGCCGAGCTTCCTCGATGCCGTTGCGCAACGCCGTTCGCGCCTCGTCGATTCTGTCCAATTCGACCAGGTGCCGCGCAGCCATAAGAAACGCAGCCACCAAGGGCGTTTCGTCGGACATGAGCCCACGGAGCAGTTCAAGACTCCTCTCGTGTTCATCTTCCTTTTTCAGTTCCGATGCCAGACTGTATCGGAGGAATTGATCGTCCGGTTCGTCCGCCAGCATCGCTTCGATTTTTTCACGACGAGACATTATGCTCACAAAGCCTACACATGAATCGGGGCAAAGGGGTGTTCGTAGTGCCGCCTTCAGGCGGTCTTCCCCGGCGTCTCGCCGCTCGACCGCCTGAAGGCGGCACTACGAGCAGTCAAGCATAATCATTTGGATTTGCGAGAAAAAGCACACGCGGGCCGGAATTCGCGCTGGCCGAGTTGAAACGCGTGGAGAAACTGACAAACTGGGGGGAAGAGGTGTCGGGTGGGGAAGAGGTGTCGGGTGTCAGGTGTCGGGAAGAGGGCGGACCCATGGGGCCGTGAAACTCGAAACTCGAAACT
>JADHUC010000385.1 GCA_016784735.1 Pirellulaceae bacterium | reverse complement strand
AACCCACATGCACTTCAACAACCGCCCTGCGCAGCTTTACTCGCCCGGTGGCAATGAGGGAAACACACCATCTTTTTCCTTCCGAGTAGTGGTCCCTTTCTTCTGGGCACTCCCGGGTCATTTTGGGTGAGCGACATAGATTCACCCCCGTGTTCGACCCGACGGATGCCGTATGGCGGACGAGCTGCTGCGAGCTGCGCCACTGCGTTGATCGTGCGACGATGTGCGCACGTCGTATCTTCCAACCGGCCGTCCTCTGCCGTGTGAGCCGTGCGTCAATGTTCTCACCTTCGTGTCCGCAGTCTGGAGGACACGATAGAAAATCATGACGTTATCGCTCGTTCGGCTTACGGAAATAGCGTCACTGGCAATCCCGGCTTCATCGAAACACGTACGGCTGGCCCGTGCATCGCGCTGATGGAACTGTGACCAATCGACCAACCAGTGATAGTCCTGCGTCGCGTACTGATCTCGGTCTTTGAACACGGCGATCAGGACGCCGTTCGGTTTTAGAGTCGTATGCAGTGACTTTATCAGGCGAACCAGAATGGCGTCGGATAGGTAATCGAGGAGCCCGATGGTATAGATCACATCAAACTGGCCGAACTCGCGAACGTTCTTTTGTGCGTTCACCATGCGAATAGCATTGTATCGGCGAAAACTGACGTGGTCCGCTATACCGACTTCGTTCAGGCGTTCCCCGGAGAAGCGGAGTGCGTCAGCGTCAAAATCGACGTTGGTGATATGCGCATTACACCGTTTGATTACTGGCGCCAGCTCCAATACCTCACGGCACGGGCCGCAGCCGATATTCAAGACTTGGGCTCCCGGGCGTCGGAGCAGTTCCTCTGTCAACATGTCACGCATCTTCTCACGACGGTGTCGAATACCGCGAGCTAGCGTGGTGGCGAGGAAGTAGCCATCCATGAGCTCTCCGATTCCTTCGGATAGCGGCCGGTTGTCGTACGTCGCGTCGATGATCCTGTAGTCGCCGGGATAGCCACGCGGCCACGTCCGCGCCTGATTCATGAGAGAACTCTTGGAAAAGTAGTGGTCGGTGCGTCGGCGAAATTCTCTCTGTATTTTGCGCAGGGTTCTCCCATCCATCACCTTCTCAATGACACGGCAGAACTCCTTCACTCGACGCAACTGTTCCGCCAGTCCGCCCGCCAGGACGTTGAGATCACACCCAGGAGCCTCGCACCGTTCTTCCAGTGCTGCGAAATACTCGTTCAAGTTGTCGACCGCTGCATCCAACATTCGCCTTGCTCTGCCAGCGTCCGGGCATTCCTGGGTCGATTTGACACGCGGTCCCGACATGCAGTTTTCAGATTGAATCATCGCGGCATTCATTGTGTTTCTCCTTTGAGAGAGGGCCGTCGTTTGTCCGCATGTATCAGAACACCGAAAACCGTGGTCGTCGGCAGTAAGATCACGCAGGAGACTAGTCCTTTCAACGCGAATAACACATTTCTCATTTCATCCCAACGGTAATTTCCCGTGGCCCGAAATCCAGAGAGGTTGACCAAGCTGACAATACATCTGCAGCTAAATCTGACGTGGCTGATTCCAGCTCAGAATCAAGCCACAGATGGTCGGTGTCGCTAGCCCAAAGGACTCGCCGACTGGGACTGGTGGGGGCGGTTTGACGGCTGCTATGTCTTTCCGGCGTCAGCTCATTGGGGATCAATGTGAGGTCGGGAATGGCAACCTCCGTCTGTTCGCCCGTCGCGTTTTGAGGTTTCGGTGAGTGTTGTTGCATGACGAGTGGCGGCAGAACGGTCAAAGCTTCCGCTTCTCCTCTTGATCCGTTGCCATGCTCGGCTGTCGCATTCAGTTCATTGATCACAACCAACACGTCGATGGGCGAGAGGATGCCATCATTGTTTGTGTCGACATATTTGATGCCGGCAGGTGAAACCCGGGGCGCCGTTGGTAACTGGCCACTCCCCTCGGCGTTCAGTCGCGTTATCACGAATAATGCATCAAGCGGGGTGACAAGCGAATTCCCGTCGACGTCTGCGGGCTTGAGAGGATTATGATAGGCTTCAGCGGACGCGATCCGGATCTCGCCGTTCTCGATCACCGGGCGTATTTGCCCGGTTGGGCCTTGGAGGTTCGTATCACCGTTGAAAGTGTCGGCGAGTCTAAGTTCCCATGGGCCGTCGGTCTCATAGTGGCCAGTCGTGTCGAGCGTCACAATCGCCAAGAGACCCTCGGCCGTGACAGTCCCGCTGCTGGTGGCCGTGCCGGCCACCCAGATCTGTTCGCGCGTTTCCATCAGATTGTTGCCCGTGTTGGCTACTCCGCCAAAGATGGTCTCCAGGTTGGCTAAGTCCACGGCCGTAATGTTGGGACCGTCCGCTCGGCTGCCTGGTACGTCCGGATATCCGTCGTCGATCTGAACGTTCAGGACCACGCCTTGAATCGATTGCCCTCCCGAGATGTAAACCGGGACACGTTGGCCTGGCGCGTTCGGGAGCAAGACGTGATCGCCAACTCGAATGGCTGCTACATCTTCTGGTTCACCTTGGGGCAAATCGGGGATTCGAACAAACGAAAGCGGCTCGTTGGCTTTTGTGTCCGTGCCAGCCGGGAGGGAAACGGCATCCCATGCCTCCTGGGCCGTGTCACCGGTTTCGGGATTGCGAAATGCCTCGGCCGAGCCCAAGCCCAGGACGTCGGCGCTGAATAGCTCCCGTCGTTCGAGACATTCGATGTGCAGGTGGCGAGAGTAGGAAGGACGACGCGCAGTCGTGCGAGAGGTCGCGCGACGTTTTCGTTTCGTTTTTGTGGCCATTTTGGAGTGATTTCGAGGCATGGTTTTGTTTTCTGGCCGGAACTATTGGGCTTCGCTGCGGTGTCCTATCATGAGGTGCGGATTCCGAGCCGCCTGGAGTTCAAGAGAATCCGCATTTGCGGAGATTGGCGGAGTCAGACGATAGCTTGTGGAAGGCTCTCAACAATATCGGAGATCAAGCTGTCCAATGGATCCGCCTCGCTCCAGCCGTCTAAGACATTGCTGGCGAGGGCGCTCAACACTTCTTCGTCGTCTGCCGGCCATCCTTCATCAGACAGTTCTGCCAGCAACGCCGTGTTACGCAATCCATGCTCGTCTCGATCCGTGGGGCTGGTTTGATCGGTGATTGGACGGAACTCAAGGGCTCCTCGATCTGGTGCTGGGCCCGGAAACCCAAGTCTTGTAGCCACGCCGGGATCCATGGCTGGCGAATCAACCTGCAGTCGATAGTCGCCCATCCCAGAATCCTCGAACAACAGATCACCGACAACTACTAAGGAGTGCTTAGAGGCATCGCCGGATACCGAGTCGATCACGGCATTGACGGTGGCGTATGTTTGCCCGGTCTGCTCAACCTGGGCGGCGGGTACGGCGATCAGTTGAAGACGACTAAACGCCGAGGTCGAATTGTTGCGGGCGATAATCTCGTCGTTGGTGTCGACCCGTCTGTCCCGGTCGTAGTCGTAGGCATCCTCGGGCATGGCGGGATCAAAGAGCGAATGGGAATGGTTTCGTGCTCCGATTTCGTCGTTGGTGTCCACATTGGTTTCAATAGTCGAGTTGCCCGATTCGCCAATCGCGTTACCAAAGTAGAACACATCGGCCTGCGGGACTCCGGTATACTCGGTGGGCAACATAGTGACTTGCAGCCACTGGTTGGAAATAGCTCCTGCTTCGCGCTCAGGCGTGTAAGGACTTTCGTCCGCCCAGATGATCGTCACTCGATCCGCCCCATCGACGCCAGCTTCCGGGCGTACGGTGATGCTCTGTGGCGTGGGAGCCATGGTCCATGTGGCCGGATCATTGATGTTCCCCACCATGAACCGGAAGTCATCCACGGACGGCGTGCCGGGTAGATTGGTCACGTCGATCATGATGCCGTTCAGGCCCTGACTGTAGCTGGTATAGTTGACGAAACTCGCTGTTTCGCCGGGCAACAGCGCCCGCTTGCCCAACTGCTTCGGCTGGCGGTCCGGGGATGTGACGTCATCCGTATCCGCTGCCGGTTCTTGCGGAGCGATGGCCCCGTCGTCAGCGGCATTGGCCGCTGTGTCATCGCCGTCGAAAGCCGAGTTGTTGTAGAATACGTGTCGTTGGGCGACCACTGAATCCAGCACAGTGACCGTGAAATTGATGGCATCCTGCCCACCATCGTCGTCCTCCAGCGTGATCGTCACCATATACTCGCCGCCAGCGGCGTAGCGGTGATCCGCGTGGACCTCGCCTGGATTGTCCGCTGTGGGTTCGACGATAGCACCGTTATCCGCCGGAGTGCCATCACCCCAGTCAATCACGGCGATGTGCGAATCAAGCGTACCGGCATCCGTGAACACCACCGGCAAGTCCTGCAGGGCCAATGCGCGGACCCGGTGAATGGTCTGCTGGGTCACGGGATCTGCCACCGGAGCCACGTTGTCGATGCTGATCGAGGCCGTCTGAGGCTCGCTGGTAGCGCCGAAGCTATCGGTGACTTTCAAGGAAGCAGTCAACGTGTCTGGGCCGTCCAGACCAGCCGCAGAGAACATCGGAGAAACGCCAAGCTCGTCTCCGTATGCTGCCGATTCGCCCGTCTCGCCGTACACGCCGTCTCCGTCCAGGTCCCATTGGTATTCCACGATCGAGTCACCCGGATCGGAGTCGGCGGAACCGGAAGCATCAAGAACAACTTGACCGCCCTCCAGCACGGTGTACGGTCCACCTGGATCGGCCACCGGCAGCCGGTCGATCCGGATCGATCCGTTGGTGATGTCCGGAGTCAGCTGGCCGTCGGGTGTTTGAAAGTTTGTGTTCCCGTTAAAGGTGTCCGAAAGCTTCAGTTCCCACGTGCGATCGCCGCCGAACCAGCCTGTGGTGTCGATGGTCACGTAGGCTAGAACACCGTCCGCGACGATGGTCCCATCGCTTGTACTAGCCCCGACGACCCAGATCTGTTCTCGGGACTCAATCACGTTATTGCCGTTGTTGGCAACGCTGCCGAAAATCGTGCCGGGACTGACCAAGTCGACGCCTGTGATGTTCGGGCCATCCATACTACTACCCGGCACGTCGGAGAAGCCGTCAGAGATTTGCACGTTGAGCAGCGATCCCTGAATGCGCGCACCGCCCGTAATGTGGATGGGGATTGTCTGATTTGGAGTGTTTGGGAGCAAAACAAAATGGTCGACGTCCAGTGTGAGCGACGGCTCGACTTCGACGACCAAGTCCCATACAACTTGAGCCAAGTCGTTTCCAGCCAGATCTTCTATACTGCCTGGATTTGGCGCAAGCGTCACGGCCAGTGAACCAGACCTTAGATCGGCGACCGGGAACCTCCAAGTATTTCCTCCAAGGTCCACAAGATCTCCGACTGTTGCATCTGTAGCTGCTGGCCCGTCCAGGACCAGATCTGTGGCGTCGACACCTAGAACCGGTTCGGAGAATGTGACGTCGAGGTCAAAGCTGGAGCCAACAGTCGACCCTGAACTTGGGACAGAATCCACGACCGTCGGTGGAAGGTCCAAAGGAACGCGGGCTGGATCCCGGGAATCTGGACTCGTTGCTTGGCCCAGGTACCCATTGTTCGCATTGGGAGTGCGGTCGGCTATCGCCTGGGAGCCAATTGGATCATCGAAGTCAAAGAAAGCGGCAAGTCCCGTTTCAGTACCAGCCAACGAGGCATGCATGTTCGTCCGGATTTCCTCGGCGCTAAGCGCGCGGTCCCAGATGCGCACGTCATCCATTTGGCCAGTAAGATGGTAGGGAAAGGTACTGACGTCGTTATAGCTGAGGTACACGGGCTCGCTATTTCCAAAGTCGACATCACCCACGACTTTTGAACCGAGCAGAACCCCATCCAGATACACGCCGAGACTCTCGCCGTCATAAGTCCCAGCGACATGGTACCATCGGTTCGTTTCCAACTGGGCAGATCCATACGCTTCCCATTTTTCCCAAAAGGAACCGACCCCAAACGAAAGAGAGTAGTTGCCTTCACTTGAGCCGCTCTGCCTGAGTCGGTAATTACCTCTCGCCCCATCCGATCCTTTGCACACGAGCATCTGATAGTCCGTTCCACTCATCCCGGGTCCATAGGCAAGACGATCGAAATTGACCCGTGTTTCCACAGTGATCAGGGACGGATTGAGCGAAGGTGTGTCTGGGATTGTTACCACGTCCGCCCCGTCGAACTGAAGGGCTTGGTCCACACCGAGAGGCGATGATTCTATATCGTTGGATGTGGCTAGTGTTCCATCATGAGTACCCGCGCCTTCATCTACGAGTTCTTCGGATCTCCAGCTCGGCCAATCACTGCCTGTGGCCTGCGCAACGTCACTCACGGGCTGGTCCATGACAAGTGCGGACCAGATCGGATCTGCTGCTAGCAGGCGGCGATACTCAAGACGTTCCATCCGAGGCGTTCGACGGCGATCACGTCGCCCTCGCCGGATGCGATGCCGATTCCTTCCGCGACGCTTGTCTTTGCTCTGCAGTGTACACATTAGCGAGGCTCCCTACTCAGGATGTTGATTGAAGGTGCACGCTTACGACCGTGGGGCTCCAAGTGTCCAGAGGACAGTCGGAGACGGGAGAAGCAAACTTCGCAGTGCTACTCAGTCCATGAATCCACTAGTCAGCGAAGACAATGTTCTGATTTTTCACGTGTGGTAGTGTTTCGCTTCAAATGGGAAATCACGAACGGGCGACCCCACCGGACACGATGGGCTGAGTTTTTCCCAAAAGAAAGACACAGCGGACGCAGTCTGATGCAAAACACGTAGTCATCCGTACAATCAGGTCACGGGCTGGAATCCCCGTGAGGGAACTTTCCGCGATCGGAGCACCGAAGAGATAGGCAGGTGACTACGATCGGGCCAAATCTGGAATCGCCGGGCTCCGTATCGTGGTGGATCGGCGAAGTCAAGGCAGGCGACCAAGTCGCTGCGCAGTGCCTGTGGGAACGGTATTTCGATCAGCTGCTTCGACTTTGCCGTCGCTGGCCACCGGACGCTGCGCGGCGCGTGGCCGACGAGGAAGACGTGGTTCTAAGCGTTTTCGAGAGTTTCTGTCGCGGAGCGCGACAGGGGCGCTTTCCCAAGCTAGGCGACCGCGACAACCTTTGACACTTACTGCAACTCAGCAACGGACAAGAGTGCCCGTTCTACGAGTGATTCCTCGAACGATGCTAGCTCTGTTTCAGAAGCCCCACTCACTCTAACTCTCTCCCCCGCAAAGCCGGGGGAGAGAGGACCTGTCGGCGTCGCTGGGCGACCAGTTTCTTGGTCCTAAAACAGAGCCTAGGAGACTTTCCCGTAGCTTCGTCTGGAACGCAGTATGGCGATCGGCGGCTGAAGCTGATTGAGGTCCAGGCCGAGGGTACGTTCAGCGCAGTTCATCGCAAGATTCGCAAGAACAGGTTGACTGCCTCCGGTTCTTGTTCTACCCGAAGTTGCCGGTATGCCAAGCCAGCCTGTTCCGCGAGGTCACAAAGCTGTTCTGCGGTCCGATGCTGGAGGTACCATTCGCCCATGAGCTCCATATAGTCCCTGGCCCAGTTGTTAGGCGAGAAATTGCCTATGATCAACTCGCCGCCGGGACGCACATGCCGGTACAAAGACTTCAGGCCTCGTACGAAGAGTCGGTCGGGGAAGTAATCGAAGAGCCCTGCCGACCACACTACGTCGAATCTCGAATCCAACCGGCAACGTAGTGCGTTCATCTTCACAAACGTCACCTGCTCGGCGTGGTCGGCCAACAGCTTCGAAGCGTAGTTGATCGCGTTTTGATCCTGATCTACACACGTGAAGGCGAGCCGGGGTCTGTCGCGAGACAGCAATTCCAGAACGTCTCGGCACGGGCCACTGGCGACATTCAACACGCTTAGCGGACCGGACCTCGATCGATAGAGATCCTCCAGAACTTGGAGGAAGAAGGACTTGCGGTTCCTAACGGCCTTCGTCGGGGGAAGCTCGTGGAAATGCCGGTCCCAAGCACGCAGTTGAGGATCCGGCGATACCCAGCGTTGATAGATCCGGTCGATAATCTCGTAGTCGCCGGCGTACCCATGCGGTTTGTGATACACAAACCCTTGCAGTGTGCTGGCCGAGTAGGCACGGCCCAACATGCGACGCAAACCGTCACTGTGCCGTTGCTTCCACTTCCCACATCGGTACAGACGGCTCAGTTGGCCGATGGCATTGCCCAAATCATCATACTCGCAGGGATTGGGACCGCCCCGTCGCACCAATTGTCTCATGAATTCAAACACGTTGGAAACGGAGGACTCTCGAATTTGGATCATAGGTCTCCCCTCTTGGTTAGTTTCTCACGTGTGGTAGTGTTTCGCTTCAAATGGGGAATCACGAACCAGCGGCTCCATCGGACACGATCGGGTGAAATTACTCGAAAAAAGCGGCGGAACCAGCATCACGGATGTAAAACAGAGGGCCACCCAGTAGAATTAGGGCACCGGTACAGAGCGTGTGTGAGGGTACTTTTCGCGATCGGAGCACCGAAGAGATCGGCAGATGACTACGACTGGGCCAAATCAGGAATCGCCGGGCTCCGTATCGCGGTGGATCGGCGAAGTCAAGGCAGGCGACGAGGTTGCCGTGCAGTGCCTGTGGGAACGGTACTTCGATCGGCTGCTTCGACTCTGCCGTCGCCGGCTGCCGGACGCGGCGCGGCGTGCGGCCGACGAGGAAGACGTGGTTCTTAGCGTTTTCGAGAGTTTCTGTCGCGGAGCACGACAGGGACATTTTCCCAAGTTGGGCGACCGCGACAACCTTTGGCACCTGCTGGTCCTGATGACCGCTCGCAAAGCCATGAATCTGGTGCGCGATGAACTGACTCGGAAACGTGGTTCCGGACGAGTCCAAGGCGAATCGGCGCTTGACGAGCCCCTGTCGGGACCGCGTGGTATCGAACAAATGGTCGGCGACGAGCCGACGCCGGAGTTTGCTGCCATGGTGGCCGAAGAATGCCAGCGGCGCCTGTCTCGGTTGGACGACGACACACTGCGGCACGTGGCTCGAAGGAAGTTGGAAGGCTATTCGAACGAAGAGATCGCCGACCAACTTGACTGCAGCGTGCGCACCGTGGGGCGCAAACTGTGGCGAATCCGAATTATCTGGTCCGAGGAGGATTCAGAGGGTGCATGAGGCAGGTCGCGACGAAGGGTTGAGGATCTCGCGTTCGCTCGCCGCGCGGATTGATGATGCGTGTGATCGCTTCGAGCAAGCGTGGAAATCGGGCTCGCCACCAGAGATCAAAGACTTCCTGGGCGACGAACAGGATCCAGCGCGTTGCGAACTGTTTCGACACCTTCTGGCCCTGGAACTGGACTATCTTCAGAAAATGAACCGAAACGTTGCGCAGAAGAGTTACCAAGAGGCATTTCCGCGATACGCGAAAATCGTCAACGAAATCTTCTCTCAAACGCAACAGTCGGACGGATCACAGGAAACCGCTTCCTGGATTCCAAACGGTGGCGAGCCGAGCGTCGATGCAGTGACCGAAGACGAAGGCAACTTGGAGGGTCGGTCGCTGGGCAGATTTCAGTTGTTGACCTTGGTCGGACGAGGCGGCTTTGCTTCGGTTTACCGGGCTCACGATCCTCAGCTTGCCCGCGACGTGGCGTTGAAGATCCCACGAGCTCATGTCTTTTTCGACACACTTGGACTTCAGCGTTTCCTGCGCGAAGGGCGCGCCGTCGCTCAACTGCGCCATCCGCATATCGTTTCGGTCCACGACATTGCGAAGATCGAAGGCACGTACTGTATTGTTGGCGACTTTGTTGAGGGCCAAACGCTTCGCCACAAGATCAAGCACGATTCACGACCCGGCTATCAGGGAATCGCAGAATTGATGTCCAAATTGGCCAAGTCGCTGGATTATGCCCACCGAAGGGGTGTCATTCATCGGGATGTAAAGCCTGGGAACGTGATTATTGACGCCGAGGGTGAACCGCACATTACGGATTTTGGACTGGCGAGGTGGGAGAAGGAGGACACGATCACGAGCCACAGCGGCGTGCAACTTGGCACGCCGGCTTACATGAGCCCCGAGCAAACGCGGGGCGCGAGTCACGAGGCAGACGCTCGAAGCGACCTGTGGGGCCTGGGGGTAATCTTGTACGAATTGCTTACGGGCAAACGTCCATTTGCTGGTTCGGGTATGGAGCTTACGTCAGCCATCGTCAGAGTTGAACCGCGCCCGCCGCGAGAGATTGACGGTTCGATCCCACAAGAGCTGGAGGCGATCTGCCTGAAATGTCTCTTGAAGGAACGCGATCAGCGGTATGCTAGTTGTCAGGATCTGGCCGACGATCTCCAACGCTGGTTGGCCGGCGATCGGATCGAAGCCCCACCGATACGCATGGCGAAGCGGTGGTGGCAATGGTGGCAGCGCAAACGGAAGTCAACGTAAGCCAGGATCTGCGAATTCTTCAACACATTAGGAGGCGACCATGAGCGATCCGAAATCCACGACGGCCCTTTCGCGGCGCCAGTTCATCAAAGGTGCGACGATCGGTTTTGCGTTGGGCTGGACCGGATGCTCCCGGACGGAACCTCGCGGTAATGACAAGCCCCAAACGCGTGAAACGCCCAAAGCCGGTCCTTTCCGGTTTGGCGTCTTGACGGACGTTCATTATGCCGACGCCGATACCAAGGGCACCCGGCACTATAGAGATTCACTCGAGAAGCTCCGCCAGGCCATAGACACGTTCAAGCGTCTGGGCGTGGCATTCGTCGTCCAGTTGGGTGACCTGGTCGACGCGGGAGGGTCCAAGGAAGATGAGCTTGTCTACCTGCGCACGATTGACGAGGTGTACGGAGGCTTTCACGGTGATCGACATTATGTTTTAGGCAACCACTGCTTGAACGCCTTCACCAAAGAAACGTTTCTGGCCGCCTGCAGTGCAACGACCAAACAGAGTTATTACTCATTCGACAGCGGTGGCCGTCATTTTGTCGTGCTCGACGCGAATTTCAACCAGGATGGGTCACCGTTCGCCGAGGGTAATTACAAGTGGGAGGATTCCTGGATTCCCGAGTCCGAACAACAGTGGCTCCAATCCGATCTAGCCGCCGCAGGGGATAAGAAGACTATCGTCTTCATTCACCAAGAGCTCCACGATGAAACGAAGCGCCATGGCGTGAAGAATGCGGCGGACGTTCGGCGCATCCTGGAGGCGGCGGGCAACGTAGTGGCGGTGTTTCAAGGCCACGACCATTCGGGCGGATACACGATGGTCGCCGGCATCGATTATTTCACGCTGAAAGCGATGGTCGAAGGCCCATTTCCGGAAAACAACTCGTACACCGTCGTCACGCTTGACCCATCTGGCCAGATGGAGCTTGACGGCTACGGGCAACAGGAGGACGCAGCGACGGACGACCATCAAGTCAAGGCATGAACGCTGCACAGAGCCCCTCCCGCCGCGGAGGACGGCTTGTGAGCACCCGGCCACATTTCTTGCATGGCGGCTCGTCACGCACATCAGTCTTCTTTCACCCGATCCAACGCGGCCTGGGCCAGTTTCTGAACGAGTGATCCCTCTTGCGCGTCGTGGACTGCCGTCTCGAAAATGGGCACGGCCTGCTCAGCTTTGTCGAGTCGCAAGAACCGGCAGCCAAGGACATAGGCAAGCGAAGCGCGCAGCTCCGTTGTTCGAGAGAGTTTTTCAGCCCGCCCCAACCGGTGAAATCGGTCATGCCCTGACAGGCTAGAGCCAATTGGATCAACGACACCTGACTCAACCGGCCGGTGCCGGGCGCATCGTCCCGGCTGAGGTTTTCATGTACGCACAGCGAAAGTCGATGGTCTATTACAGTAATGTGGGCCTTATAGCTGGCTGGACATAGGCTGGATCTTTTCGTTTTGTTATCGGTGTGCGCGAACTTCAGTTGTCGCGTCTTTCTGGTCCTGATTGTCAAGAATCAAATCGCTTCTTGCGGTGTCTTCATTGCTCCGACCGTCTCGTTGGGCCCGGAAGTTCGTGTACAACCATTTACGGCGAAAGTCGCTGGACTGCTTCACGGGAGTTTCGAATTTGGACTGTCGAAAATGGATCTCACTCGGCTGGCCGTCGCCGGGAAACTGCAGCGTCCGGCTCGGCTGGCGACCGGTGCCGCGGATCTCGATGCGGTCGGCGTAGACGTCGGCCACTGCGTAGGCGGTTTCGTCCTCCGTGTCGACCATGCCCTGG
>JADHUC010000384.1 GCA_016784735.1 Pirellulaceae bacterium | reverse complement strand
AGTTGGACAATCGCGGCATGTAACGAATCTGGCACCAGCCTCTGCCGAAATACCAGTTGCGTTCGTCGCCGTCGTAGTAGTCCAAATACGAATCAAAGCCGCAACTGCTGGCCAGTACGGTGATCCGCGAGTCGAGCACAGCCGTGTAGATGGAATTGTGCCCGCCCAAAGAATGACCGATGGCGCCGAAGCCGCGTGATGCGTCGACAAAGGGCAGGTCCTCGAGCAAGTCGAGCCCGCGAGAGTTGTCCCAGATGGCTTTCATGGTACCACTCACATGCCCGAGCCCCCCGAGGTTTGGCCAGTAGTTGGCCAAGTGCGGGTAGGATGGCGATAAGGTCACGTAGCCGCGTTCGGCTAACTCTGCCGCGTAGCCGCGACCCGCGCGGCCGCCCAGCCCTACCACCACTTGATGGCCCACTTTGTTGTCCGTGGGATGAAGACACAGGACCGCCGGCGCAGTGCGTTTGCCGACCAACACGTCTTTGGGAATGCACAAGTAGGCAGGCGTCCGCGACTCCGGTTCGGACTGGTAGGTGATCAGCCGTCGCACGTAGGTACCAAGGTCGGCTTCTTCCTCGACCTTCAAGTCCAACGGCACACGCCGATCCTGGCCTGGCAATCGGCCCATCACTTCCTGCATCCCGCGCAGGATCTCGGCCCGGCGCTTCTGCCAGTCCTCCGGTGTCGCCACCGGCTGTACCTTTCCGCTGGCATCGCGGTACTGAAACAGATCGTTGCGGTCCAGCCGAACTGGGTCTTCAGCGGCTATCAGGGCAGAACTGAAAACAAACGTCAGGGCGATGGAGGCGTGTCGAAAGGCCGTCATGTCAGTTTCCTCTCGTGGCTAGAGGGACAACTTTCCCAACAGAACATAACAATTGGGGCCTTCCAAGATTCTCGTACCTGGATCGTTTAACCGCAAGCCGGAGGCGTGCGCGTTTTGCTGGGACGCGCACGCCTCCGGCTTGCGGTTAAACGACGCGGGGTCCGAATTCAAGGCGAAAATGGCGGCGCCGACAGTTATTGCGTTTCGGGAACATCCGGTGAGCGTGACGACCATTGCTGCTGGTCGGCTTCCGGCCAAAGACCATTTGCGTCGACTTTCATGACGCCCACATCACGATACAGTTCCAGCCGAGCCGTCTCGTATTCGACCCAAGCTTCGATCAGTTCGTCCTGTGCGTCCAGAATGTTTTCCAGGGCGCGAGGGATGTTTAGCCCCTGTTGCCGTCCCTCGCCGGCGCCGTCTGCTTGGCGTTCTCCGGCCTCGAGCGCTTGCTCCAATTCCAGCGCGGCCACGCGAAGCGCGCGGCGCTGGATCTCGAAAATCTCGCCTTGGGCCCACAGGTCCCTCAGTTCACTGCGCACATCCAGCTTGACCTGATCTTCGGCAGCGATGTAGTTGCGTCGGGCCCGCTGGTAGGCGATCTGGGCCGCGCGGAAGTTGTTTCTTTCCCTGCGGCGATCCAGGGGTGTCTTGACCGCCACGCCAACGCGAAACTCGCTTTCTTTGGCTCGGAAATCGTAGGGCCTGCCGTTCTGCAGCAGAGGCGGCGTGTTTACAGCGCCTTCGGCAACTACGTCCAGCGTACCTTCTAAACGGTCCGCCGCGATTTCCAAACGGCGCCGCGCGTCCATGACTAAGGCACGTCGATTCATCAGGTCGAGGCGATTTTCGAGGGCCAGTTCGACCGCATCAGCAGGCGTCAGGTGGACAGGCCTGAGTTCGATCAACTCGACCCGCGTTGCGGCCTCCAGACTGCTGAGCCTACGCGTGGTTGCGTACAAAATGTCCCGTTGAGTCACGGCCTGGCCGAGAATCTGTTGCAGACGGTCGTTCGCGATGCCTTGTTGCGCGAGCGAACGCTCCAATTCTCTTAGTACTTGGCCATCGCCCTGGAAAGTCTGGCGCATTCGCTCGAAACGCGCTGAATCTTCGGCAACGATTATGCAGAATTCTTCCGCCGCCTCAGGACTCATCGTCTCGGTGCGGGTTGGCAGCGATAGCTGAAGCTGTTCGAGCTTCCCGGCGGCCTCGTCGAACGCGGATGCGAGTTTCTGACGTATGGCGGTCAGCCGGCGGACGACTTCCAGCGTGCGTTCGCGATCCGGTGCTGCGGCCAAGCCGCCGAACGTCGAGTCGAGTCGACGGAGTTCGTCCTCCAGCTCCGTCAACTGGGGATTGCGGAACTTGAAGGGCTCCAGCACCAAATCGTCGATCTCCAGTTCCAGGTCGGGCGGCAATCCAAGCTGGAGCTTGAATCGGTCCAATTGATCGCCGAAGAAACGCTCGCGGATAGTCCTGCTGAATCGAGCATGCTCCAAGCTGGTCTGTACCTGGGTGACGTCCAGCGTGGCCGCCTTTCCTTCGCGCAACATGGCCTGCACGTCCCTCAATCGCATTTCGAGACTTCGAACGTTCTCCGTCCGGTTTCGCAGACGTTGGTACTGGAACAGCAGGAAATAGAAACCTACCGTCGGCGCGCGTTCGCCGCGAATCAGGAAGGCCAGTTCGCTTCCTCCGGTGCTGCCCGGCAACGGCAAAGCCCGCTCGCCCGTGACGATCATCACGTAGAAGTCTTTGCGGAATCGGGCGAATCTGCGGATGGCGTAAAGGACGTTTCTCTCGGCCTGAGTCAAGCCTTCAAGAACGATCTCGCGTCCCGCACCCGCCAGTAAAGGCTGAACGATCGAATAGGCAAAGGTCGTTGCCGTTCCGGCAGCGTCGCCTCCCGAGAACATCCAAATGGTGTTGTTTGTCAACTCTGCAATGAACTGCGCGCCCGAGGGTAGCAGTTTGCGGACACCGATATTCGTAGGCCCCAAGACCAAGTTGCCTTCGTCATCAGGCTGGTGCTGATGGAAGATCTCCGTACCGGGCTCGCCAAGGAATCCGCTCGGGCGCAGATCGAAGCGGTATCGGTCGTGCGTCAACGACAGTGCGCTAAGGTAGACGTCCTCCAACTGTTCCTGGTGTTCGCGGCTATGGATGAGCCCCAGTTCGATCGCGTCCTCCAAATTGAGCTTGTCTATTTTGGGTAGCGTCCTCGGAACGACCGTCAACGGTTCGCCACCCAAATAGACAGGCCAATCCGGGTTTTCGACTCGCTCTGTGTCGCCGAACCGATGCCAATGTCTCCAGCCCAGTTTGCCGTCGACGCAATGCATATACTGGTGAGCTGCCGGGTCGTCGGGCGGAAGCGGCGGGAAGTCGGGATCGTACGGATCGTGGAATCGACTGCGCGGATCCGGCGTAATATCCAGTTCCGGAACCGCCCAACGTTCGTCGGTGATCTTCTCGGCGAGTATCTGGTACGACTGCCGGTCAGCTCGCTGGCGGTACGCCATGCGCGTACAGCCTGCGATCGCGATGATGGCAAGACTGGCCAAGAGCCAGCCGGACCAGCGCCGGCCTCGCGATCGGTGGCACGAATCCCGGAAGCACAGGTGACGTCTCATTCGTTTCCTTGACAAGCATTAGGCCGACGCTGTCACTGCATGCACCGCAAGCTGAAAGCGCGTAGCGTGGCCGAACCGGCATCATTGGTATCGGTTGCACCGACTTTGCGGATTAGGAAAACGGTGACCAACCGAGGGTCGTGGTCGTGACCTGGGCGATTGCCACCGGAACGCAAGCCTACGGCAGGCGGAGCCCAGTCGACCCTCTCTTACGGCTCCCCGTATTCAGCGACGATGGCGTCGTATTGCTTCCGCGTGACAGGAACCATACAGCCGTGACGGGCGTCTTCAGGAATCTGATAGTCTTTGCAGTAGAGGTCGTACCGGGAGCCATCGAGCGTCCGGGCCGTCGAACATCCGTAGGACACGCCGGGGTACTGTTCGTAGTAGAGGTACCATCCGCCGCCGTCGAGCTTGGGGACAATCGCGGGTGGCATTTTGTCTGCGGTTGATTGCTCTGCAAATTCGCTCGGCTGCCCCTCATCAAATCACCCCACTCAAACGAAAAACCCCGGCTTCTTCGGAGAAGCCGGGGTTTTGTACGTGCGCTACGCGGCGATTGCTTCGTGCGCTCAGGCTAACGCTCCAGCAGGCGTTGCAGCTTTTCCAGCGCTTTGGCTTCCACGTCTGTTAGGCGACCTGCTTTCTTCAGCCGCTGGGCGACTTCGAGTTCGAAGTTGATGATCGCAGCCAGTTTCAAAGCGGCCTTCGTTTCCTCCAACGAAAGATCCGCCTGGATCGACGCGTCAAGCAGTTCACTAATTTCCTCCTTGCGAGGATTCTTCGCGAAATCCTCGAGCTTGCCGAAAATGCTCTCCAGTTTCACGATCGCCGCGGCCTCAGGGCCGGAGAGCTTGCCGGATTTCTTCAGTTCCAGCAACTCCCCTTCGTCCAAATCGACTCGCTTGAACAGCGCCATCATGGCGTCGGTCTCCGCCTCGTTCATCTCCGCCAAGCGAGCCAGCTTCAGCAGCGTCGGGATCTCCTTGTCGCGCGGGTTGTCAATGTGGTACTCCAGCTTACCCAAATGGGCTTCCAGCTTCTTCAAGGCGGTTGCCTCTTTCTCGCTTAGTCCCCCAGATTTCTTCAGTTCGACTACCTTCTCGACTTCGCAACCAGCCCGCACGAAGCCGTGTTTCAGCGTTTCGGTTTCTGCGTCGGTCAGCCCAGCCTCCTTGGCCAACTCGGTCAACTTCTCCAACTCGTCCGCATAGGGATGGCCGAAGTGCTTGAACAGCTTTTCGAGGGCCTTCCCTTCCACTTCCGACAACTTACCCGTTTCGTAAAGAGCGATAATAGCCTTCTCGTCAAAAGCCTCACGCTCGGCCACTTTTTCGGCGGTTTTCGTTTCTTCTGCGGTCAGTCCGGCTTGCGTTGCACCTTCGCGCAGCTTGGCTAGTTCGTCTTCGACGGGATTGCCGAAATGCGAAACCAGCTTGTCCACCCCCTTGGCCTCGACTTCCGATAGCTTGCCATTGGCCCTCAAACTCATCAGGACCTTCTCGTCGCACTTGACTCGTTCGGCCAGCTTGAGAAACGCTTTGGTCTCGTCCGTACTCAAACCTGCCTGCCATACAGCGCTTTCCAGCTTGGCGAGTTTGTTCTGCACTTCCTCGGCAGTGATTTCGTCGTTGGGATCCGCCACCGTTTCGATCACCAGCGGGCTGCCTGGCAGCACAAGCAAAGCCGCCAAGATAGCAATGGCCCAACAGTAGTGGGGTGTCCGACCGCGAAACGTAGTTACTCTTCTCATGATCTCCTCCAGTCTTCTTGATGTTACCTCCACCGGACGAACGCCGGGGAGAAGAAACGCAGTTCTCAGTTCTTGCTTGTGTTCCAAAACATCCAGCAGGCAGCGGGCGTACCTGGCTGGCCGACACGCAAGGCCGGCAACCGTCTCGGCGTCGCAACAGCGTTCGCGATGGCGGCCGATGTGGCGACCTGCCCACCAGACCAATGGATGAAACCACCAGACGATCTTGGCGGCCAATTCCATCAACATCATGGCGGCGTCGTGGCGGCGTACGTGTACCAATTCGTGTGCAATGACCGGCTCGATCTGCTCGAAGCTGCGGCTGGCCAGGAGCGTTCGAGGCAGGATGAGCTTTGGCTTGAAGATCCCGAAAACCGCAGGGCCGACAGGTTCGTCGCTGAGAAAGACTTCAATCGGCCGGCGGATTCTCAGACGACGTGCCAGGTCCGTGATTTGCTGTTCCAGACCCGCGTCCTTGTCTTTGGGACAACGGACAATCGTGCGTCGACAGCGCGCCCATCCGAGAACGGTCACGCCGATCATCAACAATGTGCCAGCCAGCCAAATCCAACCGCTTAGTGCGGTTGCGGAAGGGAACCGTCCTGCTTCGGCATCCGCCGCTATCGTCGCGCCGCCTATTCCGCCATCGGCTTCCATGCGGGCAGTCCATTGCGCCGGCGACTCGCCCGACGGGCCGAGCAGGCCAGCGCCCGAGGCTGGGTTGGTTCCCGACGCGTCACCGTCTTGTCGCACGTCGATCTGCGCCAGGCTGAACAGGCCGACGGGACTACTCCAAATCGGCGGCGTCAGGCACTTGACGATCACCAACATCCACAGCAGATAAGCCAAATGTGGCCGCCGGTGACAGAATCGCCGAACGATGAAGGCGACAACCAGCGTCAACGCGCCGATTTGCCAAACCTGTGCCAGGGCTGAGTGAAAGAAATCACTGATCGGAAGCGTCATCTTGTTCGGCCTCCAGATGGTCCAACAGTTCGCGGAGTTTATGGGTTTCTTCGCGAGAGATCCCTCGATCTTGTATCAAGTGCAGCATCAACGGCATGGCGTCACCGTCGAATAGCCGGTTCATCAGATCATCCACGGTTTCCCGAATGACCTGCTGAGGCCGTACCTTCGGGCTGTAGATCTTGTTCCTCCCATCGCGCCGCGTCTTCACGTATCCTTTGGTTTCGAGCCGCCGTAGATAGGTCTGGACAGTGGTGTAGTCCAGGTCGCGGTTTTTCGGAAACCACTGGTGCACTTCGCCTACAGTGGCTTCCCCCAAGTCCCAAACGGCACGAGCCACCTCCAATTCGCCTTTGGACAATGCCGGACGCGATGGCATCATTCTACCTTTCGTTTAAGTACATCTGTACGCAATCGTAAGTACAGTTGTACTGATGTCAATAGTTGCGAAACGGAATAGGGCGAGATTTTTGGGCCCCGAAGACAACTACCCGCCGTATTCACATGCGAACTGGTAGAAAATCTCGGTGGCGGCGTGCAACTGGTCGACGGCGACCCATTCGTCGGCTGTATGAGCTTGGTCGATCGAACCGGGCCCGAACACGACGGTGGGAATTCCGTCTGGGAAGAAGGCCGGGGCATCGGTTCCGTAGGGAACGCCGACACACTCGCCTGGACCGCCGTGCCGGCGACTCGTTTCGCTCAAGCCGGCAGCCAACGACGCGTTCTGGTCGTCTTTCAGGCCGCGTATGGTCAACTGCGGTTCATCGTGTTCCACCGCTTGCGGGTCGCCTAACTTGTTGGCCAGGTATGCTTTCGCGTGTTCCAGGGCCGTTATTGGGTCTTCGTCTGGCAGAACGCGCCGATCAATTTCGATTGTACAGCGGTCTGGCACGGTGTTGACACTGACGCCGCCCGCGATGATGCCGACGCTGAGTGTTGGAGTGCCGACTAAAGGATGGTGGCCGAGATTGGGTACGACGTCACGGGCGTATTCCTCCCAAGCGCTCAACACGTGGGCCATCCGATAGATCGCGTTGTCGCCCAGCTCCGGCTGTGAGCTGTGAACGGCGCGGCCATGTGTGTGACATCGCCATCGCGCCACTCCCTTGTGCGCCACAACCACGTTCAACTCCGTGGGCTCAGCGACGACCACCGCATCTGGGGCGCGCGGGACGAGTGTTCCATCATCGTTGCCCCAGACCTTCGGCATCTGCGAAGCACCTGTGAATCCGTACTCTTCGTTCACCGAGCAGGCCATCACGATCGTGGGCAAGCCGGTCGGACGTTGCTCGACTAGCCGCGCGAGAGCCGCAAGGATACAGGCCATCCCGCCTTTAATGTCGCACGCACCGCGACCGTAGACGCGCCCGTCGCGAACCTCCGGCGTCCACGGTGAAATGGTCATTCCGTCGACGGGCACCGTATCTTGGTGTACTTCAAACATCAAGATCTTGCCGCCTTCGTCAGGTGGGACGTCGCCGTCGAAGCGAGCCAGGATATTGTCGCGTTTCGGGGCGATCGGTTGCCGCTGCCACGACAGTCCCAATCGCTCGAAGGTCCGTTCCAGGTAGTCCGTAACGCGGTACTCGTAGAATTCCTCGCCGGACACATCGCGGCCCATGGGATTGACGCTGGGTAGGCGGATCAGGTCGCACAGTGTTTCAACGACATCTAGAGGCATCGCACGAATCCATCTGTTACTGTAGATTGACGCTGGACTGCCCAAGGGCCACAGCCCAATCTGAATGACCAACTCCCAATGACGAATATCATCTCCGTCTGAGCGTTCCTCAGGAGACCAGTTTACCGATGACTGATCAAGAAACAACGATAGCGGAGCTACGGGACCTAGTTCACGACTTCGTAGACGCACGCGACTGGCATCAATTCCACTCGCCAAAGAACTTGAGCATGGCGTTGGCGATCGAGGCGGCGGAGCTGATGGAGCATTTCCAGTGGATCACGACCGATGCTTCGCGGGTGATTGATGACAAACAAGGGAAGCTTGCGGCAATCGGCGAAGAATTGGCCGATGTCATGTGCTACGCCATGGCGCTGGCCAACGAATTGGACATCGACATCAGTTCGGCCATGCGTGACAAGATGAAGAAGAACGAAAGCAAGTACCCGGCCGACGAATACCGCGGGCGATACGGGCCGGAGGACGACTCTTCGACGGACTAGCGTTTCAGCGTCTACGATGCAGCGCCTGAACGGACTCGAACGACTTGAATGGCGACAGCATCAAAGCTGTGCAAACGCGTAAACTGCGCCGCCAGTTTCGCAACTTGCGAACGCTTCCAAACGCCCACAAAATGCTGTTCGTCGAGAATGTCCAGATAGTAAACGGTGACCCGGTCGTGGCCGGTGTCGTAAACCCTCAGCCGTGCAGTCAGTGTGGATCGTCTCATTGCTCGGGCCTCCTCCACTTGCAGGTATCGTCTCCTAGTCAGTGAATTGCCGAATAGAAGCCAATCCCGACAATCATTTCCCAGTAATTCGTTGTGACCGGTGGATTCTTGGCTGGCACACACGACAGAGCAGACGGGCTACCCGACATTTGGGTCGGTGGATTCAAGCAGGACTGGGGTGGTCCGACTTGTGCTAGCGATGTGAGCACCGGGTGACATTGACATCGAAGCCGCGCGGGAGTATTGCTCTACCGCCCGCGGCCAGTTTGTCCCGTTGGAGTCCAGGCTTTAGCCTGTTCTTGCAGCCTAAAGGCTGTACTCCAACAACCGTTTCGCCCGCGGGCGGTATCCCATCGCACGGCTTTTTCTCCGGTAAATAGTACCAAAGGCGCAGAACAATGCCCACGACGCGCTTATCGCGCAAGTCGACGGAAGGTCCATTCGGACTTGCGAGCTTCGGGTTTGCCTTGAGTCTGGCATTCCTGCTGCTTTCGCCTCCTACTGTCTCGGCCCAGGGCATGCTTCAGGGCCTCCGCGAGGATGTCCGAAGGCCCTCCCCTCCGTCGTCAGATGAGAAAGAAGAGAAGAAGAGGAAGAAGAAGAAAGAGAAGCGGCACGGCGGCTACGTCTACTACAACGACGATCACTGCCACGACTGCGACGACGATGATGACGACAGTGGTCTGGGCGAGTTGTTCGCGATGCTGACTTTGGGCACGGTCACTTCACCGTTCTGGATACCCCGGGGAATAGTCGGGGATGACACGTGGGATTACGGCTACTTCGCTCGCTATCCCTACCGTTGCGATTTGGGCGGCTACATGGGCACCGAACCGAGTGTAGTACACACTTGTTACCCATGGCTGGTTGACGAGCACTACTCGTGGTTGCTACGTGCTCGGGCCGAGTACGCTGACGATTTCGACGACTTGTCTCGCATCGGAGGACAGGTGCTGCTGGATTCAGCCAGCCGTTGGGGACTCGATACGGAATTCAACCACTGGCGCGAGGACCTGGGTTTCGGCCGCCACGACAGCTTGTGGACGGGCGATTTCAATGTGGTGTATCGGTTCGCCCAAAGCCCGAAAACACAAATGCGAACCGGCATTGGATGCAATTGGCTGTCCGACACCGTGGGAAGCGAATTCGGGTTCAATTTCACGTACGGAGGCGACTGGTTTCCCCACGATCCCTGGATCGTGTCAGCCGAAATCGACTGGGGCAAACTGGGAAATGCCACCCTCTTTCATGGCCGCACCACCCTGGGTGTTCACTTCCATCGCTTCGAAGTCTACAGCGGCTATGACTACTACGACATCGGCAACACACAGATCAACGGCATCGTCAGCGGCCTGCGGCTCTGGTACTGAAAGCCACGGCCTATTCTGATTTCGCACGCCTTACGCGAGATACATGATCCGCTTCGGTCGGCTATAATAGCAGCAGGAAGGGGTATCAACAGCCGTAGTCTAGCCGTCTGCTGCAGACCGTTGGAGTTCACGCTTTAGCGTGTTGCACCCGTCAGCCGTCAATTGCGCCGAAGCACGCTGAAGCGTGAACTCCAACGCCCCAACGCCAGGGAATCGGCCGAAACTACACGAAGAACTATGTATCCATCGCTCATACCGCACCATCGTCTCTGCTGGCAGTTCTCTGCTGGCTTGCTCGTCCTTGCCACGGCGGGGCTCTCGTTGGCGTCGGCCGCCGATGACTCGACGAATCCGGACAGTGAGTACTGGTCGGTTCGATTGGCATTGAACGAAGAGCACACAAGCCGTCTGACTGGCCTTGCCGCCAAGTGCAAAGAATTGAACATGGCGGATCAAGCCGCAGCGACCAGCGCATGGCTGATCCCCCGCGACCCTCGGCGGCAGTACCTCTTCCTGCCGCCGGAATCGGACCCCGCAAAGCCGCCCGAGGACGCTCCGAAGATCGTTCACCAATGGTACGCGAAGTTCTCGGAATACCGCCGGCAGCAAGCAGCCGATTTGCTTCGTCTAGCCGAAAGTGAGTTGCAGGTGGACCGGCCCACGCGTGCCTTCCAACTGGTGCACGAGGTGCTTCACGAGGACCCTGATCACGAACGGGCGCGCGAGATCCTCGGCTATCGCAAGGTGAGTGGACGTTGGCGACAGCCGGCGGGGGTAATCAAGACTCGTCTATCGCGCGTTGCGAACCCGACACTCGGTTTCGCAGCCAGCCGGCACTGGGTCGTCGAATCAGGCCATTTCAGCATCACGACCAACCACAGCGAACGAGCCGGACGGCAACTGGCAGAACAACTCGAAGAACTATACGCCGTGTGGCAACAATTGTACTTCCGCAATTGGAGCAACCGTGCGGCGCTGGAGCGACGTTTCGAAGGCAAGAGCGTGACTTCGCGAAGCATCAAACGTCACAAGGTAGTGCTTTTCCGCGACCGCCAGGAATATCTGAATTGCCTGACGCCGATCGAACCGTTGCTCAAAATGACGGTGGGCATCTACCTGGAAGCCAAGAAGACGGCTTACTTCTATGTGGGCGAGGAGTCGACGGCGCACATCTGGTTCCACGAGATCACGCACCAATTGTTCTCGGAGACTGGTCGCGTCGAATCGGGTGCTGGTCTGGACGCGAACTTCTGGATGGTCGAGGGTGTGGCGCTGCACATGGAATCGTTGCAGCGGATGTCCGACTACTACACAATCGGCGGCATCGACGCGGAACGCCTTCAGTACGCGCGCTACCGGGCGTTGAACGAAGGATTCTACGTGCCGCTGGACCAATTGGCGGCGTTGGGTCGCCGAGCGCTGCAGGAACACGAGAATATCAGACGCTTGTACAGTCAGTCGGCCGGTCTGGCGAGTTTCCTGATGGACTATCGGCGCGGCCTCTATCGCGAGGCCATGGTCGATTACCTGATTGCCATTTATCAAGGCCGCGACCGCGCGCAGACACTGGCCACGGCAACGGGCGTTCCCCTGTCGACGCTCGACAAACAGTACCGCGAGTTTCTGAACGTCACTGACGACGATCTGGCGTACTTGGCGTCGATGCCGTCGGCCCAGAGTCTATCGCTGGGACGTACGGCCGTCACCGATGCCGGCTTACGTCATCTTGCCGGGCACACGCGCTTGGAGTGGGTAGACGTGGCCCATACGAAAGTGGGCGACGCCGGTTTGGCACACTTGAAGTCGGCCAAAGGCTTGAATCACCTTATCGCGGAATGCTCCCAAATCACCGACGCCGCCCTGGAAACGATCGGCGGCTTCCGTAACCTGGAGATCCTGGATCTGACCGGAACCAATATCACCGACGACGGGCTGGTTCACCTTGCGTCACTGACCAAGTTACAGGAACTGTGGCTAGGTGGGTCACACGTCAGTGATGCCGGCTTGGTGCATTTGCAGCGATTGAAGAACCTGGAAACGTTGGATGTCAATAAGACGAACGTTACGGCAGAGGGTTGGAGCCGACTGAAGAAAGCGATGCCCTCATTGAATCAGGAGTAGACATGCGAACTTGGATCCTGGCAGAGACCAATTATACGTACACCAAGGAGAACCCTTACGAAGTGGCCGTGCTGCCGCTGGGGGCGACCGAACCACACAACCTTCATTTGCCGTACAGTATGGATACGCGCGAAGGCGACTTGATCGGCGAGAAGATCTGCGAGGCGGCGCACGAGCGCGGCGCACGAG
>JADHUC010000383.1 GCA_016784735.1 Pirellulaceae bacterium | reverse complement strand
GGACAACAGCGAGAACATCCCCGGACTCGCAGCCCTTCGGTCGGCTGACCTGATGATCATTGCGACCCGCTTCCGGGACTTGCCCGACGAGCAGATGCGTTACGTGGCCGAGTATGTCGATGCGGGCAAGCCGGTCATTGGTATGCGAGCGGCGGTTGTCGCCTTCCGTCTCTCTAGCCCGACCTACGATCGTTTCAGTTGCCGCAGTCGAGAATGGAAAGGGGGCTTTGGCCAGCAGATCCTTGGCCAGACGTGGATCAGCCACCACGGACGCCACGGGCGCGAGAGCACTCGCGGGCTGATCGTACCCGACGCCGCAGATCATCCGATCGTTCGTGGTGTGGACGACATTTGGGGACCAACCGACGTTTACACGGTGCGCACGCCCCTGCCCGGCGACAGCCGGGTGCTGGCGCTGGGCCAGGTTGTCGACGGCATGAAGCCCACTGACAAATCGGTCGCAGGTTCAAAGAACGACCCCATGATGCCCATTGCCTGGACCAAGACGTATCAGGGCACAAGTGACCAGACCGGACGCGTCTTCATGACGACCATGGGTGCGGCCACCGACCTGGAAAGCGAAGGCCTGCGACGTCTGCTGGTCAATTCCGTTTACTGGTGTACAGGGCTGGAGGACCAGATTCCGACTCGAACGAACGTCGATCTGGTCGGCGAGTACAAACCGCTGCCGTTTGGGTTTGGAGGCTTCAAGAAAGGAGTCAAGCCATCCGATCACGCCCTCAGACCGTGATCTATGGACTGGGGGACTCTGTTTGCATCGCTTTCAGGCTGAATTGTGGTCGGTTGGGCATCGTCCAGATAGGAAGGACAGAACAGGCGGCAATCCGATCGGTGCTGCCTCAGCTTCCATCGTCGTCATCCGCAGCGAGATAAACTACACCGCCCATCGCGCCGATAATGGCGGCCGTCTCAAGGGGACCGTATCGGCGAGGCGTGAATCTGCGTGGACGAGACGAGAGGTTGGCACGCGAGACGTGCTCGTCAGACACCAGCAGAACACCGTTTCTTGCCGATGGGGGTGCTGCCTGTTTGGTCCATGCAACGGCCACAGTGGATGTCTCGCCGTCTGACAGGATGTACACACCACCTCTCTCTATCTTGACAGTGAAGACGCCTTGGTCATCGGTAGTCGCCCTGCAAACAACGTCTTGACCTGACGAGACCAAGATGTCGACTCCTGATTTGGGTTGCCCACCTCTCGTCACGAGTTGACCTCGGAGAAGATTGTCTTGTGTTAACGCGACATGCACGATGGGACTCTGGGTAGTCGCCGCAGAAGCCACGCTGAATTGCGAAACCACCATCGCAAGGCTCAATACAGTCAGAATCTTCATTTCGCCATCCCTCATTTTGTGGGCGATTATCGCAACCACCGAACATATCCACTTGTGATGAACGATCGGCATATTAGTCACATACCAACCAGAGAGTCTAAGCCTCCCCTTATTGTCTGCGCATTCTGTGCCGTTTACCGCCATCGCGGCAGCTAGCCGAACAAGCAAAGCCGGTCATCTGGAGAGTGCAAACGATTCAGATGGGGAGATCGGCGGGTGAGCTGAAGATTCTCAAGTGAGAGCGTGGCTGGCAGAGGTCAGTGGTAGATCCTGCCATTCCTATTGGCCCTTGGTTACGCTAATCCGACTCAGCTCATACCAACCATCTTCGCCACGGCCCTGGATGCCAAGCATGACGATCGGCTGCTCGCGATTCTCTTCGACGACCCCGAGGCTGAGACCGTATTCTCCGGGAGGCAGGTCATCTGGGAGCTTCAGTTTGTCCGCCACCCGAGCGATCGGGCCGGGCGGCAAATCGGGAGGACTCTTGAGGAAATTCTCGGTGAAAACGTCGACCGTGCCCGGCATCCACTTGCTGACGGTAACGTCGCCTACCAAGACAACCGACGAGTCACGCTTGCCAACCAGACGGTAGGCCAGACGATAGGGTCGGTAACACGGGGCTGAACCCGTGTTCTGCCACTTCATGTCTATTCCGATCGTGCTGCCGGGTTTCGCCGCTCTGGGGTGTGCCAGTTCCTTCAAGACCAGCCGATAACCAAGCCGCCGCAGAAATCGCTCGACTTCCGGGCGTACGTCGTCACCATCGGGCAGCGGTGCGGATTTGTTGTTGATGTACGAGCCGTGGAGGGCGAGGGCGTAGTTGAAGATGTAGCGGAGAGACCATCCTTCGTTGACCCACTTCCTCATGTCCCAGCATGTCTCCCAAGCCACGGGAGCCTTCGGCCAGACTGCCGTCGCCTTGGCCCCCGTCAGCATCTTCGGGTAGCCGATTCGCATGTGGCACCACGTCTTGGAGAATCCGCCCATGTCGCCCAGGCAGTCCGCTCGCCAACCAGCACCACGGTCCGTAGCGTACTTGAGCATTTCGCCGGCCCCGACCAGCATCACGAGTGGTGTCTTTTGGAACGCGTCAAGATAGGCATCCACGATCTTCCGTTGCGTTTCCGGTTTGGGCATTTCGCAAGGGGAACTGCTCATGTGCCACTCACCCCACCAGCCGACCGAGCCGAGGTCCACGTGGTCGATGTCGGAATGGCCGTCGTAGCGTTCACCGAGCCGTTTGATCAAATCGAGATGCCGCTCCAAGACGATCGGATCGTCCAGATCCGGCACGCGGAAGCCGGGCGTCCCGCCGTAGCTGCATACGAGTTCTTTGCCACCGACCTCAGTCAACCAAGCTGGATGGTACGGACGGTTGCGGCTCGTTGAACAGCACATCACGCGGAAAGCGAGCTTCTGTCCGGCCTCGCGTGTCTCTTTCAAGATGCCGTCCAGGAACGTGTAGTCGATTTCGTCGGGCTTGGGTTCAACCGTGCCCCAGCCCCAGCGAGCGTAATGGACCGTCGATGGAATCCAGTCGGGCAAACTTTTGTCCTGAGTTGCCGTCCGGTGAAAGGTCTGCCATCCCATGCCGGGGTTGGCCAGGATATCGTCAGTTTCATTGGGAGTTACGACAACCTTGTCTGCGGCATTGACTCGAAGAAGCGGTCCGCTCGAAAGACAAAACATGGCGGCAAGCAGGATACATCGGTGCATGGCTGGGCTCCGCGTGGGGGTGACGTTGCGACGAATATGATAGCATACCCGGACGGGGACGAAACGATCAGTCAAACCAAAGCGGCAAGTGGTCGCTCGTGTGCTCGGGACAGATCCGATCCCGAGGAGCGTTGGCGACTGGAAGAACTCGGCGGCGGCATAGCGGCGAGGATCGTTCCGGAACCTCCCGTCGACAGCTCTGCCGCAGAAGTTGTCTATCGTGATGCTGTCGCTGTCGGCTAGGCAGAGAGCAAAAGAAAAGCCCGGTCGCCGAGTAATACCGTCTGCAGCAGCGTTACGGAGGGCAACCGGGCACACGAAAGTCAATGAAGCCCGGCCGCCGAGTGAGGTCTTACGTTACGGAGGTCGGCCGGGCCGAAAACTCAGCACGTGTCTCGTATCGGCAACCGGTTAGGGGCAGGCTCAATGGGAAACGCCTGGAAGCCGCCGTCACCTTCGTTTCGTGGTCGAAACAACGATGGCGATGACCATGCCGGCTATGAGCAAGACAACCACGGTGCCGACGAGAAGGATCAGCCAAAGTGGGAAACCGCTGGACACAGGAACGATCCTTCAGAAAAGCCCGCGTCAGCCAAGCATGATGGCCGTAACGATTACGGCAACCGTCAATGCCGTGACAACAGCAAGTGTGAGCGGCATCGCTCTCGATAGACGCCACGCCAAAGCGCCGAGAGTCCCGCATGGCAAGACCGGCTTCGGGCGTGTAAAATCCCTGAAATTGAAACGCCATCCTCTGGCTCCTCAATCCATCGTGTCCAGGAGCATCTCCCTTTCATGTGCCATTCCGAGTCTTCCTTTGCCGTTTGGCTGCAGAACATTATCGCCGGACTGACAGTCAGTTTTGTCGCTCTCAGCCTCGGAGCAGCTTTTGGCGTCCTCTCCGAGCGAGGGGCATTTGCCGGGATGCTGTCGGCAGCATTGATTGCGATCGTGACGTCGCTGTTGGGCGGGACGCGTGTGCAATGCTCGGGACCAACGGCGCCGATGACCGCAATAACGGCAGTCGTCGTTGCCGTCGCGTATAACCAGATGGCCACT
Organism: Pirellulaceae bacterium; assembly: GCA_016784735.1. Lineage (GTDB taxonomy): Bacteria > Planctomycetota > Planctomycetia > Pirellulales > Pirellulaceae > JADHUC01. The sequence continues at coordinate 8,194 of JADHUC010000383.1, read as the reverse complement.
CGATTTCCGGAGCTTGTTCCCGATCACTTTGTGAATATTGTGTTCTTCCTCACGGCCGCTCTTCTGGTCCTGATGGGGATCCTGCGTCTGGGACGTTTCATCACTCTTGTGCCCAACGTGGTCGTATCCGGCTTCATGAACGGCATCGCCGTGCTTATCTGGGTGGACCAGGCCAAGGAGCTTTTTGGACTTGGGGGTAAGAGTGCTTTTGAAGGACCCGTCGTGCAAAACGTCGTTGTTGCTCTCGCGACGGCCGCGCTCGCTTTTTCCATCCCTTGGCTTACCCGCCGCTGGCTCCCAAGGTTCGGCAGTCTCCTCTCGGGCACTCTGTTGTCCATTGTCATCATGACGTTAGTTAGCAACGTGCTACGGCTTCCGATTGAACATGTGTCGCTCTCTGGCGGTCTGAAGTCCTTTGGAGACTTGACCGGTATGATTTCGGAGCAGTGGCCGACCATGTGGTCACTGCCGATTCTGTTGGCAGCCTTGCCGTTTGCACTGCAGCTTTCCGTGCTGGCCTACCTGGACACGCTGCTGACATCGCTTGTTGTCGATCAGATGACGAAGGAGAAGACGCAGCAAAACAGAGAACTCTGCGCGCAGGGGCTCGCCTCGGCGGTCGTTGCAGCACTGGGTGGTATTGCCGGCGCCCAGGCAACAATCCGCTCGGTCTTGATCGTCAAAGAGCGTGCCACGATGCGTCTGGCAGGAGTCCTAGTCGGTGTTTTCGCCCTCATCGAGATCATCCTACTGCAGGACCTGATCAATCTAATACCGCAGGCGGTGTTTGCGGGCATCCTTTTCAAGGTCGGCTACGACGTCTTCGACTGGAGACCGTTGCGGCTGTACGTCGGCGAGTGGGTCAAGGACAGTCATCGACTACTTCATCCCTTCTTCTCGCGACATGACGACCAAAAGATCTTCGTCACCAACCGTGAGTTTCTTGCCATCGCTGGTACGACGTTGGTGACGCTTTTCTGGAATCTGAATATGGCCGTCCTGCTGTTTACGGTGCTTTTCTACTTGCACAATTGGGTCTTCCCGCGTCATCGCATGCGCGACCTGAAGCCTGTCACGGAAACAGAGGGCATGACAGACGAAGCCTGACATCGATGGGAGCTTGTGAGACGACCCAAAAGGTACTTCAACGATTTGAATCTGGTCGCACACTGGCGACGGTGTAGATCATCGTTTATCTGGAGGATCTAGTTGGGCGACGCGCTCGATCCGGCGAGTGGAGAGATCAAGCTGCTGCAGAAGCACTTGCTCGCAGAGCAAACCGAAAAGAGAAAACCATGAATTTCCGCGGCTTGACAGCTACCACGTTGTGCTTCGCCGTGTGCTTAGTCACAAGCGCAGACGCTCAGACGGTACGGCCCGCAACGTACAGGGGCTGGAAGGCTTACGTTTTGAAGAACGATCTCGTGCAACTGCACGTGGTGCCGGAGATTGGCGGTCGGGTGATCCAGTACGCGCTGGGCGAGAAGGAATTCTTCTGGGTCAACCCGGCACTGACCGGCAAGTCGTCACCGGAAACCGGTCTGGACCCGGACGACGGCTGGATGAACTACGGCGGTGACAAGCTCTGGCCGGCTCCGCAGGGCTGGGACAACGACCTGCAATGGCCGGGACCACCCGACGCCGTGCTGGATGGGCAGCCCTATCGCGCCGAGACGAAACTTGGGTCCGCCTCAATCCGCTTGACCAGCCGCGACGATCCCCGCAGTGGCATCCGCTTCAGCCGCCGCATCCGTCTTTCGCCCCAGTCAACGCGCGTATCCGTCGAGGCCACGATGACCAACATCGACGACAAGCCGCGCCGCTGGGGCATCTGGGCTCACACGCAGCTCGACGCGGGGCTGCCCGACAGCGATGACTATAACCGCCTCATGCGCGCCTGGTGCCCGATCAACCCTCGAAGCCACTTCGAACGAGGCTATCGAGTCATCTTCGGCGAAAAGGACAATCCGTCATTCGTGGCTGATGCGAAGAGCGGGTTGATGAAAGTTAGCTATCATTACAAGGTCGGCAAGATCGGCTTGGACAGTCACGCCGGTTGGGTCGCCACTGTGGATGGCCGCGAGGGGGACGTCTTCGTCCAGCGTTTTACGTTCAATCCCGAAAAGGACTACCCAGACGGATCCAGCGTCGAGTTCTGGCACAATGGCGTCGGCCGGATCTACGCCTACAACAAATGGATGGACATGCCGGACCGTCGCCCTGACAACCCATACGTGTTCGAAAGCGAACTCCTCAGCCCGTACGCTCGGCTGCGACCAGGCGAAAGCTTCACGTGGCGGTATGACTGGTACGCCTGCCGCATCGGAGGCGATTTTCCCGTGGTGGGTTGCAGCGATGCCGGCGTGGTTTCCCAGCCGCTTGCGTACCGGCACGACGGTGATCGTGTTTGCTTGAGCGGACGCTTCGGTATCTTCCACATGGGGCGGCTGATCCTTGAGGCATACGACGCGAAAAGCAGGACACTGCTGACCGACGTAGTCGATGCTCACGCAACGCCACTCCGGCCCATTGTGCTCGACCGCACGCTCGAACTACCCGCAACGACGAGCAGCATGGCGTTGATCCTGGTGGATACTGAGGGCAAGAAGATCGGCGAGATTGCGAAGAGTGTGATCGCTGGGATTCAAGCTTCGGCCCGTTCCAGTTGGAGTTCACGCTTTAGCGTGCTTTCGAAGACACGCTAGAGCGTGAACTTCAGCGAAGAGAAACACGATGAGGTTCAGATGAGTTCCCGGCGGTTGAGGATCATGTGGTTGGCTTTGATGGCCGCAACAGTATGTTCGGCGACGGCCGATGAAGCTGTCAACCTGCAGACCTTGTTGAACGAGATGGCTGACCGCGACGCGTTGGCGCGTTGGCCGCAGCCGGTCTACCAGCAGCGCCAGGCCAGCAGCTACAACCGTGCCTCAGTCGCTCCGGATCAGCCTGGCTGGTTCGCCGACCAGGACGGTGTGGGCTTTATCCGCACCCAAGAGCGCAACGACCAGACCGAGTGGATCATGATGGAGCACGACGGGCCAGGGTGCCTGACGCGCATCTGGACGCCGTTCTTCTACTACAACTTCAACGAACGGATTGGACCCAATGTCCGCATCTACCTGGACGGAGCGGACCAAACCGTCGTCGACTGCCCCCTGATCCATCTGGTCACTGCCATGGATTTCGCCGGCGAACCATTCGCTCAATTCACGGCCCGCGCCGGCGATCTGTATTTGCCGATCCCCTATGCACAGAGCTGCAAGATCACGATGGTCGGCAAGCCATTTTACTACATCGTCAATTACCGCGCCTATCCGAAGGGTACCGCGGTGGAAACGTTCACTCCCAAAGGCTACGAAGCGGCGAAACAGAAGCTGGTGGCCATCGGCGAGACGCTTGTTGGCACACCGCCGCCGGAGGAGACGATCAGACACGTCCACGACACGCTCGAATCCGAGGGCGAGATGGTGGTTCCTACTCCCGACGGCAGCGCAGCCATTCGATACCTGGAAATCCAACTTGCCCCAACGGACGAGAGCAGAGCGTGCTGCCTGCGTTCAACTGTGTTGACCGGCTGCTTTGATGGCGAACAAACGATCTGGTGCCCGATGGGCGACTTCTTCGGGTGCGCCGACTCGATCCATCCGTTCAAGACCTTCGCCCGGGAAGTGACCGGCGAGGGCACGATGATCTGCCGCTGGGTAATGCCGTACCAAACATCTGCGGAGCTGAAGCTGATCAACCTGGGCTCCGAACCCGTGCAGGCTAACGTGTGCATTGCGGCCGAACCGTGGGACTGGGACAACCGCTCGATGCACTTTCGCGCAAACTGGCGTCCCGACGATGTGGTCCAGGGGTCGAAGTTCCAAGATTGGAATTTCATCGATATCCACGGCCAGGGTGTATTGGTCGGTGACCAGTGGACCGTGCTGAATCCCAACGGCAGTTGGTGGGGCGAAGGGGACGAGAAGATCTACATCGACGACGACAATGAACGCAACTTTCCCTCGCACTTCGGCACTGGCACCGAAGACTACTACGGCTGGGCGGGCGGGCGTGTACCGACTCGCGACGACGAATTCTCCCATCCTTTCCTGGCAAACATCCGCGTCGGCGGGTTGGACGGCTGGACGCGCGGCTTCAACATCTGCACGCGCCATCGCGGCCTGGACGCCGCCCCGTTCACCAGACGTCTACGTTTCGACATGGAAGCCTCGTTCGGCGTCGGCATTCGCAACCCGTGGAACCTGCTAGGCTACTCGGCGGTGACGTGGTGGTACGCTCGACCGGGCGCCACGCACAACCGTCCACCCCAAACCGAACGCGCCGTCAAACCGATCGTGTCGCTCGCCGAGTTGGACGCGCGGTCCAAACAGATTCGCGCTGGGGAAGTCCGACGTGTCGAGGGTGCCATCGAATTCGAGGATCTCAAACCCTCGGCCCAGTCCCCCGGCTTGCGCAGCGGGCCGCAGGTGCCCCACCCCAAATTTCGCCCGAAGCGCATGAGCGGCCAGGCCCATTACTTCGTCGCCGGACGACAGAAAGGTGACTTTGTCGAGTTCACGTTCCCCGAACAGTACAAACCTCGGCGCGTGATCCTGCACCTGGTCCGCAGCTATGATTTCGGCATCGTGCAATTGTCAGCCAATGCTAAACCCATCGGCCAGCCGATCGATCTGTACGAGGCCGATCCGGTGACCATCGAAGTGGTGGACCTTGGCATCGTACAACCGGCGGGCAATGTCATCACGATCCGCGCCGAACTGGTCGGCAAGAATCCCAACTCCCGCGGTTCCGGCTCGTTTTTTGGTCTGGATTGTGTGTTGCTGCAACAACCATAGGAGACCTCGACTTGCGATATATTTCATTTCCACTGTGTTTCTGCACGTTGGCTCTGTTAGCCACCTCCGCCACGCTTCGAGCAGCCGACGTGGAGCGATTACCGGAACTCCCTGCCTCCATTGCCGCCTCACCGACAGATTGGCTCATCGACGACTCGCCGTACAAGGCCGACGTCTATCGTACGGGTCATCCGCATGAAATCGCATTGGACAACGGCCTGGTACGGCGAACGTTTCGCATTGCGCCCAACGGCGCGACGGTTGGCCTGGACAATTTCATCACGGGCCAGGCGATCCTTCGCGGCGTCAAGCCTGAGGCGATCGTCACTATCAACGGTGTGCGCTACGAGGTCGGCGGCTTGACCGGCCAGCCGAATTACGCCTACCTCCTGCCCGAGTGGCTCGAACAGGTGCGGGCGGCTCCCGACGCGTTCCAGTTTGTCGGCCTCCACGTGGGGCAACCTGCTGAACGTTTCGCCTGGAAGCGAGTGCGGCACCACGCGCCGGATGCGACGTGGCCACCAAACGGCGTTTACCTCCGCATGGACTACGCCGCGCCGCTAACGTCGCCGCTGGGGCCTGACGGTCCGCAGGGCAGTGGCGACGGTCGCACCACGTTGATCGCCGACGATTTCAAGACGCTCGACGCAGCATGGGCGGTGCACGTCTCCGACAGCCATGAACGTAGTTCGTTCGTGAATGAGGGAAAGGTGGGCGAGATCTACACGCCTGCGAACACCGCGGTTTACGTCGAGCGCAACCTGCCAGAAGGAACGCGGCTGGTCGAGACGACGATCGACGTCGGTACCGACCGCAGTGCAAGCTGGGGGCCGGGCCTGACGCTCGTGTTCAAGTCAAGCACTGTCAAGTTCTACATCCGGCCGGGCGGCGACGCCGGTTCAGAGAAACCGTATCTCGGCGCGTTTGACGGACGCAGCGAACATCTCCGTCTGGGCGACGCACAGCCGCTGGACATCAGCCGTCCGTGGTCGCTGCGAATGCGGCTGGAAGACGGCGTGTTGCTGCTGGAGGCCAAACCTATCGATGGAATGTGGCGTACGGTTCACACTGTGGATGCGACGGTTTTGGGTGAACCGTCGGCCGTGCGACTCGGGAAACTTGATCGGACCGGCGGCGGCAGTGACTTTGGTGGAGAGAAAGGTGAACTGGTCCGTTTGCGTGCGATGAACTTCGCTGCCTATGGCGAAATGGGCAAGGAGGCTTTGGCAGAGCGGGCGGCCAAGGTGATGGAGGCAGAGAGAGTTCGCGTATCGGTGCACTACGAACTATACGACGGTGTGCCCGTGATGAGCAAGTGGATCACCGTGCACAACCCTACGGATGAAAAGATCACCGTCGACCGATTGACCGGCGAGCTATTGGCTGTCGTCGAGGACAGCAACTGGGTCGAGAAACGCGAGGGCGTTCCTTTGCCCCGGCCGCAGTCGCTGCACCTCGAAACGGACATGGCCTTTGGCGGGTTCCAGTCGGCCAACTCGAACCGTCATGTGGTCCACTGGCGGAGCGATCCCCAATTTCAAACGCAGGTCAATTACCGTCGCGAGACACCTTGCCTGTTGGTGGTGGAGCCCACCTACGGCCCCGCCCAGGACATCGAGCCGGGTGCGACGTTCGAATCGTTCCGCACGTTCGAGCTGGTGTATGACTCGACCGAGCGCGAGCGGCGAGGGCTGTCATTGCGAAGAATGTACCGCACCATTGCCCCGTGGGTGACCGAGAACCCGCTGATGATGCATATGCGGACGGCCGATCCCGACGCCGTGCGTGCGGCGATTGATCAGTGCGCCGAGGTGGGTTTCGAAATGCTGATCCTGTCTTTCGGCAGCGGGTTCAACATCGAAAACGACAGCCCCGAATACATCGAGTTGTGTAAGGGGCTAGCTGATTACGCGCGGCAGAAAGGCATCGAGATCGGCGGCTACTCGCTGCTGGCGTCCCGGCGCGTGGGCGGCGGCAACGACGTCGTCTCACCACCCGGCACGTCGCCAACCTTCGGCAACTGCCCCGCGTTGACGTCCGAGTGGGGGCAGGACTACTTCCGCAAACTCTACGACTTCTTCGGCAAGACAGGCTTCACACTGCTCGAACACGACGGTTCCTATCCGGGCGACTTGGATGTCACGTCACGACCGCCGCTGCAAAAGGGGCTCGACGACTCGCAGTGGGTCCAATGGCGCATCATCAGTGATTTCTACAAATGGTGCCGCGCCAATGGTGTCTACCTGAACGTGCCGGACTACTACTACTTGGCCGGATCGAGCAAATGCGGAATGGGATACAGAGAGACCAACTGGTCCTTGCCACGCGCCCAACAGGTGATCCACACGCGGCAGAATATCTTTGATGGCACCTGGACCAAAACGCCCAGCATGGGTTGGATGTTCGTGCCATTGACACAATATCACGGCGGCGGAGCCGCCGCGACGATCGAACCGCTCGATCAGCACCGCGACCACTACGAACGCATGCTGGCCAGCAATCTGGGAATGGGCGTGCAGGCGTGCTACCGAGGCCCGCGCCTCTATGACACCGACCGTACCCAGACGCTTGTCAAGACATGGGTCGATTGGTTCAATGAGTACCGTGACATTCTGGAGAGTGACGTCGTCCACGGCCGTCGCGCCGATGGACGCGATCTGGACTGGATGCTCCACGTCAACCCCAAGCTCAATCAAAAAGGCCTGCTGGTCGCGTTCAACCCACTCAAAGAACCAGTGAAGAAAACGATCCGCGTCAACCTCTACTACACCGGGCTAACGGACAAGGCCGAGGTCCGAGACCGGGAGGGTGAGGCAGAGACTTACCGCCTGAACCGAGATTACTCGATCGAAATCCCCGTCGAGATCGCCCCCGAAGGTTTCACGTGGTTTGTGATGGAATGAGTTTCTTCGGTCCCTGTAGTCGGCTGGATGATTCGCCGCAAGACGCGAAATTAGCCGCTTCCGTAATGTGTCAAGAACCTTGCTTAGCAGGAGTTCCCAGCGTTCTGATTCTCGAGAAAAGTCGGCAGGACTGGTCGTCCGAAATTCTTGGTAGCCTTACGGAAGCGACGGCAGTGGTGCGGCAAAGGAATGTTTTCTGACTGAGACCGTCCACTGCTGCGTCAACGCTTCGGTCGATGTGGCCGCTGCAGGTTGTCAAACTGCGTTTCTTGGGAGGGGGCGACCTACGCACCTTACGACCATGCACTTGCGGTGTGCGCGCTCCAGAGCCATTCTTGACGGATGAGCTAGGCTGACGGGTTGGTCATTTCCATTCCGTTCACCCTGGAGGCCTCGATGGCTCGTTCTTCCGATTCCGAAAAAGTTCTCGCGTGGCAGGAGCGGTTGGCT
>JADHUC010000382.1 GCA_016784735.1 Pirellulaceae bacterium | reverse complement strand
GAAACGCTGGCGCCCCTGGAATTCGAGGTCCCGCTCGGCAAGCGGGACCTACCTTGCGCAAAAGCCCGGCTTTTTGGAAAAAGCCGGGCTTCTTTGGACAACTGCGCATTTGCCAGTTACCTATGGCCTTGCGGCATTAGGCAAACGGATCGTATTCGCCGGGAACCGCGTGGGGGTACTGGCCGTTTTCGTCGGGCAGCACGGGCGGCGTCGTGTCCATCGTGTAGTTCTCGATGCCGGGTGCCAAATCCGGACCTTTTTCCACCGCCTCGTCCCACTTGACAATCTTGCCGCTGTAGGTCGCCAAGCGGCCGAGCACGGCGGTGAAGCTGCTGGTGGCGCCGTAATGACCTTCGTTGTAAGACGTGTCGTTGCGGATCGCTTCGACCAAGGCAAAGTGTTCCTGATCGTAGTCGCCAAACTTGAAGGGAACGCCGCCGCGGTCCAACACATTGCCACTGTCCGTCATTCCGCCGCTGCCTTGAGAGCCGAAGGCATGTTCCGAAACGCGGTTGAAGCAACCCTTCACGTGTCGGCACTGGCTGTACATCTTCGAACCGTCGGGATAGGTGAATTCCACGAAATGGTGGTCGAAGATCTGCGTTCCTCCCGGGTTGTCCCGGCGTCGGATATCGTCGCCGCCCATGCCGTTGGCTTCGATGGGGTGAGCGTCTTTGGCCCAGTTGCACACGTCCAGGTTGTGCACGTGCTGTTCGCAGATGTTGTCGCCGCTGACCCAAGTGAAGTGGTACCAGTTGTTGACCTGGTTCTGCATCTCGGTCCAACCTTCGCGCGGGGGACGCCACCAGATGCCGCCTCCATTCCAGTACGCCTGGAGCAAGACCAGATTACCGTACTTGCCGTCATGGATTTGCTGGATCCCGTTGACGTACCCCGAGTTGTGGCGACGTTGCAGGCCAACACCGACCTTGAGGCGCTTCTCGTCGGCCATCTTGTTAGCCTCGACCAGCAACCGGTAGCCGGCCGCGTCGACGCAACACGGCTTTTCCATGAACACATGTTTGCCCGCTTCGATCGCCGCCTTGTATTGAAGCGGACGGAAACCGGGAGCCGTCGCCATGATCACCATTTCCACATCCGCGTCGATGGCCTTTTTGTAAGCATCGAGGCCCCAGAAGGCCTTCTCGGGCGAGACGCCCAAGCGTTTGGCGGTCCCTTCAGCCTTGTCCTGGAAGGCGTCGGCTACGGCTACGATTTCCGTATTCTCACACGCGTTCAGGTTGTTCTTGGCAGCACCGTTGCCGCGACCTCCGCACCCGATCAGGGCGATCCGAATCTTGTCAGCGCCCGCGGCGTGCACCGGGCCGACCTGCCCCAGAATCGCGGCGGCACCAATCGCCGCGGTCTGGGTTTTGAGGAAACTGCGACGGTTCACCCCTGTGTTCTTCTTCTCCGTGCTCATTATTGGCTCCTGTCAATAGGTCCAAGAGGAATCGAATTACCAGCCACGCTGGGCCTTAACCTACGGGTTATGCGGTCCCCGACAGCATGACATGTTACGCTACGTTCAACCACCTTGCAGCTAGGTCTATCGAAAAAAACTTGTATCGCCACTTGGTGCCTTCGAGTCGTTCCGGCCGGCCTCGGGTCCGCTGCCGGGGCATACGATAGCGGCCATGCCAACCGATTCCTGAGGCTTGACCGAGTGGACATGAACGAGGAAGATGGTTCATTCGCGGTCCTTTTGGCGGAGACCAACCATGCCCTATCTTCGCAACGAATCGCTTCAGAATTCCATGCTGCCGGTGGACATCGTCTTGCATCCGTCCTGGTGGTCTCGTCATGAGGGGATCACCTTCGACGAGGACTTCTTCTTTCATCCGGCCAAACGCGTCGAGGTGGAGAGGAAAATGGAGCAGGTGCTCTACGATCGGTGGGGGCAATACGGTCTGGGCGCGGATCGCGACCGCGACTTGCCGCAGATTGGGCCGGTGCACCTGGCGGCCGGGTACCTGACGTCGGAGATGCTCGGTTGCCCTATCGAGTACCACGAGGATTCCGCTCCGCAGGTGATTCCTGCCGACATCGACTCGCCGGACATTTCCCGCGACGCGCCTTTTGAAAGCCCGGCGTTCAAGCGATACGAGCAGTTGCTGGACGCCTTGAAAACGAAGTATGGCTATCTGAGTGGCGATATCGGCTGGGCCGGGGTGCTTAACACGGCTCTGGACCTGCGCGGCCAGGACTTCTTCCTCGACGCGATAGACAAGCCCGACGAAGCCGCCGGGTTCGCCGCCGACATCGCCGCCGTGGTCGAACGGTTCACGCAGCACATGCGTGGTGCCACCGGCTCGACGTCGATCAGCGTAAACCGCAACGTCCGCCATATCCCCGCTCCGGTGCATTTGCATAGCGAATGCTCGAACGTGATGATTTCGACGGACATGTACGAACAGTTCTTCCTGCCGATCGACGACGAGTGGAGCCGCAAGTACCGGCCGTACGGGATTCACCACTGCGGTGACGACCCGCATCGCTTTGCCGCCTCCTACGCAAAACTCCCACACCTGGATTTCCTGGACGTCGGTTGGGGCGGCGACGTGGCCGAATTGCGGCGGCACTTGCCGAACACGTTCCTGAACATCCGCTTAAGTCCCGTCGGAATCGTCGAACAGCCAACCGACGAAATCCGCGCCACCGTTCGCCGGCTGGTCCACGAATCAGCCAACCCCTACCTGACCGGCGTCTGCTGCATCAACATGGACGACCAGGTCAGCGACGATCAGGTGTCGGCGATCTTCGAGGAAGTGGAACTCTTGCGGCAAGAATATGCGAGGGAAGAACAGGCCTAGTTCCCACACCGAGCCTGACTTGCAGTATACTGTTGACGATGCTTAAGTGGCCGACGCTCCAAGCCTACCCACACCTTCACCTGCACGAGGAGAACTCGTTATGTCCAATCTGATTACCCGCCGCGAAATGCTCCGTACGGCCACCGTTGCCGCCGGCGTCTGGACTGCTACCGGCAGTCTGGCGAGGGCGCAGACCAACTCGCCCAACGAGAAGCTGAACATCGCTGGGATTGGGGTCGGTGGTCGAGGCGCTGCTGACGTGAACGGCGCAGCGCACGAAAACCTCGTGGCCTTGTGCGATGTCGACGAGAAGCGCGCGGAAGCGACATTCAAACGCTACCCAAAGGCCAGACAATTCAAAGACTTCCGCAAGATGCTGGACGAGATCCACGGCCAGATCGACGCGGTGGTGATCGGCACGCCCGACCACACGCACGCCCCGGCCGGCGTGATGGCCATGAAGCTCGGCAAACACTGCTACTGCGAGAAGCCGCTCACGCATACCGTGTACGAAGCTCGGATGATGGCCGATGTCGCACGCGAAAACAAGCTCGTCACGCAACTCGGTACACAGATCCACGCGGGCACTAACTACCGTCGTGTGGTCGAGCTCGTTCAGAGTGGCGCGGTTGGAGCGATTCGCGAGGTCCATGTGTGGCTCGGCGCGAACTTCGCCGGGCCGCCTAAGCCGACGGACACGTCGCAGCCGGATGCCCCTACGGACACACCGCCGGTACCGGAGACGCTGGATTGGGACCTGTGGCTGGGACCCGCATCCTACCGGCCCTATCATCCGAAATACGCGCCGTTCGCTTGGCGCTACTGGTGGAACTTTGCCAACGGCCAATTGGGAGACTTCTTCTGCCACTACTGCGATTTGGCATTCTGGGCGTTGAAGTTGCAGCATCCGACCTCGGTGGAAGCCGAAGGCCCGGTCCACCCCGAAAGCGCCGCCCGCTGGACGATCGCCAAGCAGGAATACCCCGCGCGCGGCGATCTACCGGCGGTCACGTTGAACTGGTACAACGGCGGCCCCTATCCGGCGTTCGTGAAGGAACAGAAGATCCCGCAGTGGGGAAGCGCAGTGCTGTTCATCGGATCCGATGGGATGCTCCTTTCCGACTACGGCAGGCACCAGTTGTTGCCCGAAGAGAAGTTCGCCGACTTCAAGCGGCCCGATCCGTTCATCCCGGATTCCATCGGCCACCACCGCGAATGGACCGAGGCATGTAAGACGGGCGGACCAACCACGTGCAACTTCGACTACTCCGGCGCACTGACCGAAGCAGCACTGCTGTGCAACGTGGCACTGCGCTCCGGGAAGAAGTTCAACTGGGACGCCAAGAACCTGAAGGCCATCAACTGCCCAGAAGCCGACGCGTTCATCCGGCGAGAATACCGGGAGGGCTGGACGCTCTGACTACGCGATCAGATGCTTCTGCTCACGGCGAAGGTTTTAATATTCCTGCCTCCTGCCTGTTTTCAGAGAATGAGGCAGGAATATTATCAGCAGGAATATTGGCGAAGAATCTTCGTGGTCCGGTTCGTCATGAGAAGAACACGCGCTGGGCCGTTTTGCGCAGAAGCCACTGGCGATCGTTGTCGGTCAGGAAATCCAGGCGTACGCGGATCAGGTCAATCGAATCCCTGTACTTGTGACCGCCCATCATCTGCCAGGGACCGTCGGTGGCCCACATCAGCCGCTCGGGGCCGAAGGCGTCCAACACGCGTCGAATCATGGGGGCCAGATCGAGGTAAGGTGATTTCTTTTCGCCCAATGCACTGAAGGCCGATACCTTAACATGCACATTCTTGTGCCGTGCCAGGGCGCAAAGGTTATCCAGATCAACCTTGCGGAACTGGCCGTCGATGCCGATGCGTGCGAAGTGGTCGATCACGACGGGCGTATCGGGAAACCGCCGACACATTCGGCCGATGGCCGGCAGGTGCTGGGGATTGATCAATGGGCACATCGCCAAGTGCTCGTCGGAACCGCATTGCCACATGGCGGCCATCCCTTCGCCGTCGAGCCAGCGGTCGGGTGGTAGCCGTCCGGCCGAGATGCGGAATCCTTGGACGCCCTGGCGAGACAAATCGAGCATCGTCTCGCGCGGCTTGTCTTCCCGATCGATGACCGCCACGCCGGAGAAGACGCCGTCGTGCTTCCGCATCATGTCGAGCATGTACGAGTTGTCGAACCCATAGTAGCTCATTTGGATCAATACGACCCGGTCGACGCCACACGGACGCGTGTGAGTGAATAGCTCCTCCGGCGTAAAGCTCGGAGCCCGCATCCTCTCTTTTGGAAAACCCGGCTTCAGCGGATAACGCTTCATATCCGACGACCACACGTGGACATGGGCGTCGATGTAACCGTCACCAGCCTCATCCCCCGCCACACCCTTCCCAATCAACGCGGAGGAAGCAACCGTCGCCGCGCCCGCGCAAAGGAACCCCCGTCGAGAAACACCACCGGCAGACACCTGGCCATCCGCCCCCACTCCACGTCTCATTGGACATTGGTGCTTGGTCATTGGTCATTTCCTCGTTTGCCCACGCCACGCTGCATCAACTGTTTCAGTTCATCAAGGTGCTGCTGGTACACGTCGCGCGGATCGACGTTGTGTTTCTTGCACAGCGACGCGGCCATGCCGACGACTTCGCCCATCATACCGGTGGTTCGCTGGACACGAACCGTGCCCAGCGCCACGTGAGTGACGCTGATGTCGCGGCCGGCCATCAGCAGGTTCGGTACGTTGCGGCTGTACAGGCAGCGAAACGGTATCGGATACGGTTTAATCCGGGTGGTCCGGGCGATCGAGCGGAATTCCTCGCCTGGAAAATGCTCGGTGTTTTCCGGACGTGGAAAGTGGAGGTCGATGCCCCAAGTCGTGGTGACGCTGGCATCGGGGTACGGCTTCTGCTGTACAACATCCTGCTCCTGCAGAATCACGTCGCCCAACAGTCGCCGCGATTCGCGTTTGCCGCCGATGTAGGCGACCCAGGCCAGCCGCCGCTTGGCATACTTCTCTTTGTTTGGGCAATCGTTTTTCAGGTACGACCAGTTGCCGTAGACGACGCGCAACGCATAGTCGCGAATCCGCTCGATCTCCGTGATATGGTTCCGGTTCATTCCAGTTTCCCAGTCCCAGTCGCCTCGTGTAACCGACTGGCAGGTTCGTTCGTTAAACGGTACGGCCCAGGGACATCGGGGGAAGCCACAAGGCTCGTCCTCCACAGCCGTGTACCACTGTACCGACGTGCCCATCACCAATTGATCAGCTTCTTCCGGTGCACGGGATTCGCCGGTCTTGGCCCGGCTTTCCCGACCGATACGAAAGTCGGCTCCGGCCAGGAAACCGAGATTGCCGTCGCCGGTGCAGTCGACAAACCAACGAGCGGGAAATCGCATCTCACGACTGTCCTTCGTACTACAGGCGATGACGGCTTTGATTCGCGGACCGTCCCGCTCGACGCGGAAGGCGTGTGTGTCGAGGAAAAGGCGAATGTTCGGTTCCGAGCACACGACGAAGAACTTTTTGTCGTCTTCATAGTTCGACGCAGGGCCTGCGTTGTGAGTTGTCTTGCGGGAATCGTTCTTGATCGCCTCTAGAATGCGGCGGCTGCGCGGGGTATCGGGATCGGCCAACGCTTCGCGGTGATTCCAATACCCGATGGGACCGATCTCGTCGACCAAATCGCCCAGCCGCGGATATGGCTTTTGGTGGATGTTGCCCGACAGACCGACGCGCACTTCGGAACTGTTGTTGCCACCCAACACCGGGCGGTTCTGGATCAAGGCAACCCGCACGCCAAGCCTCGCCGCCGACACCGCTGTGCAACAACCGGCCATACCGCCACCGACCACGACCAAGTCGAATTGCCCGGCGTCCGGCGGCGTGTCGGGCAGGCTGAGCAGGCGGCGGCGCCACGAGTCCATCTCGTCGCCCTCATTCGGCGGAGTCAGTGCAGTATCCATTGTCAGAAGGATGGCGTCGCAACGGCCTTCGAATCCGGTCAGGTCGTTCAGGGCCAGTTTCAGTTTCCTGTCGTCAACGTCGATCGTACCGCCGTCTTGCCATTTCCAGGCAGCACCCTCTGTACCGAACGTTGTATCCAGCGTCTTACCGTCGACGACCAACTGGAACTTGCCCGGCGAACCGGAAACGTTCCACGGTGCCACCCAGTCGCGAGTTCGCACCCACACGCGGTAAAGACCCGGCGCGGGCAATTCGACCGTTGTTGTCGCAGCCTTCACGGGGACGCCCAACCCGTGAGCGAGCAAATAGGGCGAGCCCATCTGGTCGATCGACTGCGTGTCGATCACCCAGCCGCCCCGATCGGTGAAGCTCTCGGCCTCGACCAGCACGCTGTGAGCGGCCGATACAGGATCGGCCCAGGACAAAGCGATGACAAACAAGATTGCTGCAACTGTTCTCGAATTCGTTTTCATGATCGCATCCCGGTGAGGTTCAATTCCAGTTTCTCAGCACGTCGAATCATGTCATCCCAAGTCAACTCGCCGCCCGCGTAGCCCGCGTTTCGACCGAGGACGGCGGTCAGATTCGAACGTACCGACGGGGCAACGGTTTCGTTGGCGTATTGACCGGCGACGATTGCCTGGTGGAATTCATTGATGTTAGTCACAGCACCGTCCGTGTAAAGATTGCCGGTGCTGCCGCCGTCGTAGGGCTTCTTGCCGCGAATCCAGACTTTGCCGAAATAGTCGGTGTCGATGACGCCTTCGGACCCGAATGTGCGAGCGCTGATCTCGTCGGGCACACCGGGGATGGACTGGATGCATGTGAAGGAGAGAACGAAATCGTTCGGAAACGAATAGGTCACGGCAAAATGATCCCAGATACTGCCCTCGGGCCGCACGGTCCGACCGCCGGATCCCACGGCACGAATGGGATCCTCGTCCACGATCCACGTGGCCACGTCCAGCGAGTGGATGCTCTGTTCCGCGATAAAATCGCCGGACAGTTCCAGCACGTAGTACCATTGCCGAAGCCGCTGTTCCGGATCTGTCGGCGGTGCACCTCGACCGCCGCCCGACCACGGATAGTGGGCTTCGCCCATCACCAGCCGGCCGATATCGCCGTTGCGAACTCGCCGCAGCGCCTCGCGGTACAGCGGGTTCGCCCGAGTCTGAAAATCTACCAAGAACACCAGCTTTTTCTGAGTCGCCCGTTTGCCGGCGTCCGCGATCGTCAGGCAACCGGGCGCGTCCACGGCGATTGGCTTGGCCAGAAACACGTGTTTGCCGGCGTCAACCGCTGCGGATGCCTGTTCCGGATGGAAGTACGGCGGAGTTTCGATCACGACGGCATCCAGCTTGCTGTCCAGAAGCTTCTTGTAGCCTGACAGAGTTGCGTAGCGTCGGCTCGCCTCGATACCAACCTGATCGCCCACCGTGTCCACTCGATCCTGGAAATAGTCCGCGCACGCGACCCAGCGGTATTTACCGCTCTGCTGGAACAACTTGGTGATCCACCTGCCGCGTCCACCGCAGCCGATCAACCCCAGATCGACGGTCGAGTTGGCTTGCGACCCACGCACCAGCGAGGGTCGCATCACGGCAAAGGTTGCTGCCGTACCGGCCAGAAACGTCCGGCGTGGTAGGATATGGCGAGTGTCTTTCTTGTTTGGCATGGTGATCTCCTTCCGTCAACATGTGGATCAGGTCCAGGATTGGAAGCGTAACGACCTCCTCGTTTAACCCGAAGCCGCAGGCGATGGCGGGCCCCGCGCCTGGGCAGTCTATCCCGATGTCCGCCATCGCCTGCGGCTTCGGGTTAAACGATCAGTATTCGCTGTCAGCATAAGACTGAACGGCCAATCAGCGACGCGGTGGCGGAGGGAATTTCCAGATGATCCGTTTTCCCTCGTAACGCGGCCATTCCCATTCGGGCCACACGGGACTTTCGTCCCGAACTTCTCGGTACAGTTTGCGCAGCACGGTCACCATCTGTTCAAGACGTTCGGGCTCCTTCGCAGCTAGGTCGGTCGTTTCGCCAATGTCGTCGCGTAGATTGTACAGCTCGAACGAGGCCAACTCGGCTGTCTTGATGGCTTGCAGGTCGCTGGCCACGATATCGGCGCCTCGTTTCAATTCGGCGCTGGTCAAGTGAGCCAAGATCTTCCAGTCACCCATTCGCATGGCGACTTTCGGCTTGCTTCCAGCCCAGTTGAAGTGCCAGTACAGCGGCGTTTTGCGTTCGATGCTCCGACCGTCGAAAATGGGCAGGAAACTGGAACCGTCGATCGCGCGATCGGCTGGCGGGGCGATGCCCGCGACCTCGCACAACGTCGGTAGCACGTCCACGCCGCTGACCGGTTCGTCGCAGGTGGTGCCCGGCTTCGTGTGGCCGGGCCAGCGGATGATGCCCGGTACGCGTATGCCGCCTTCGTACATGTGGCCTTTCTTTTCTCGCAGCGGCCCCGCCGATCCGTGCGGATGTCGGCTTGTGATCGCCGGTCCGTTGTCGCTGGTGAAGAAGACCAGCGAGTCTTCTCGCAAGTCAAGATCGTCAATCGTTTTCATCAGCCGGCCAAACGCGTGGTCCATCTGCGTGACGTTGCCGTGATGCGCCGCACGCGTGGGCAGACCGGGCGAAGGGTATAGATCGGCGAATTGTTTGTCGGTGGCGATAGGCTCGTGCGGCTCGTGAAAACAGACGAACAGGAAGAACGGCTTTTCGGCGTCGCGCAGATCTCGCAGCCAATGGATCGCTTCGTCGGCAACAAGTTGTGCCGAATAGCCCTCCAGCAGCCCAACCGGTTTGCCGTTGCGTACGAAGTTGTCGGGATTGTGGTGGTTGGGCAAGGCGTTGTTCTGTGTGGAAAACCAATGGTCGAAGCCGTGATCGGACGGCTGCGGCTGACCCGGCAGGTTGAAGCGCCCGTTCAAGTGCCACTTGCCCGCGTGGCACGTGGTGTAGCCGGAGTTGCGCAGTAGCGTTGACACGGTGATCTCCTCGCGTCGCACGTGCATGGGCGAGAACATGGGAATCCAGTTGTGAATGCCTACGCGGTAAGGCGTGCGCCCGGTCATCATCCCGGTTCGCGCGGGCGAACAGTTGGCGGCCGCGGCGTAACAATTGGTCAGCCGCATACTTTCGGCGGCGAACCGATCGACGTTGGGCGTTTGGATGACCGGATGCCCGTAGCACGCCAAATCGCCATAGCCCAAGTCGTCGCACAGTACGACTACGAGGTTCGGGCGCTGAGCCGTCGGCGCGTCTTTTGCTTGGGATGGCGAAGCGCCAAGAAGAACGTAGACGGCCAGTGCGGCGAGAAGACCAAGGACGGGTATCAGAGTGATCTGACGGAATCGCGTAGATCGGCTTGTTTGATCGTTACTCATCCGTTGTTTCCTCTCTCAAAGCCACGTGTCGACAGCAGACGATTGTACACTTCATAGCAGGTCGAGGTCCCGTCCGGCAGACGGGACCTACTTTTCTGCGAGCCGCAGGAGCGTTGGCTGCAACGACCGGACGGCTCGGGCGCGGTGACTCAAGCATACGGTGGCCGTCTCGCCCAACTCGGCCAGCGTGCGATGGTATTCGGCGATCTCGAACAGGCAGTCGTAGCCGAACCCGCGATCGCCGACCGGCTCGAAGCGTATCCGGCCGCGACACTTTCCGTCTGCCTCGGCTAGAATTCGCCCCGCCGGGTCGGCCAGGGCCAAATGGCACACAAAACTAGCAGTTCGTTTTTCCGCAGGCAGAGTTCCCAATTCTGCGAGAAGCCGCTCACGGTTGTCTTTCGCCGTGGCACCAGGTCCGGCAAAACGTGCCGTTCTTGCGCCGGGAGCGCCATCCAACGCATCTACCATCAGGCCAGTATCGTCAGCCAACACCCACTGGCCAATTTGGCTAGAGAATCCAGCAGCTTTGGCGCGAGCGTTTTCGGCCAATGTGGAACCTTCCTCTTCCACCTCATGCAGATTGTGGAAATCGCTCAGGTCCGCGATCTGCCAGCCACAGTCGGCCAGAAGCGCACGGAATTCGGCGACTTTCCCAGGATTTCGCGTACCCAGCACGAGCGTATTCGGGCCTTTCATGAAGCCCAGAGTAGCGGCGCCCGGCTGGGAGATCTAGCGTTTGACGGTAAGATTCTCGTAAGTTCTCCTTCAACGAAATGCCAAGTTGGCGCATATGGTGTGAGAAGGACAGCCACATATCAAGTGAAAACATACAGGTCGACGGCATATGCGAAACTCGACGTGCCAGAAGCAGAAGTATCTGAGAATTGCGGCGTTCTCTGCGACCATTTTCGCCGTGATCGGCATGGTGCGCTGTGAATCGGCATCCGCGGCCCGACTGCTGCAGGTCCACGTCGAGCGGGACGGCCAGCTTGTCTTGCACACCTATTACGATGACGGCGGCAAAGCCGATGCGGCGACCGTGTGGCGGTACCTCGGCCGACAGCCAATCATGCTCGAGGAAGAGACCATGTCCGTCGAGCCCGACACCCAGAATCCACTGCGGGCGACGGTGGATGGCGATATCCTGATCAGATTCTCTCACGTGGATCGCGTCTTGGCTCAGACGAAGCTTACGCGGCTGAACCTGATTCGCTCGGACGCGCAGAGCAGCATGTGGTTTCTTTCCGAGCAAGAAGTCGAACGCACGGCCACGATTGCCGGTCTTGGACCTCCGTCCGCCGTCCCGGAAGTCGACTTCTTTGCAGTATCGGTCCTTGTCGGTTTCGCGCTGTTGGTGGTTGTTTTCTTAGTGTTCGTCGTTGTCGTGGCGTCTCTTGTTCGACGGGCGCGTACTCCGCGAGAAACGTGATCGCCTGGAAAATGGGTGATTTTTCCTTCAACGAAACCTCGTCACCGCGCATATGGTCAAGTAAAGGCACAAAGGGAGCCCAGCATGAACCAGGCGAATGCGTCGGATGAACGGTTGATGGGCGAGGTCGCTCAGGGTAAGCGAGAACATCTCGAAACCCTGGTTCGTCGTTATGCGAGCCCGTTGTTGACCTATATCGAACGAATGGTCGGCGACCGGCATCGAGCCGAAGAGCTGTTTCAGGACGTATTTCTTGCAGTGTGGGTCAAGCGGCGGACGTATCGGTTTCCGCGTTCGTTCCGTTCGTGGCTGTTTGCCATTGCGACGAACCGCTGCCGCGAGGCGTTCCGCCGCACACGACCGTTGGACGTACTGCCACCACACGAATTGACCGCGGCGGCACCCGTGTCGGCGGACCCAACGCCTGTGGAGACCGCCGTGGCAAAAGAGACTGCCAATCTGGTTGCCGCAGCCGTCGCTCAACTTCCGGCCCAGCAACGCACGGTTGTGGTCTTGCGCAACTGGAACGGCCTTTCCTTTGCCGAGATTGCCGAGATCGTCGGCCGCACGGAAGTAACGATCCGTTCGCACATGCACCATGCCCTGTCCGGAATACGCAGATACCTGGAGCCGCGCATGCGGAGTGACGAGTAGGTCCCGGCTGCCGGACGGGACCTTCGGGGTGTTGGAGTCCACGCTTTAGCGTGCCGGAAGACACGCTGAAGCGTGAACTCCAGCGACAGAATTCCAGGTCCCGTC
>JADHUC010000381.1 GCA_016784735.1 Pirellulaceae bacterium | reverse complement strand
ACCGAGAACTAAGTACCGAGTACTGAGTGGTGGGCCCGCGAAGACTTGGCCCATCACCCTGCCTGCTACCCGCTTCCGGCCGAGCCCGTGGTAGGAGAGACGAGCCACGTAGCCTCCGTTGTCATCGTCTTCGAAGGCTATTTCGTCCTCGTAGCCTTCCTCGCCGGTGTCGTAGTCCTCGGCCTCGCGCAGCCGGACCTTGCTGGAACGTCGTCTCGGCGGCTCATCAACTTCATCCTCCGGTTCGTTCCCCTGCATCCGTTCCCAGTCGGCAACAGTGAGCAACACTTCGCGGGCTTGGGATCCGGCGTAGGGCCCGACAACGCCGTCTTCGGCCATGTAGTCGATCAACCGAGCCGCTCGACCATAGCCGATGCCCAACACGCGTTGCAGCAACGACACACTGCCGCGTCCTTCCCGGACGACGATATCGACGGCGCTTTCATAAAGATCGTCTCGCTTCTTCAATTGGCCCGGTGCTGCATCGCCACCTTCATCCAGCTTCAAGTTGACCAGTTCGTGGACGAAATTCTGCTCGCCGGTACTCACGCAATCGACAACACGATCGATCTCCTCGTCGTCCAGATACGTGCCCTGGCCGCGCAGCAGCATGCTGGTGCCGGGCCACAGGAACAGCATGTCACCGTTGCCAAGTAACTTGTCCGCCCCCATTTCGTCCAGCACCACGCGGCTGTCGGTGCGGCTAGCTACCTGGAACGAGATGCGTGCGGGCAGGTTCGATTTGATCAGACCGGTAATGACGTCCACGGTCGGCTTCTGGGTGGCCAGGATCAGGTGAATACCGACGGCACGGCTCTTCTGAGCAAGACGAATGATGTGTTGTTCCACCTCTTTGCCCGATGTCATCATCAGGTCTGCAATCTCGTCGGCGACGATCACGATGAACGGCAAGTGCAGCGGGATCGATTCGCGCTCTTCCTCGCCCTCCGGTTCGAGCCGGCTCATTAGCTCTTCTTCGTCAAGCTGGTTGTAGCTGGTGATGTGGCGAACGCCCGCCCTGGCCAACAGCGAATACCGTTCTTCCATCTTGTCAACTGCCCAAGCCAAAATGGCTTCCGCCTTGCGCATGTCAGTTACCACGGGGTGCATCAGATGCGGCAGACGGCCATATCCGCTCAATTCAACCATCTTCGGGTCGATCATCAACATACGCACTTCGTCCGGGCGACGCGTCATCAAGATCGAAGAGATGATCGCGTTCAGGCAGACGCTCTTGCCCGTACCGGTACGACCAGCGATCAGAAGGTGTGGCAAAGTCGACAGGTCGACAACCAGGGGACTTCCGGATACGTCTTTCCCCAAGAACAGCGGGACTCGCATTTTTTTCGTTTTGCCGACGGCCTCTTCAATTACCTCTCGCAAACGCACAATGTGGCGCTGTTCGTTGGGTACCTCGATCCCGACCGTGTTCTTGCCGGGGATCGGGGCCACGATACGCACACTGGGCACGCGCAGAGCGATAGCCAGGTCGTCGGCCAGGCCCGTGATCTTGGACAGTCGAAGACCGGCCTCCAATTCCACTTCGTATTGAGCGATCACCGGCCCCGTCTCGACCTCGACAACGCGAACGCGAAAACCGAAATTGGCGAACGTCCTCTCCAGAATCTTCGCTTTGCGGCGGACCTCTCGCTCCTGCTCGTCGAAGGCGAATTCCTCGCCGGCTAATAGCAAGTCCAGGTCGGGCAGAGTGTATTCGCACGTGTCATCGGTGCGACTGGCTGCATCCAGCTTGTGCATCACGGCGTCTCGCGCCCGTTTGTCGGATCGCCTGCCGATACGCAAGCCGGGGCCCTTATGCTCCTTGTCCGATCTGGCATTGCGACGGCGTTTGATGACCAGAGGTTCTTCGTACTCTGCGTCTTCCGCCTCTGGCTCCTCTTCCTCAAACGCCGAATCATCCAAGCCCTTGTCCAGATAGTCAAGCTCGTCGTCGGCTATGTCGTCGCCTTTCCGTCTGCGGAATTTCACGGAAACGAAATCGTCGACTTCCTCGTCATCCGGCTCTGTCTCATACCCCTCGTCCTCTTCGGTTTCTACCTTGCGCCGGAGAGGCCATAGCTTCGCCGAGCGACTGGCTCCGGCAAAGATGAACACCACGCCAGCGGCAAGAATCCGCAGCAGCACGTAGTCCGTACAGAGCAACAGGCCTCCCACGATCAAACTGGCGGCGAGAATGATGCTCCCGGCCGAGGCAAAATGCATTTCGAGAAGGCCCTTGCCGAGAGCACCCAGATAACCTCCCGGTCCGATGACCGGCCCCGGCGACATCTGTGGCGCCAAGATCGCTATGATCGACGTGATGCCGATTAGCGACGCGGCCCATCCGAGCACGCGCATGATGGGCGTGTCGATCGGGTGGCGGCGCAACAGGAAGAAGTCCAGCACCGCCAGCGAGAAGACAAAGTAGTACGCTCCTACGCCCAACGCGCTCAGCAGCATGTCGGCCGCCATAGCGCCCCAACGTCCGCAGGCATTGGAAACACTGTCGCCAGCCGGATGGACGACCGGATCGGGGTGGTACACCGCGCTGAGAGGGGCAACCGCTTCGCCCATTGGATCGGCCCGGTTATACGTTGCCAAAGCGACGCCCAGGAAAACGACGACCACCAGAAGGGCGAGCGCAATGAGATCGGATTTTAGATTGCGGTTCTGAAACATTGGCGTTGCCAACCTACAAACATCACCTCCGATGACCTGACCTGTTATCGGCCGGCCGTGGACGCATCCATGCGGCGTGTGCAATCCGTTCTTCTCTGTCCTCACTATTCGTCAATGCCAACGCAGTACGGCCAATTTCCGCGCGAGTAGCGTTGAGGTTTACCTGGCGCTCACGATGCGAAACATCGGCGTGGAGGTCAAAAGCGGTAAGAGCGCAACAAGCGCGCCGCATCGTGGTCTGGGGGTGGGCATCACCGGACGGACACGCCTAATCGTCGTTTGGCTGTCGCAGTTTTGCCGATTGTTCGACCTGCGTGTGACGCCTCCCGCGCCCAGTGACCAGGCACGAGAAAGGTGACGGCCGCCCGAGGCATGCATCCGCGAGGCTCAGGCCAGCGAGAATTCTAGCGCGGCTGCCACAAACGAGAACGCATGAGGCGGCCAAGAAAGCCGGGAATTGGAAAATGACGGCGTGGCTGTGCGGGTTGACGAAAGATGAGCGAATGCGCGGCTCGCCTAATGGACCATTACTTGGGCAACTTGGTCCCCTCGATTTTTCCGGCTGCAATGATTTCGGCGTAAGTCTTGCCGCAAGGAGTCTTCATCGTGTCGAGCTTCTTAAGGACCCCCAAGAACTCCTTCCCGATTTCCTCTTCGATCAGATCCTGCTCCTCGATCTCCAGTTCCTTGGCCGCCTCCAGGCGTTCGGTTACGTGCATCCCTTCTATCAACTTGTCGATCTTCTTGCCGAATGGATTGAGAACGTCTTTATCTTCGCCTTTGACGTGGCAGGCGTAACACGTCACGGTTCTAAGTTTGTATTTCTTCTTGAAGGCCTTACCCAGCTTGTTTTGCCCTTCGACCGGGGGCACAAGAAACATGACGGCTACCCAGGCCGCCAGGATAATTCTGACTGAGCGTCTCACCGTAAAACCCTCCCCCCATAATACTAGCCATACGGGATCACGATTGAGAATATAGGATAACTAAGACTCGGTTTCGACGCAAAGGTGATTATCGCCACCTGCCTCGATGAACGCCTTCAGGTCCTCCAAATCCTGGTCAACGCACCTTTTGGCGGCTCCCATCATCAGCCAAGCCAATGGCGAAGTCATTTTAGCCCACAGCGTGAGGGGCCGGCTGGTGAATTCGACTTCCACGAGTGTGCGGTCCCCTCGTCCGGTGAAACGAAATTCCGTGTGGTGCCGAATACCGCAGGATTCGCCCTCGACGGCGTAACTCTTATTGGGTTCCAGAGACGTAATTTCCAGTTCCTCGGTGGCTTCTCGCTTGAAGATAATCCGTGTTTCGCGCCATCGAGTCCCAGCGCGCACGGGGCCCTCGGTCAGCACTTCGACTCGCTCGACTCCCCCAACTCGTTCGGCGGTCTTGGGAATGTCCGAGAACAGCTCGAACACGTCGTCGAGCCTGGCCTGGACCTCCTTGGTGATTTTGAAACGCGCCATTGTGGGAGTCTCTCCTACCAGTCATGTGCTCTTGTGTTATCGACAACGATAGCAGCCTATCACCCGCGTGGCAGTACCCCTGGCGGGAAAACAAAGGGAACGGTACGATCGAGGGACAAGCAGGAATACTATCAGCGATCATGACCGTCGACGCCCTACCATCACTCGTCTCCTTTGCGGATTGGATTCGCGAGACCGACGCCCATGCCGCGCATCGTTTGGTCCTGATGGAACAGGTCGAGCGCGTGCTGAGGAAGCCCGAGGAAGTTGCCGACGCGGACCGCCGGGTTCTGGCCGAAAAGCTGGAAAGATGGAGATACCAGCATCTGAATGAACACGCCGGCGAGTTCTCCTCGCAACACGAGGCGTTAGCGGACGCGCTAGATCTGACGGCCAACCAACTGGCTGGCCGTCCCGACCGACCGCCACGTGCAACTCGACGCGCAATAGACGATCCGTCTTTGGACGCAGACACAATCGAAGAAGCCGTCGCGGCACTGGGCGCCGGCTTCCCGCTCGATCGCCTGGTGGATCGGGCGACCGAACTTACTATCGAGAAGTTTGGGGGATGCAGGACGACGGATGTTACCGGTCGAATGCGGCAGCGAGTGCTGCTGTACGCCCCGGTCTACGTTTCCAGCGAGTGCGTCAACCACTGCCGGTATTGCGGGTTTCGGCACCCGCAGCACATCACGCGAAAGCACCTGAGCGTCGACGAAGCGGTCGCTCAAGCCCGCATTCTGCAGCAGCGCGGCTTCCGGCATTTGCTGGTTGTCGGTGGCGACTTCCCCAGCAAGACTACGGCCGCCTACTACGCGGACATTCTCCAAGCACTTGTCCGCGAAGGCGTGGAACCGGGAATCGAAATCGCACCGCAAAGCACCCAGTCGTACGCAGAACTGGTCGACGCGGGAGTATGCGGTCTGACGCTGTACCAAGAAACATACAACGAAGAACTCTATTCCCATTACCACGTTCGCGGGCCCAAGTCGTCATACCGGTGGCGGCTCGAGTCACACGACCGCGCGGCCGAGGCCGGTGTGTCGCGTCTGGGGCTTGGCGTGTTGCTCGGTTTGGCCGACGTGCAAGAGGACGTGATTGCGATGATGCGGCACGCCGTGTACTTGATGGACCGCTTCCCGGACCGGACGTTGGCCTTCAGCCTGCCGCGTATCCACGAGGCGCCCGACGAGTTCGACATCCCGCACCCTGTTTCCGACGACCAGTTGATCCGTTTGTACTGCGCGTTGCGGATCGGGTTTCCCGAGGCCGAGTTGGTGTTGTCCACTCGCGAACCTGCCGCGTTGCGCAACCGGCTGGCGAAAATCTGCATCACGCAAATGAGCGCCGGCAGCTCGACCGCCCCTGGCGGTTACCAACCGGGCGGCGAGGACATCGGCGAACAATTCCCCGTTGTCGATCACCGCTCAGCGGCGGAAGTGGCCCGCTGGCTCGAAGAAGAAGGATTTCCGGTCTGCTGGTCGATCGAAGAGACGAAGTCGCTGTAGTGGTCCGTTGCCGTTTTGACATGTCCGCATACCTCGTTTAACCGCAAGCCGTAGGC
Organism: Pirellulaceae bacterium; assembly: GCA_016784735.1. Lineage (GTDB taxonomy): Bacteria > Planctomycetota > Planctomycetia > Pirellulales > Pirellulaceae > JADHUC01. The sequence continues at coordinate 6,666 of JADHUC010000381.1, read as the reverse complement.
GTGCGCGTTTTCCGCGCAACCGACTTGTATCCCGATCCACGGCTTCTCCTCAATGTAGTGTTGATTGTGCCGGCAGTCCTCCTCGCACTCCTATTCGTCACGGTTCTGGTGTTTCTTTCCATGATGGCGTAATCGTGTAATGATGCTAGACTATACACTTGTTTGCATACATCAGTTCAGCCGGACTGGAATGAAGGAGACCTCATGACCCTTAATGAGCACAACGAGTTGCGCAGCGGACAACCGTCGGATCAACGTCGCGGAGACGCACGGCGCGATTTCCTGAAGAAGGTTGGAGCGTTGCCCGTAGCCTTGGCCGCTGGCGGAGGCGCATCCATGGTGTCGGCGGCGCAGACCGAGTCGGCGAAACTGCCGCAGATCAAGCTTGGCCCGTACTCGTTTTCACGGTTGATTTGCGGCAACAACTGCTTCGGTGGCGGTTCGCACTTGTCGACGTTCGTCAACATCGAAATGCGAAAGTACTACACGCCCGAGCAGATTCTGAAAACTCTGCGGCGATGCGAACAGGTGGGCATCAACTGCTGGCAGTCCGGCCTGGGCAATGTCGAGATGTATAGGGATTTCGTGGACCAAGGCTTGAAGATGCACTACATCGCCATTTCGGCAGGCGATCCGGCAGGCATCCTGAAGCTGAAGCAGGGCGGATGCATCGCCATCGCCCATCACGGCGAAGTCACGGACAACCTGTTCAAGCAAGGCAAGATCGACGACATCCAGGACTACTTGAAGCGAGTGCGCGACGCGGGCTTGCTGGTCGGCGTATCGACTCACATGCCCGCCGTGGTCGACGCGATCGAGTCGAAGGGCTGGGACCTGGACTACTACATGACTTGCGTTTACGAACGGCACCGCAGCAGGGAACAGTTGAAGGAGTTGCTGGGATACACGCCGATTCCCGAAAGAGAAGTCTACCTGGAGGAAGACCCGCCGCGTATGTTCAAAGCCATACAGCAGACCGAGCGGCCTTGCCTGGCGTTCAAATTCCTCGCCGCCGGGCGTCTTTCGGACCGCCGCCAGTGGGTCGAGAGAGCATTCCGGCAGACGTACGAGTCGATCAAACCCACCGATGGCGCGATCGTAGGTATCTACGATCGCTACAGTGACCAGCCAGCCGAAAATGCGGCTTTCGTCAAACGTTTTGGCACAATTGACGCCACCTAGGAATCCGCGACGGATTTCTGTCGCAGTCGCGTCGTTCAAACGCAACCGCAAGCCGCAGCCTAAATGTAGGACGGGTACTTTGGGGACGTGGGAGTTGTAGCAACGTGGCCCGAAATAACTTCCCGGTTCCGCGCCGTGTGCCACTGCTCGAAACGACGAGGGCTTGCCATGTCCGGCCGCTTTCCATCGTTTCGAGCAGTGTTGCGCTGGCCACGACGCAGCACTGCTGGGAATCGTGGTGAGTCATATACGATGGATGGCGCGTCCGATTCCCAGCAGTGGCACACGTTCTGAAGACAACCGGCGTCCGCCTAGGGAAGTTGTTAGGGCGCACGTTGCTACCATTCCCAACACGGAGTTTCTCATGAATACTCGACTGTCTTGGCTGGCTATCTTCCTGATGACTTCCGTCTCCTCGTTGCGTGCCGAATCCATTTGGATCGAAGGCGAAGACGCGCAGACAAAGCAGACGACGCGGCATTCTTGGTATGACCAGGTCAAGAAGGAAGTGCTCTCCGGCGGGGAGTGGCTTAGCCATTTCAACGCTCAGAAACAAGGGATTGCCGGATTCTCGTTCGATGCTCCGAGTGCCGATACGTACACGTTTTGGCTACGAGCCAACCACGTCAAGGCTTCCTTGTCCTACCGGCTGAATGGCGGCCAATGGCAAGCGATCGACCTCTCGCGCAATCAGCGCGGCGCCATGAACATTGCGGCGGACAATAAGCCCGATTTGCGATTCATTTCATGGGTCAAGGTTGGGACCGTTTCATTGAAGGCCGGAGCGAACTCCCTGGACTTTCGCATGGACTCCGGACCTCAGAACCATGGGGCGATCGACTGTTTCTGCTTGACGACCGACGCGTGGGTGCCGTCAGGAACGACCAAACCCTCTGCAGGTACGGGCAACGCCGGTCCCAGCGACTGGTTCCCAGTGGTCTTCGACGACGATCCATTGTCGCCGGAATCCGTGATTGACGTGAGTCATCTGATCGAGACGCCCGCAGGCGAAAGAGGATTCCTGAAACGAAACGCAGATCGCCTGCGCTTCGAGAACGCGGATCGGCCCGTCAAGTTCTGGGCGATCAACACGTCGCCCGGCGACAAGACGTCCGACGAGATGGCCCAGGCGACAAAGTGGTTCCGCAAACACGGCATCAATTTGGTCCGCCAGCACACCGTGATTGACGCGGTCGGATTGCTCGACGCCAACGGCAACTTCAATTCGGATCGCCTGGACCAATACGACCGTTGGTTCGCCGCGTTGAAGGAACAGGGTATCTACACGACTTGGTCCGTAATCTACCCACATCACGGACCGTTTCTGCAGAAGCACGACGGATACGAAGCGGATTACTTTGCGGAGTTGGACCGGGGCGACGAGGGTCACGACGGCAATCGCCAGGCGATTGTGGTGAACGACTTCATCAACCTCGACCGCCGTCTGCAGGACATTGCCTTCCGCTACTTCGAAAAGCTCCTGGATCACACCAACCCGCATACCGGCCTGAAGTACAAAGACGATCCGGCGTTGGCGATTCTGGAGTTCCAGAACGAAAGCAACGTGTTCTTCCACACGCTGAACGTTCTGCGAAACGACAAATACCCGCTGTTCGCTAAGGCAGTACGTCGCATGTTCTTTCAGTTCGTCAAAGAGAAGTACGGGGACCAAGCCGCTGTGGCCAGGGCCTGGAACAACCGCTGGGACTCACACGATAAATGGGAGGACGGCGAACTGGGCTTGATGGGCGCGTACCACTGGGGCAGCGATGGGCCGCTGCACGAATTCAGGGGCCAGGAGCGTCGCGCGGGCGATTACATCGAATTCCTGGCTCGCCTGCAAAGAAGCTACTACGCGCGACGAGAGACCGAGGTTCGTCAGGCCGGCTTCCGCGGTGTCACCGTGACGACGGCCTGGAAATCCGGTGGCCCGGCGGCCAGCATGGCCAATCTGTATGCCGACACGGCGGCCGACATGATCGACCGTCACAACTACTTCGGAGGCGGCGCGGGTGGGCACGCGATCGTCGAGGGCAATGTCAGCAACGGGACCCACTTGGATCAGCCAGGCCGAGGGCTTCTGAGCTTGGCGTTGTTTCAAGTAGAAGACCGGCCGTTTGGCACGAGTGAATGGTCGATGATGCCTCCGGCACCGTTCAAAGCCGAAGCCGCACCGTTGTACGCCTTCTACGGCATGGGGCTTCAGGGCTGGGATGCTGTGTATCACTTCGCCTGCGGTTCGCATCACATGGGCGACGGCTGGCCGAGATTGCGCAAGTACGTCACGGAAACGCCCCACTACTTGGGCCAGTTCCCGGCCTTGGCTTTTGCGGTCCACAACAATCACTTGAAGGAAGGCGGTGCAGTAGCGGTCCGGCGTTTGACACGAGATGACGTGTTTGCCGGGAAGGATATTCTCGGGCAAGCCCTATCCGGCGGCGGTCACGACGATAAGCAGTTGGTCGGCAAGCTGGCGACTCCGCCCGAAGCCGTCGCCATCGGCCGGGTGACCATTGCCTTTGGCAAGGAGTCCGCGCTCCAGCAGAATCTGACGCCATACTGGGACCAGCGGGCAAAGACGCTCACGTCAACCACAGGCGAACTCGTCTGGCGCTACGGCGACCGATTGGTCGAGGTAAGGTCGGCCAAGACGCAGGCTATCATTGGATTCGCGCAAGGACGGACGATCGACTTGCCGGCGGTAACCATCGAGGTCCAAACCCAGTTTGTGTCCCTGATCTTGACGCCGCTGGACAACGAACCCTTGGACCGTTCGAAGCACATCCTGATCACGGCAATGGCTCGGGACAAGCAGACCGGCGCGGTTTATAACGACGATTGGTCTCGCCTGGAACAGGTCGGCGGTCCGCCATTGTTGATGGAGCCGGTGCAGGCGACGCTTCGTTTCAAAGGCGACGCCCCAGTTCAAGTACGGGCACTGGACATCTACGGCGTTCCGACTGACAGGGTCGCGTCTCTGAAGCCCGATGGTAGCTTCGCCATCGACGGAAGCTATCAGACCTACTACTACGAAGTGAAGCGGTAGCACGGCTTTCTTAGGCGAGCGGCGCTTGAAATCTTACCTCTTGGAAAGTAGCAGGCACACTCCGTGTGCCGTAGCCGTAAGCGGACGGCACACGGAGTGTGCCTGCTACTTTGGTGTATTTTCATCTGCCGCTCGCCTTATACCGCCGCCCGTTTGCTTTGTCCGGCAGCAGGAGTCGCAAGACTTCTGAATCCGAACTCTTGCGAGTCCGGCTACGGACATTTCTAGGCGGCGGCATAACAGAACGATTTTCTTTCTCCGGCGATTTGCCTTCCCAAGTGGACATGCGTAGTATTGCGTTGACGCCCCAAGGATCGTCGGTTCAAGACGCACCGCCGCGCCAGGATGCGCAATCGGCGTAAATGGATTTCGCGGAAGAAAACCCGCTGATTCGGCTAACCGAATCGCCAGTGTTCAGGTTGTGCGGGTGACAGGAAACGCGAACGCGAAGATCTTCGCCGAACTCTTTGACCGTGGGCATAGAGTGAGTTATGTTCCATCGGGCCGAAATCTGAACCCCACCAAACCCGTTCGGTCCCCTCGGAATATATGACATCCTGAAACGGCGCAGCCGGCGCGCGAGGCTGTCCGCTTCGCTAACACGAAGCGGCGTCTCGCGCGGCCGGCTCCCGCTTATGCTCCTTCTGTTGCGGAGTGGTCATGCGAAATCCGTATGCGTTTATGCGCGCAAATGTGCGCCTGATCGGCAGCCTTCCCATGGCGTTTGTGGTCACCCTGGCGATTGTGCTGTCGCCCACCGGTCTGACTGCCCAGGTGGCGATTCCCGCCGCCGCGTTGCCCGACGAGGCGGCCTTCAAGCAGGCGCTCGAGCGTGGACACGAACTGGAGTCACAACGCCGTTGGGGCGAGGCCCTGGCGCATTACGAGGATGCACTGAAGGACCACCCCGAACGGCATGACATTCAGGACCGCCTGACGCGTGCTCGCATTCATTATGATCTTGGCCGACGTTATGACGACGATACGTTCACGGCCTCGGTTGGTCGATTGAGCGAACGCGATGCCCTGGAGCTGTACACCGAGATCCTGCGCAAGATCGAATCGCACTACTTCCAGAAACCCGATTGGCAACAGCTAGCTGCCCGAGGCGTCAAGAACGTGAATATCGCCTTGACCGAGGCGTCGTTCCTCAGGAAGAACGGGCTGCTCGCGTCAAAAGAAGCGATTGACACGTTTCGCGATGAAGTGAGACGCCGAATGGCGGTGACCGAGGTGCGCAATCAGCAGCAGGCTAATGAAGTCGCGATTAACGTAGCTCGGCTGGCCGACTCGAAGTTGGGGCTGCGTCCGTCGGCAATCATCCTGGAATTCGCCAGTGGCGCCGCTTGCGCCTTGGATCAATACTCCTGCTTCCTCACCGGTGGTCAGTTGGACGACGTGTTCAGCCAGATCGAAGGCAGTTTTGTTGGTTTGGGGATCGAATTGAAAGCCGTCGAGAACTCGCTGGCCATCATCAGCGTGATTCCGGGAAGCCCGGCCGCGGTGGCTGGACTTCGCGCCGGCGATCGCATTGTCGGCGTCGACGGAGTTTCCACAACGAACATCTCCACGGACGAGGCCGCCAACTTGCTCAAGGGACAAGAAGGTAGCAGTGTCGAAATCGGGATCGCCGATGGGCAGGGCGGGCTTCGACGCGTGCAACTCGTGCGACGCCGCGTGGAGGTTCCCAGCATCGAAGGCGCCAGAATTGTCGACGCCGATCACGGAGTGGCATACATGCGATTGGGGAGCTTTCAGAAAACCACCAGTCGCGATTTGGATGCCGCCTTATGGGAATTGCACCGGCAAGGCATGCAGAGCCTGATTGTCGACGTACGCGGTAACCCTGGCGGGCTACTGACGGCCGCGGTTGACGCATCCGATAAGTTCTTGTCGTCCGGCAACATCGTGGTCACGCGGGGCAGGAACTCGCACGAGGATTTCGATTATCGCGCCCACTCGGTGGGAACGTGGCGAGTTCCGCTGATCGTACTGATCGACGGCGACACCGCTAGTGCAAGCGAGATCTTCGCCGGAGCCATTCGTGACCATCACCGGGGTACCGTGGTCGGCCAGCGGAGCTACGGCAAGGGATCTGTTCAAGGGATCTTCTCGCTCGTAACGTCCAAAGCCGGCGTCCGCCTGACAACCGCCAAGTTCTACTCGCCCAGCGGACACGCAATCAGCAATCGGGGCGTGTATCCCGATCTGGCGGTCACCACGGCCAAGAAACCCGTGGACGGCGGCCAAAACGAACTGCCCGGCGAAAATGACGAAGTGCTCGACGCCGCCGTGCAGTTCGCCCGCACCCGCCTTTCCGGCCAGATGCAAGCCGCGGCCCGGTAGCCGCACACGCTGCAGCATCTTTCGCGCAAGTAGGTCCCGTCTGCCGGACGGGACCTGGATTTGTATCGTTGGAGTTCACGCTTTAGCGTGTC
>JADHUC010000380.1 GCA_016784735.1 Pirellulaceae bacterium | reverse complement strand
GAAACGTTGACGAAGCTGCCGTCGCCGGTGTTCATCAACAAGGAATTGCGGACTCGGTATGCGGTACTTGAGTCGCGTAGATCGATGTTGTCTTCGGTGTGTCCATTGGCGATGAAAACGTCGCGGTCTCCGTCGTTATCGAAATCGACCAGGCCGACTCCCCAATTGACATAAGCAAATAGCCCTTCGCCCGCGTTGGTGCGTTGGGTCACGTCCTCCAGCCGGCCATCTCCCATGTTCTGATAGAGCACCGGCATTTCGCTTTGGTAGGAGGTCATGTAGAAATCCAGACGGCCGTCGTTATTGATATCAGCACAATCGACGCCCATGCTTGCGTTTTCGTCGCCGTAGACATTGTATGCAGCGCCGTTCAGTACCCCCGCCTCTTCGAATTTGCCGGTGCCGTCGTTTTCGAAAAAGAAATTCTCGTGAACGTCGTTCAAAACGAAGACGTCCGTATCACCATCGTCATCGTAGTCGGCGCAAACCATCCCCATTCCCGTGCCGGCGTGTTGGATCACGCCCGACGCTTCACTTACGTCGGTGAATGTCCCGTCCCCGTTATTGCGATACAGCGTGTCGGGCACCGGTTCGTAGTCCCTGGGCATCGGGTACGAGGGAAGGCCGTCGATCGTACGTTCCACGTGGATCTCGTAGCTGAATTCCAGATAATTCGCCACATACAGATCCAGATCGCCGTCGGCATCCATGTCCAAGAATGAGGCCCCTGCTCCCACAAAGTTCCCGTTTGCTACGCCGGCTTGTTGCGTGACGTCGGTGAAGGTACCGTCCCCGTTGTTTCGATAGAGAGCGTTGGGCCCGTAATTATTCAGGTACAGATCTGCGTCACCGTCGTTGTCGTAGTCCCCCACGGTGACTCCCAGCCCGAATCCCAGGTCCCCCAAGCCGGCGTCGCTGGTGACGTCGGTGAAATGCCAGTTGCCGTCGTTTCGATACAGCGCGTTGGTCGGCGGAACGTCCACCTTGGTTCCCAACAGCGGCGCACCGTTAAGGAAGTAGATGTCGATGTTGCCGTCGTTGTTGTAGTCGAACAGCGCCAACCCGGCACTCATTGCTTCGATGATGTAGCGTCTGCCGCTACTGCCGTCGGTATGCCGAAAGGTGATTCCGGTCTGATCCGTCACGTCGCAAAGCTGGATCGGGCCTTGAGGCAGTGGGGGCTTTGGGGGCCCTTGCGGCTGATCGGTGCGGCGGCATCCCAGGCCCAAGGCAAGGAGCACGGCAATCGAGCCGCACGCAACGATTTGGTTCTTACGTTCCACGGGCAACTCCTGAACTTTGCGTCGGGATCGTTGTCGGGGCAGCCCCCTCGGTAATCGTCACGAGTTGTCCGACGGTCACGTTCTCCACTACATCGACGCCGCCACCGATCCAGCGGACTTCGATGCGGTCGACATGGTCCCGTTTGCCTAGACCGAAATGCACTTGTGTTCCCCAATGGCTCTGGTAGCCGCGCCCGCTGTGTACCTCGTCGACCTGAACGAGGTCGCCGGCGACGACCGTGATGCGAGCGCCAACGCCATCACGGTTCGCGCTCGTTCCCACAAGGCGGATTCGAAGCCAGCAATGGCCGGTCTGCGAATCGTTTCTGAGAATGGTCGGTTTTTCGCGTGAATTCAGGACAACTACGTCGATGTCGCCATCATTGTCCAGATCGTCGAAGGCCGCGCCCCGGCTGCTCAATTCGATCGACATTCCATTGCCGCACTCTTCGGACACGTCGACGAATTTCCCGTCCCCCTGATTCGCCAACAGAATATTACGGACCCGGTACGCCGATGTAGAATCGAACGAGTCCACGTTATCCTGCAGATGGCCGCACGCCATGAAGATATCGCGGTTGGCATCGTTGTCGAAGTCGACCAGACCGGTTCCCCAGTTGACATGGGGAAACGCTCCCGCACCGGCCCCGGACGGTATCGTGACGTCCTCGAACGTGCGGTTGCCGACGTTCCTGTACAGTACGGGCAATTCGCCTTGGTAGGAAGTCATAAAGAAGTCGAGCCAGTCGTCGTTGTCGTAGTCTCCGCAGTCAATTCCCATGCTACCCAGTTCGTCGCCGTAGCCGTTGTACGCGGCCCCGGACATGAGACCTACTTCTTCGAAGTTCCCCGTCCCATCGTTTTCGAACAGGAAGTTGCCTGACACGTCGTTCAAAGTGAAAACGTCGGTATCGCCGTCGTTGTCGTAATCGGCGCATACCAAGCCCATTCCCGAACCGGCGTGCCGGCCCACGGCCGACTCGACGCTCACGTCCGTAAACGTGCCATCCGCGTTGTTGCGGTACACCTCGTCGGGCTCGAAGGGATATTCCCGAGGTCCGACGTATTGCGGAAAGCCGTCTTTGTGGTGGACTATGTGCGTCTCGTAGGTGAACTTGACGTAGTTGGCCACGTAAAGGTCCAGATCACCGTCCGCGTCAATGTCCAGGAAACACGCGCCCGCACCCATCTTGTGGCCACCCGGCACGCTGGTCTGTTCCGTGACATCGGAAAAGGTGCCATCTCCATTGTTCCGGTACAGCACATTGGGGCCGTAGTTGTTTACGAAAAGATCCTGATCCCCGTCGTTGTCGTAGTCTGCCGCCGTTACTCCAAGCCCGAATCCCGTGTCGCCAACGCCGGCCTCGTCCGTTACGTCCGTGAAACGCCATCCGCCTTCGTTGCGGTACAGCGCGTTTCGGGGCGGTACGTCCGCCTCGACTCCCCGGAGTGGCGCTCCGTTCAGGAAATAGATGTCGATCAGCCCATCTCCATCGTAGTCAAACAATGCCAAACCGGCTGTGACGGTTTCCATGATATAACGTTCGCCGGAGCTCCCGTCGGTATGGACGAACGTGATCCCCGTTTCTCCGGTCACGTCCGCCAATTGGATGGGCGTTTGCCCGGACGGAAGGTTTCGGTCGGTCGGTGTGGGTTCACGCCGAGGCTCGCGGTTCGAGCAGACGAAGATCGCCACGGCAACGGCGACACAGCCTGCAGCGACAAGACCGACGATGACTCGGTTGAGAGGTTTCATAAGAAAGGGCTCGCACTCCAGAAAGTGAGAGGATACTCCGCCTTCTGGCGATCGCAAAGTACCTTGCTTTCCGGAGAAGATGCGTCAGCTTCTCGATGATTGTATAGCAGACCACCTCCTGGCGGCAGGTCAACAACGACGATCCCAGATGCGTCGAGCACGCTGCCGCCCCGCCGATTGCTGAAGTTTCGACCTCCGGATAGACTGCAGTGTCGGCGAGTTGTGGCCGTTTCCTGCTGTCAATAGTCGACTTGTGGAGTGTGTTTGGAGAGAAATCTGATGCAAGGGGCGGATGACACCAACGCGCAGACCCTCCGTGAGGTGGAGACTTTGCGGCGGCGAGTCGCGGAGTTGGAACAAGCCGAGGCGAAAGTCGAGCAGCATCTCCGTTACCTCGAAGACATGGAACGGATCGATCGAGGCATCCGACAGGCGACCGATCTGGACCAGATGTTCGAGGTCATTCTGGACGAAGTCTTGTCGATCCTGGATTGCGACCGGGCTTGGCTGTTGTATCCCTGCGATCCCCGTGCCAAGTCGGTGACGGTCCCCATGGAGCGTACTCGGCCGCAGTATCCGGGCGCGCTGGCGGCGGGGCAGGAAGTGCCGGTGACGCCGGACGGCGAGCGGTTATTCCTCGCGGCATTGGCCTGGGATGACCCCGTCGTCCTGGATCCTCGGTCCGGCGAACCGGTGCCGGACGCGCTCCAAACGTATCTGGTACAGTCTCTGATGGTGACGGCCGTTCGCCCGAAATCACGCGAGCCTTGGTTGTTCGGAGTCCACCAATGCTCGCATGCCCGCGTGTGGACCGACGACGACCAACGGCTCTTCAACGACATTGGCCACCGGATCACCGACGGGCTCACTGCCATGCTGGCGATGCGCGAGTTGCGGGAGAGCGAGGCCAAACTGAACCGGGCACAGCAGGTGGCCCGCGTCGGAAGCTGGTACCTCGATCTGCGGACAAACCACCTCCGATGGTCCGACGAAACATACCGGTTGTTCAGCATCCCGGTGGGAACGCCGCTGACCAACGAGTCCTTCCTGGCTTGCGTTCACCCGGCGGATCGGCAACTCGTCGAGACCACATGGAATGCCGCTTTGGAGCACGAGCCGTACGATATCGAGCATCGTATCCTGGTGGCCGGCGAGGAAAGGTGGGTCCACGAAAAAGCAGAAGTCGAATTCGACGAACAGGAAGACCCCGTTGCCGGAATCGGTACGGTCCAGGACATTACGGAGCACAAACAGGCCGAGCGGGCGCTGCGCGAGAGCGAGGAGCGGTTCCGAATCTTGTTCGAAGAAGCCCGCGACGGCATCCTCCTGGCGAACCCGGAAACGAAACAGTTGGGTATGGGTAACCGCGCCATTTGTACGATGCTGGGCTACAGCAAAGAGGAATTCGCGAGGCTGCGCATTCATGATATCCATCCAGAAGAACACGTTCCGCATGTCGTGGACCAATTCGACAAGCAAGCACGAGGAGAGGTACTGGTAGCAGAAGATATTCCCATGAAACGAAAAGACGGGAGCGTGTTCTATGCCGACGTCGCCTCCGCGCCAATGCGGATTGGTGGGGAAACGGTTGTCATGGGCCAGTTCCACGATATGACCGAACGCAAGCGGACCCAGGATGAATTGGCCCGCGCCAACGAACAGGTTCGTCGCTTGAACCTTGAATTGGAGAAGCGTGTGGAGCAGCGGACTGCGGAACTTCGATCCGCGAACGACGAGTTGGAGGCGTTCGCGTATTCCGTCTCGCATGATCTTCGCGCGCCATTGCGAGCGATGGAAGGTTTTGCCAACGCCCTGGTCGAAGACTACGCAGACCGTCTTGACCCAGACGGCCACGAATACTGCCAGCACATCGTGGATTCGGCCACGCGCATGGACGCGCTGATCAGCGACTTGTTGGCCTACAGCCGACTGGGGCGGGCTGAACTACGGCCACACGCCACAAGCATGCAACGAGCCGTGACGCATGCACTGGATCAACTGGAATCCGAAATCCGCGCCGCGGAAGCTCGGGTGGTCGTCAAAGGTGTGTTTCCCGTTGTGGTGGCGCACCACAGTACGCTGGTCCAGGTGGTGACGAATCTGATCAGCAACGCTGTCAAGTTCGTTGCGGCGGGTGGCCGTTCCGAAGTCAAATTGTGGGCCGAAACCCGAGGAAAATGGGTGCGATTGTGGGTCGAAGACAGCGGTATCGGCATCGCCCCTGAATACCAGGACCGGGTCTTCCGCGTTTTCGAACGCCTGCACGGTATCGAGAGTTATCCGGGAACCGGAATTGGCTTGGCCATTGTCGACCGCGCCGTGAATCGCATGGGCGGCAGGCGCGGCGTCGAGTCTCGTCCTGGCATGGGCAGTCGTTTCTGGGTAGAATTCAAGGCCGAGGAGGAGGGCCATGGCTGATCGACGCGAAACGCTGCTGATCGTCGAGGACGATCCGTACGATGCGAAGCTGATCAAGCGAGCGATCAAGAAGGCCCGAATCCTGAATCCCGTGCAAGTCGTTGAAGACGGCGAACAGGCCATTGCCTATCTGGCCGGGCACCCGCCCTACGACGACCGAAGTCAATTCCCGCTGCCCGTCTTGATGCTGCTGGACCTGAAACTCCCGAGAAAGGATGGTTTCGAGGTTCTCCAGTGGCTGCGTTCGCAGGCGGCGTTAGGGCGGTTGCCGGTAGTCATGCTTACGTCATCCAGCCAGACGTACGATATCAACCGTGCGTACGACTTGGGGGCGAATTCGTACTTGGTCAAGCCTGTTGGGACGGACTCGCTTGTGGATATGTTGAAAACGGTCGAGTTGTACTGGCTGATCGCGAGCACCAATCCTGAATTGGAGGAGGGTGCAGACGCAGGATGCGAGCAGTAGGTCCCGGCTGCCGGACGGGACCTGATCTTTCGACCAACGACGCCACGTGCGTCGAGGTCCCGTCCGGCAGCCGGGACCTACAGAGTGCGGTGCCATGTCCGATCCGTTGCATGTATTGATCGTTGACGACAACCCCCAAGACCGCGCCTTGGCCATTCGTGAACTACGCAGGGAATTCGCGGACGTCGACGTGCGGCAGGCAATCGACCAGGCACAGTTGGACCGCACGCTGCACGACTTTCGTTTCGACGTGGTGATCACGGACTACCAGCTCCAGTGGTCCGACGGAATCAGAGTATTGCGTCAGGTGAAGTCGTCGTTTCCGGACTGTCCCGTGCTGATGTTCACGGCGACCGGAAACGAGGAGATCGCGGTCGAGGCCCTGAAGGGCGGCTTGGACGACTACATCGTCAAGAAGTCATCGCACTTCGTACGTCTGCGCGGCGCCGTGAGGACAGCTCTGGAACATAGGGACATGCGCCGGCGCGCCGTGGAGTTGGAGGCTCGGCTGGAGTCGTTACTCAGCCGACTGGACGTGGGCGTCTTTCGATGCACCGCAGACGGTAGAGTGTTGGAGGCAAATGCGCCGGTTTTGGCATTGTTGGGATCGGACTCGGCGGACGCCTCAAGCTCCGTTAGCTTGGCCTGCCTGTTCGATTCCACCGTGGATTGCCTGATGCTGCTTGATAGCACAATCGAAAGCGGCGAGCCGCAAGAATGCGAAATCGAAGTTCACGAACCCAGCGGAAGGGTATCACACTTTCGCCTGAGCGTCGTTCCGGCCAGGACTTCGACTGGCGAAGCGGTGATCGACGGATTGGCAGAGGACATCACCGCGCGAAAGCGATCGGAGTCCGAAGCCCGCCAGGCGGCCGTTGCATCGGCTCGCGTGTCGCTGTTGAGTTCCCGCGAAAAGGAAGTGCTCGATGCAGTGGCGGCGGGCAAGGCAAACAAAGTCATCGCACGCGATCTCCAGATAAGTGAAAAGACGGTCGAAAAACACCGTGCGAATCTGACCAGGAAACTGCAAGCCAAGAGCGTCGCCGAGTTGGTGCGTCTGGCTCTCGCCGCCCAGTCCGCCGCCCAGTAGGTCCCGTCTGCCGGACGAGACCTTTGGGTTGGAGTTCACGCTTTAGCGTGCGGAAAGACACGCTGAAGCGTGAACTCCAACGGCAGATCCTGTCTCCACCGGGCTCGGCTGAATCGTTGCCGGAGTCAAGGTCCCGTCCGGCAGCCGGGACCTACCAGGCGATCGCGTCTTTTTCCAATGAGCCCGATTTCTTCGGTCACGCAATACGGGTAGGGGAAACCCCCAGAGGGAAACCCCGCAAGTTGGCGGAAAAGCCTCCTTTCTCACCTCTCGAAACCGGACCATTTGGTATACACGCTGAGAGTGAGTTTCTTTGACCTCAACACGACGACCGCCTGCAGAGGTGACGACTCATGATCGCGAAATCACCCAACGCCGCTGGGCCAATGACCGCAGCCATCCAACTGAACTGCCGAGCGCTGCTTGTCGACGACGAGCCTGCCCAGCGGTTTCTCCTCGGAAGGCTACTGCAAGACGCGGGGGCCGTTGTCGAGACCACGGTCAACGGGCACGCGGCGATCCTTGCAATCCAGGCCGCGATGTTCGAAGACCACCCGTTCGACATCGTGCTGACCGATCTGAACATGCCGGTAGTCAGCGGCCATGGAACGCTCAAGATGATTCGCCGCTTGGGGTACAGAACACCCATCATCGCAGTGTCGTCGGACGATCGAGGGGACACTCGCGATCGTTGCCTGAAGGTTGGCTTCGACGCATTTGTCGACAAGCAACATGCCAAAGAAACGCTCGTGCCGACGGTTAGTCGGTTGATATGACGGCTGCGATTGTCCCAGATCCTACGTTCCGCGTAGCTACATCCCTTCAGAGCCGGCGCATGAGCCCTTCCCGTTGACTCTCGGTTCACGGCGAGGACAATGAGGGCGCATACGAGGCCCATTCCTTGCTACGAAAAACCGGCGGAGGCCACGATGGGAAGAAACGCTCACTGGTTTGTCGCTTTCGCCTTGACGATTATCAGCCATGCGTTGGCCGGCGATGTTGAAGTTCAATTGAATCAAGCCAACGAGTCTATCGCTGTCGACAATCCGGGGCCACCCATCGTCCCGACCATCTACGTGGTCGGCCAGCCGGATCGGACGACGCAGCCGGTTGGCAAGACGAAAGGTGTAACAGTCAACGGTGTCAGACTGACTGAGACGCTGCTGAGCGAGAGCGTGCTGATCCTCCGGCCAGACGGAACCGGCAGTTGGGGATACCACGCCGGCTTCGATATCTTCCGCGAGCCGGACTTCCGTGACGGAAAGCGGATCGATCCTCGAACACTGGTCGAATACGACAAATGGCAATACGATCCTCTGGAACCGGTGACCCGCGTCGGCGGAGACATCAACTTGTTGCGGCTGTACTACAATCGCGCGTACAAGCCCGCCTTCTACGAGATCGCGTTTCCTTCGCCAATCACGATTCGGTCACTTCGAATCGCCTCCAACTGCGACGGCCTCAGCAGGAAGGGCGTCGTTATTCAGGCTCGTCTCTATACGGATCGGCAGCGAGAACGGATGATCGCCGAGCGAACGATCGGCCCCGAACAAGCGACAAAACGGTTTCCTGTTGTCTTCGACAAGCTCGAACAGAATACGGTGTTCCTGGAACTGTCGGCTCAAGCGCCGAAGGGGACGGCCGTCGATCTGTATTACACCTTCTTCGAGGCTCAATTGGACACGCGCGAGCTGAAGCTGCCGTTGCTCGGCACGGGCGAGAACCGATTGACGTTCACCGACGACCACGATGGATCGCACCGCGCCCGTGTCGTCTTGCGCTGGACTGAACGTCCGCCGGCCGAACGGCTATGGGACGATTTCGAAGACGGCCTCCGTTGGGGTGGCTGCAAATTGAGAACAAGCAGTTCGGACAATGGTCTGGCGTTTACGGGTGAACATTTCGCGCGAGCCACATTTCCGGCCAACGGTCGTGATTTCGGGCTGAACCGTTCGCTGCCCTCGCTGGACCTGACCAAGTACAACCGCGTAAGTATCGCCAGCCGCGTTCTGCGCGACGCACCGATGAGGGCGATTCTGTTCGGAATCAAGAACTCGGATACTCACTACCAATACGTTCGCCCTCGGCCGGGGCGTCAGTGGAACTTCCAGACATTCGACATCAGCGGCTTCCGACGCGATGAAGCGGTTGCGATGAACTTCTATTGGATGGCCCTCCCCGGCTTCAGCCGTCCCGACGATCCTTGCATCTACGACGTCGACAGCATCTGCCTGTGGCACGAAGAGCCCAAACCTGCGGTGACGCGGGAACTGCCGGCCAAGATCGCCGACTACGAGTCTCCATTGTCGGGAATTGAACCACCTCGACGCCCGATCCCGCCGATCCAAGAGTGGTTCCCCATGGGGATCTACGACGGCATCTGCAGCCGATCGGACAAGGAATGCGAATGGCTGTTCGACCAGATGAAGAAGCTGCACATGAACGCCGTGTACGTTTCAAACGGCGGCCCGAAGGACTTCGAGCGTGTTCTGCCGATCGCCGAACGACGAGGCATCCGCTTGATCTATCAGGGCGGAGGCGAAGGGGCAATGTACTACGAACATCTAGCGACTGCAGAGGCAAGAAGGCGGTCGTTGGAGAACGTAATCCTGCCGCGCGCTCGCGACTGGTTGCCCAAGTTTCGCGGTCAATGGAGCCTGGCCGCATGGAGCCTGACCGAAGAGATCGGACCGGAGCTGTCTCGCGAGCTGGCACCGTACTACGGGCTCGTGCGCGAATTGATGCCGAACAACCCGCCGACCGTATTGCACAACAATCTGGCGGCCGCCACCCGCGACTTGGAGACGAACAAGCCGCTTGTCATCACCCACGATTTCTACCCGTTTTTTTGGTCACCGCGCAGCGGGCCGTCGAATCCGGGACGATCGGTGCCGTACTATCGCGGTCGCGTCAGCAGTTACTATCGGGCCTGCCGCCAGCACGGCGCAAGCTTATGGATGATGCCGCAGAGTTGGGGCACTGCTGAAACGGCCTCGCTCGATCCGCCCAACTACGGCTACCGAAGCGGGATGAGAACGCCGGAACCCGGCGAGATCAAACTGCAAGGGTGGGTAGCGATCGCCGAGGGCGCGACGGGCATCATGTTCTACGCTGCCGTCGCCAACCGGCCGCAAGATCATCACTTGTGGGACATGGGCTGGACCGAAACGGCCAATACACGGGCCGCGGGCGAGCTGTTTCGGCGCGTCACGCTAGTATCGCCGCTATTGTGTCGCCTTGAACGCGACTACCGAGAGGAAGGGTTCGTCACGACATCCAACCCACGTATTCTGGCGCACACCTTCGCGAAACGCGACGGTTATCCGGGCAATGCACGCTACGTTGTCCTCGCTTCACTCGACGGTTTTGGCCCTCAGACACTGGACCTGTCCATCACGGGCAACGGCCGTGTCTACGACATGATCGAACGGGCAGAGGTCACGGGTAAGCTCGCGCAGATTGAACTGCAGGCCGGCGAAGGTCGTGTCTTCCTCGTTGGCACTACTGACGACTTTGCGCAAGACTGTCGGCTCATCGACGAAGACCCAAAGAAACTGCAGTGATTCGGCCAATTCTTCCCGGCAGGCTCGGCGGCACATAGAGCAATCCCCGTACTCGTGTCGGAAAGAACAGCGGATTTCGATTGCTGCTGATCATCTCCCATTGATCTTGACGCCCCAAGTTTGTTTGGACACCGATGCTCTGTACAATACTCGCTCGGGCTAGACGCGACAACGATCGAGACCGACAAGCCGTGCGACGAACGTATTGCGTCGAAAGAAGGGCCCACGGATGGCATGGCGGACCCACGGATGACCGGAAGTCTTCATCCGTGGGTCCGCCATGCCATCCGTGGGCCGTATTCCTCTGGAATCGCCATTTTTCCCATACCAAAGGAGAATCACCGTGAGACACATCACTACGCGACACGTGGCAGTCACCGCTCTGATAGTTGCTTTCCTTTTTTCAGCATCAACAAAGGCGGACGTGACTCTTCCGGCCATGTTTCGGGACCACATGGTGCTTCAGCGGGATACGCCCGTTGCCGTTTGGGGATGGGCCGATCCCGGCGAGGTAGTCACCGGAACGATCGCCGAACAGCAGTTTGAAGCGACGGCCGACAAGAACGGGCGCTGGTCTGCAAAGCTCAAGCCGCTAACCGTCGGCGGCCCGCTGACGATGACGGTACGAGGCGCGGACTCGGAGACCGTCATCAGCGATGTCCTCGTGGGCGACGTATGGCTTTGCTCGGGCCAATCCAACATGGCCATGACGGTCAGTCGCGTTACGAACGCCGAACAAGAGGCGGCATCGGCGGATCACCCGAAGGTCCGGATGTTCAAAGTCAGCTCGGGGCACGCACTCACGCCCCAGGATCGTTGCGAAGGCGACTGGAGCGTGTGCAGCCCAGCGACAGTGAACGGCTTTTCGGCCACGGCCTACTTCTTTGGCCGCAGTCTGCACAAGGAATTGGACGTGCCGATCGGTCTGATCAACTCGTCCGTGGGCGGAACGTCGATCGAATCGTGGACCAGCATGCCGGCGCAAGAAGCGGTGCCGGAAATTGGACCGCGGCTGGATGACTGGAAGCAGGCCGATGCCGAGTTCGACGCCGAAGCGGCCAAGGAGCGATTCGAAAGGGCGATGGAGCAATGGGAGAAGAGACGGGCGAAGGCCAAGGAGGCGGGTAAGCCCATTCCGCGCCGACCTCGACAGTCCGCGCAACCGCGTGAGGATCGCAACTATCCCGCGAACCTGTTCAACGGCAAGATCCAACCGCTGATTCCGTACTCGATCCGCGGCGCGATTTGGTATCAGGGAGAAAATAGCAGCGGACGCGGTTTTGCTCATCTGTATCACGATCAACTGGAAACGCTGATCGGCGATTGGCGCAAGCGTTGGGCACAGGGCGACTTTCCCTTCGCCTGGGTCCAATTGCCAAACTACAAACAACCGCAGCAGCAGCCAAACGAAACGTCGGGCTGGGTGCTGGTCCAGGAAGGCATGCTCAAGACGTTGTGTGTTCCGAACACGGGAATGGCGGTGACCATCGATATCGGAGAAGCCGGCGACATCCATCCAAGGAACAAACAGGACGTGGGCAAGCGGCTCGCTCTGTGGGCCTTGGCTTCCGTCTACGGTGAAGACGTTACGGCCACGGGCCCCCTCTACAAGTCGTGCAAACGAGATGGCAACCGCATCATCGTCGAATTCGATCATGTGGGAGGCGGACTCGCGGCCAAGGATGGCGAAGAAGTGAAAGGGTTTGTGATTGCCGGTGCGGACCGCAAATTCACCTGGGCCAACGCAAAGATCGAAGGCGAGACAGTTGTCGTATCGAGTCCCGACGTTGCGGAACCGGTCAGCGT
>JADHUC010000379.1 GCA_016784735.1 Pirellulaceae bacterium | reverse complement strand
TCGGACCACGTCCGGCCTTCGTCGGCCGTCCACACCCGCCACGTCGTCTGCCGCCGCCGGTCTCGCAACAGCACCATGAAGCTCTCGGGGCCGGTCGGGAGAATATCGACCTCGTCACCGCGATTATCTTCGGGTTGCGTCATGACGGACCGCAGACGCCAATCGCGACCGTCGGGTGAATGCCAGAACAGATTGTGCGCCTCGGTGCGTGCGTCCGGAGCAAAACCGGTCGACATGCCAAACAGGCCGCGATCCGTGCGTACCACGTCGGTCATGTAGTAGGTGCTGCGCGACACGTCCGTGTCGAATTTCGTAAACGGCGCCCACGATTCTCCTTGATCGTCGGAATGGGACCAATACATGGGCAGCTTCCGGCCTGCGCGCCAATTGTAGCTGGAAACGAACAGGATCACCCGACCGTCTGGGGCGACGACAGCCACCGGATTATGCGCGCAATACGTGTCCGGATCGCGATGAATGATCCGTTCGTCAGACCACGTGCGTCCATCGTTGAACGACGTCCGCATGGCAATCGCGGCGGAGTCGCTTGCGTGAGAAACACCGACGCGGTAGAAGAGCAGCAATCGGCCGTCCGCTGTCCGGACCAGCCGCGGGAAGCCATAATGCACCTCGGGATCGGCGGCGATGGCTCTGGGCTCGGTCATCTTGACCGTCTGGGTCCAGTGTGGCAGCCGGCACAGTTCCGGTTGGGCCGCGAACCGACCCTTGGCCGCGATCGGATCGTAAGAGACTCTGCACCATTCGCCCTGCGTGTCAACCGCGCGCCGGTGAGTCCAATCGGCTTGCCACCAGGGTTCCGGTTGCGCATCATTAGCCGTTGTGGCCAAAATGACCACGGCGGCAGAAGTGGCTATTTGTGTTATGAACATGATTCTCCTCGAATTTAGAATGACAGTGTTTGTTCGAAGTTCTGGTTCCCAAGCTCCTGCTTGGGAACCATCGCCCGCGAAGCTCCGCTTCGCACCCCCGCGGGAAGCAGAGCTTCCAGGAAGTGCGTTCCCAAGCAGGAGCTTGGGAACGAGGGCAAATCATCCACGTTGCTCTCGGGTATTATTGCCTATTTGCCTGGCCGTGGCTTGGTTGGGGCTGGTCGTCGAAGCTAGATCAGCCGAATTGGCTCGTCCGCTGGAACCGATTGCCGCGAAACTCGAACCCACTCGCAAGGTCGCTTACAAAACCGTCAACGGGCGATCGCTTCACCTGCACATCTTCGAACCGGAGGGTCATCAATCATCCGATTGTCGACCCGTTTTCCTCGTCATCCACGGCGGCGGATGGACGGGTGGTAATGCGCGGATATTCTACCCATTTGCAGGCCACTTCGCTCGTTTGGGCATGGTTGGCGTCAGCCTGGAATATCGGTTGATGAATCCGCGTCAGGGGACCACCGTTTTCGATTGCGTGCGGGACGGTCGCTCGGCCGTGCGCTATCTTCGCGCCCACGCAGCAGAGCTGGGAATCGACCCGCAGAAGATCGCGGTCGGCGGCGGTTCGGCCGGCGGGCACGTCGCGGCTGGAACGGCGTTGTTCGATGGCGTGGACGAAGATGGGGAAGATGCGTCGGTTTCCTGCATGCCCAATGCACTCGTACTGTACTACCCCGTGATCGACACGTCAGATAACGGGTATGGCCAGAAGAAGATCGGCGAGCGTTGGCGAGAACTATCGCCGGTCGACAATGTCAAGGCCGAATTGCCTCCGACGATCGTCTTCCACGGTACCGGCGACACGGTCACACCGTACGAAGGGGCCAAACGTTTCTATGAACGAATGCAAAAAGCGGGTAATGCATGCGAATTGGTCAGCCACGAGGGCGGCCGGCACGGTTACTTGATCTTCGACCTGGAGCTCTACGAACAGGCGATGGAACGCACGAAAGAGTTTCTGAAGGCAAATGACTTTCTCGCCGAGCCAAGCGTGGCGTCACCTGAACGTGTTCCCCAATACGTAATCTCCGATCTTGAGGTCAAGATCCTCGCGGCCAAACCGGACCGATACTTCGGCCGATGCGCTGTTCAGGAACTGAAAGATGGAACATGGTTCCTGGTTTACCATGAAAGCGGACACCACTGGAGGTACGAGCCACAGAAGCCGAAGCCCATTCTCAGTGGTGTTCTCCATGCCCGGTTCTCTACCGACAACGGGACGAATTGGTCGGACGAGGACTGCTATCTCGACGGATCACCGGTCGACGGCTTCCCTGCGTTTCCGCCGGGAGCGGAACCGGACAGCGGCGACTTCGAGCCGAGCGAGCCGTGGACCTATCTGGCGCCCAACGGCGATCTGGTAATGCACTCGTTGAAGGACAACTTCAACACACGCAAGTGGGACGGGACTTGGCAGATGCGATCTTCCGATGGCGGGAAGACTTGGACGAAAATGGAGAAAATCGACTTCGTCGGCATCGAACGCGACGAGTGTATCTGGGCAATCGACGACCATTTCGTCGTCGACGGCGTCATCTACATGGGAGCGCGAGAGATTCCGATGCCCGAATTCTGGAAAGGCATGCGGAACCTGCTGATCAAATCGACCGACAACGGACACACGTGGCAACTGGTCTCTTACGTCACGCAAGAGAAGGGCATTACCACCGAGCAGGGAATCGAGTATCTCGGAAACAACACGATCCTCTGCGTGTTGAACTCCGTCGACAGACGTCACACCTGGCTGACGCGCAGCCGCGACATGGGCCAAACTTGGGAGCCGTTACGCGACATCGCCAACCAGGCTCGCATCTGGGACCGGCCCAGAATCTTCACAGCGGCCCACCTGCGACAGGAGCCGAATTGGTGGCAGGACCAACTTGTCTTGGGCACGGGCGACGAACGCACCAAGCCGGGGAGCAGCTTCCCACGCCGCAACTGCCTGTGGCTGTCTCCGGATGGCGGAAGCAACTGGCAAGTATTTGATCTGGATGGCGAGACCGAGGATGCGGGGTACGGCGGGATGGCTTACGATGACGAGAGTCAGAGGTATGTCGCAATCCTCTATCACGGGAATCACACCGAGGCAGTGCTGAAACAATACAAGTTCCGCATTGCCAAGGCCACAAACGTCAAGTTGACTGATTGACACAACAGAAGGGGAAACAGATGAGCAACGAGAGACTGAGTCGTCGACAATTGTGTGGTCTGCTGGTCGCTGGGCTGGCGGCGTTTGGCTTGATCGTTTCCGGCGCGTGTGCCGAAGGGAAGAAACAACCGAAGAAGGCTGGCAAGGTGCTAATGCCGATCGGCGACGCCACCGAGGCGATGGACACCCTGTATCCGTTCTTTCGGCTTGCCGAGGAAGGCTACGAAGTTGTGGTGGCCGGCCCGGAAGCCAGGCTTTACCACATGGTCCTGCACGAAGTGCCGCCCAATAGCGACGTGAAGTGGGACCTCACTCAAGAAACGCCCGCTTATCACATCAGGGCGAGAATCGCCTTCTCCGACGTGAAGCCCGAGGAGTATGTCGGCCTGTTCCTGTCCGGCGGCCGGGCACCGGAATACATCCGCTACGACAAAGACCTTATGCGGATCACGAAACACTTTGTCAAAGAAAAGAAGCCGATCGCGGTCGTCTGTCACGGCATCGAGATCATCGCCGCCGCAGGCGGACTCGAAGGCGGCCGTCGGGCGACGACCGTTGGCAAATGCGCACTCGACATCACCCAAACCGGCGGCGTCTACGTGAACGAACCGTGCGTCGTCGACGGCAATGTGGTCAGCGCCGCCACGTGGCATGACTACGGCACGCAGTTCTTCAAAATCTTCATTCAGAAGATGCAGGAGTCTGCGAAGAAGTAAGGTCTTTCATCGGAGCAAAGTCATGCGTCTTGCCATTCTCCCTTTCTGCCTTTTGCTCGTTCTGTCCCAACTGGCCGCGGTTGCCCAAGCCGCCGGCGCCGATGATCGCGATCCAACCATGCGGATGGTGCTCGACGCACCGATCAAGACGTGGGACGAGGCGATCCCGCTGGGCAACGGGTTGACCGGCGGCTTGCTATGGGGAGAGGACAGCACAGTGAACCTGTCGCTCGACCGCGGCGATCTGTGGGACGAGCGCCTGCCGGAAATCTACTTGCAGGAGGACTGGAACTACGACACGATCCGCAAGCTCAAGGCGGCCGGCGACCAGAAAGAGATCAGCCGGCTGTTCGACGCGCCGTATAATAATACGCCGTATCCCACGAAGCTGCCCGGCGGACGGCTGGTACTGACGTTGGACCCGCAGCAGAAAGCCAAGTCGTTCGCGCTCGACATGCGTCAGGCGGTCGGTCGTGTTGATCTGTCGGAAGGCTCGTTGGAGACGTTTTTCAGCGCGACCGAATCGGTGGCGATGGTTCGCGTCGAGGGCCCACCGCTGAAATATGAGTTTCTTCGCCCTGGTGGCTTGGATCGACTCGGCTATAAGCCTGCGGAATTCGGCAGCGACGAAAACGTGACCTGGATGGTCCAGGAAGCGGCTCTCGGGCTGAAGTACGCGGTCGTGCTGGCCAGCCGGCGTGTTGGAGACGAGACGCAACTGGCAATTGCGATCACGTCAACCAGCGATGGCGATGACCCTCTTGCATTGGGCAAAAGGCGAGTCACATCGGCGCTCAGTGTCGGATATGACAAACTGCTCGAATCGCACCGCGCTTGGTGGGACGATTTCTGGTCGACTTCGTCGGTAGATGTGCCAAACGAACGTATCCAGCGGCACTATAACCTGATGAAATACTTCTACGGCGCCGCCTCTCGTCCGAATTCTCCACCGATGCCGCTGCAGGGCGTGTGGACCCGGGACGATGGTGGTCTGCCGCCGTGGAAGGGTGACTATCACCACGATCTGAATACGCAGATGACTTACTTTGCGTATCCCACGGCTGGGCTCTTCGATTCGGGACTGAGCTTCATCAACCTCAACTGGAAACTGTTGCCGACTTATCGCCGATTCGCCAAGGAATTCTATGGCGTCGAAGGCGCTGCGGTGCCGGGCGTAGCGACCCTGGCTGGCAAACCAACGGGCGGATGGTCCCAGTATGCACTCTCGCCGACCAACGGCCTCTGGGTCGGACAGTCGTTCTACCTGCACTGGCGCTACACGATGGACCTCGAATTCCTGCAGCAGCGGGCATATCCGTGGTTGAGCGAGATCGCCACGGGGATCGTCAATCTCATGGAAAAGCGCGACGGCAAGCTTTACTTGCCGTTATCCTCCTCGCCGGAAATCCACAACAACTCGCTCCGCGCGTGGCTGGAACCGAACTCGAACAATGACCTGGCGCTCGTGCAATGGACGTTCGAAGCGATTGCGGAAATGGCCGACGCGTTGGACAAGAAGGACGATGCGGTACGATGGCGCAGCCTTCGTGGCCAACTCGACGATCTCCTGGTCGACGACCAGAAAGTGCTCATGTTCGCTCGTGGCGAGCCGTTCAACCAGTCGCACCGCCACCATTCCCAGGCAATGGCGATCCACCCGCTAGGAACGCTGAACCTGGGCGGCGACGAAAACGACCGGGCGATCATCAACGCCACGCTCGAGCGCATGCACCAACTCGGCACGCCAGCGTGGTGCGGCTATAGCTTTTCCTGGTTTTCGTGCATGCTCGCACGGTGCGGTCGAGCCGACATGGCATTGGATTACCTGATTGACTACGAACGGGCTTTCATCCTCCGCAACGGCTTCCATGCAAACGGCGACCAGATCGGTGCGGGGCTATCGAACTTCCGTTACCGGCCGTTTACGCTCGAAGGCAATTTCCTTGGCATGCAGGCCGTACACGAAATGCTCCTGCAGAGCTGGGGCGGAACGGTCCGCGTCTTCCCGGCCGTCAGCGACCGCTGGCCCAACGCGTCATTCACGGACCTCCGCACCGAAGGCGGTTTCAGGGTGAGTGCCAAACGCGTTGCGGGTCAAACGACCGAAGTACGCATCGAAGCGACGGTCGACGGTCTCCTGCGTTTGCGCGATCCCTTCGACGGTGCAACCGCGAAGTGGAATCGGCCAAACGTGCGACAAGACGGCGATGAATACGTCATCACTTTGAAGAAAGGCGACGTTCTGATTGGGGCACGCAAATGATCAAATTCGTGGTAAGGCCCACGGATGGCATGGCGGACCCACGGATGAAATCCTCATGATGAGTGGTGTAGGGCGGTAAACTGGGCGTGGGTCTTTCCGAAGTTGGCCGCGATGCCCCAATTGAGCCCCAACGCTCGCAGAAAGGACAAACCGCGGTTGATGTTGAACTGGTTGTTGTCGAACAGAGCGGTGAACGCCAACAGGATGCGGCCTTCGATGACGAGACAGTCCAAGGGAGACTCGCCAACTTCGACGCCGTGAAAGTACGCTTTCGCTACAGGCGCGACGGCAATTCTCAATCGGCGGCGATTCAGAGCGAACGTGACTAGATGCTGCAGAACTTCGTCACCGTAGCCGGTTCCGTGGGCTTCAAAGACCGCTCGAAGGGTATCTCGCACGATGACCCCAACTTCGCGATCGCGTCCCTGTATTTTGCCAGACCAATACTTCCAATCCTCCTCTAATGTCGAGTCCGGAGGATCGTATGCCACACGTTCCACGTGAACTCGATCCAGTCCCATGTTCACAAGTAGCCCCAACCGGTCCCCGCGGCACTTCAGATAGTCGAAGATCTGTACGAACTCCGACTGGTTCAGACTCCTCGGGACCGCCTTCAACTCGACCGTAATCGAGTCCCATGCGACGAAGTCAGGATACAACACGTACGCCACTTCGCCGTCCAATAGCAGCGGATGCGGCGGCTTACTTGCAAACGGGACTCCGTTTTCTTCAAACGATTTTTTGCACCCCTGATGGTACTCCTCTTCGTGACGTCCCAGCCCCACTTCATTCTGAACATCGAAGAAGCACCGTCGCAGCAATTTCGTCTTTTCTTCATAAACCAGCCCCATCGAACAGCACCCCCAACATCTTCATCCCCGTTCTTCATCCGTGGGTCCGCCATGCCATCAGTGGGCCAGTCTCTATTCTGGCGTCCGCAAATCACCGCAGCAAGGTATTCCATGAGCCGCACGATTAGTCTACTGTACCAGTATCACATTCGCTGCCGGGAGACGATGACTATGAAGATGTTCTTCTTTCTTCTAGGTTTCTTCACATGCTCTCTCTTTGTTGTCGGCCCCGCCATGGCCGCGTCGCCGAACGTCATCTTCGTACTGACCGATGATCAGGGATACGGCGATTTGTCGTGCCATGGGAATCCGGTCCTCAAGACGCCGTACATCGACAAGCTTTACGGCGAGAGCATTCGGTTCACCGATTTCCACGTTGCACCGATGTGTACGCCCACGCGTGGCGAGCTGATGACGGGGCAGTATGCACTGCGAAACGGTGCGAATTGCGTTTGCTCGGGACGAACGTTCATGCGTCGGGGACTTCCAACGATGGCCGATGTGTT
This sequence comes from Pirellulaceae bacterium, assembly GCA_016784735.1. Taxonomy (GTDB): domain Bacteria; phylum Planctomycetota; class Planctomycetia; order Pirellulales; family Pirellulaceae; genus JADHUC01. Next base: position 4,986 of record JADHUC010000379.1, on the reverse strand, counting down.
TTCCACCAGCGGATATAGCACAGGCATCTTCGGCAAATGGCACTTGGGCGACAATTACCCGCATCGTCCGAAGGATCGAGGCTTCGGGCGGGCCGTCTATCACTTGGGATGGGGCATCACGTCGACTTCTGACTATTGGAACAACGATTACTTTGACGATTACTTCCGAGACGACGGCGTTCTCAAGCAGTTTCCCGGCTACTGCACGGATGTCTGGTTCGACGAAGCGATGAAGTGGATCCGGCAGTGTCAGGCAAACGATCAACCGTTCTTCGCTTACATTTCCACCAATGCACCTCACGGGCCATTCTTCGCACCGGAGAAATACAAAGAACCCTACAACCATCTGGACCGTGACACAGCAGGCTTCTTTGCCATGATCGCCAACCTGGACGACAACATGGCACGGCTTGACAAGATGCTTGAAGAAACTGGCCTGCGCGACAACACCATCCTGATCTTCATGACGGACAACGGCGGTACCGGAGGAATAAAGGTGTACAATGCGGGCATGCGTGGTGCGAAGGCGAGCCTCTACGAGGGCGGCCATCGAGTGCCGTGTTTCATTCGCTTCCCCGATGGCGGCCTTCGAGAACCCGGCGACATCCATGCGCTCACGCATGCGGCAGATATCCTACCAACGTTGATCGACCTATGTCGCCTGCAGAGGCCCAAGGGCGCGAGTTTTGACGGCGCCAGTCTCGTCCCGCTGCTGAAGGGCGAGGCCGTACCTGCATTCGATCGACGGACGATGGTTGTGCAGTACGGTGGGCTTGATCCGGCGCATCCGCAGAAATGGGACGCGACCATGCTGTGGAAGCGTTGGAGGCTGGTGAAGGGAAAAGAACTGTATAACGTCCAGAGCGATCCGGGGCAGAAGAACGATGTGGCCGGCGAGCACCCGGATATCGTCCGGAGGCTACGGCGTTACTACGCGGATTGGTGGGAGACGGTCGAGCCGACGCTGAACGATTTCGAGACCCTCACACTAGGATCGGATTGCGAAAACCCTACGCGTCTGTCGTCGCTCGATTGGCTTGCTCCGAAGTTGGTCATCGCCGCCCAGACCGTCGACGTGCGTCTGTTGGGTGAGCCCGTCATTGAAGGGTCTCTTCCGATGGGTCGCCCGCTGCCCGTAATGAACGCACCGTGGAACGTCGTGGTGGAACGCGACGGACAGTATGAGATCTCGCTGCGTCGGTGGCCGAAGGAAGCCGATGTCGCCCTCACGGCCGCCCTTCCGGCCTATGAAGGCGTCGATGGAGTCTATCCGGCGGGTAAGGCAACGCCGATCGCCAAGGCGCGACTGAAGATCGCTGATGTGGATGTATCGAAACCAGTGTCCGAGGACGACAAGGCCGCTACGTTTACAGTACGTCTAACGGCTGGCAAGACTGAACTGCGGACTTGGTTCTATGATAAACAGGGCAAGGAACTCTGCGGAGCGTTCTACGTATCGGTCCGCAGACTCGGCCAAGACAACTAGCAGGAGGATGGATCACCATGCGGCCTAATTCGATTTGGACACTCACGTTTGCGGCTCTGGTTCTTGCTGTAACCGGCGTGTCAATCGAGGCAGCGCCGCCAACGACCGATGATGCTCCTGTCTGCCATTGGGACTTTGACGGGACCTTGAAGGATCAGGCTGGCCGGTCGACCGATTCACTCGCGGCTCGTGACGGTACTGCCCGCTTCGTCGACGCGTCCGAACTGCCGGGCGTCTCGGGCAAGGCGGTCGCGTTAGGGGTCCAGGCTGGTGACGCTCAGTTTCTGATTGCACCGGTGTCCGACGACATTCATCTTAGTGCCAGCTACACCATCGAGGCCTGGATTCAGTCTACCCAACTCGGTACATGGAATCGCTTGGTGCTCGAGTGGGCCGGTCCGCCGAACTACGCCTACCACGTGGCGGTCCATCAGGGTCTGGCGAGCCTTTACCACAATCAGGCAAATGGGGAATACCTCTTCGCCGAAGGAGGCCGCGTTGTCGTTGGGCGTTGGCACCACTTGGCCGCTGTCGCTCGACGAAACGACAGCGAGCCCGCGCAGAGCACACTGACGGTCTATCTGGACGGTCGGCCCGTGGGAACCGCTCCGTACGACGGAACGATCCGCACCGTTGCCGCCGAAGGATTGGGGATCGGGGATTCGGCCGGGGCACCGTCTGCGAGTTGCCGTTTTCGCGGCTACATCGACGAGGTGACCATGTGGAACCGGGCATTGGCAGCCGAGGAGATTGCGGCCCACTACGCCAAACGAGCCGACCTCTTGCGCGAGTTGGAGCGCGTTCGCTGGAAATTGGAGATGGAAAATCGGGCGGAAATCTTCACCCGCTTGCAGCGACATGGTGTGGAGGAAATCGTCTTTGCCGAGCGCGCTCCAGGTCGAGATCCCGCCGGGCACTACTACGCGAACTTCGGCTACTCGTGCATCGACCCTACGTATTGGATCCACGGTGCGGACGGAGGCAGGCTGTGCAAACTGAACTTGCGCACCGGCGAGTTGACCGCGTTGGTCGACGACCCTGAAGGCGCGGTTCGCGATCCTCAGGTTCATTACGACGGCGAGAAGATCCTGTTTTCTTACCGCAAGGGTGGTACCCACTCGTACAACCTGTACGAGATCCAATCGGACGGGTCCGGTTTGCGGCAGATCACCAGCGGCGCGTGGGACGACATCGAACCGACTTACCTGCCGGACGGCGATATCATGTTCTGCTCGTCGCGATCGAAGCGATATATCGGCTGTTGGCTGGCACACACCGCGACGCTTCACCGCTGTGATCCTTCGGGGCAGGACATCCGCATGGTTTCGTCCGGTTCCTTCACAGAAAACACGCCTGCTGTGCTGCATGACGGACGCGTGCTATACACGCGCTGGGAGTACGTCAATCGCGATGCGGTTAGCTTCCATCACCTGTGGACGGTCAATCCGGACGGCACTGGCCAGATGGTCTACTTTGGCAACATGCACTTGGGCGGCGTATTCATCGACGCTCGGCCGATTCCGGGCACCAGCGACGTCCTCTTGACCAACTCGCCCGGTCACGGCAGGAACGAGCATGCAGGTTTCGTCGCCGTACTGAGTAGCAAGAGCGGACCGGATGCCGGATCCGCACTGAAGAACATCACCGCTTCAATCGGTTTTCGCGACCCTTATCCGATATCTGCGGACGCGTTCCTGGTGGCCAAGGGAAACGAGATTCTGTTGATGGATGGGGAAGGCGGGGCCGAGGTCCTTTACACTGCGCCCAGCATGGTACACGAACCAAGGCCCATCTTGAGACAGCCGCGAGAGCAGATCATATCGCCAAAGGCGGACTTAGCCGAAACGACCGGTACGCTGGTTCTGAGGGATATCTACACGGGCCGCAACACAGATGGCATCACGGGCGGCACGATCCGGAAACTGCTTGTGCTGGAAGACCTTCCCAAACCGGCCAATTTCCATGGGGGCGGCTCCCAGCCGATCGGCCACGGCGTAACGTCGACGTTGAAACGCATTCTCGGCACAGTGCCTGTGGAGTCGGACGGATCGGCTTGCTTTGAAGTACCCGCCATGCGAAGCCTGTACTTCGTGGCCTTGGATGAAAACGATCGCTCGGTCAAGCAGATGCGCAGCTTTGTCACAGTGCAACCGGGAGAAACCGTCGGCTGCGTAGGCTGCCACGAGTCGCGCACGCAGACTCCGGGAACTGCCGACCGGCGCGACTTGCAGGCGCTGGTCCGAGCGCCCAGTTCGATCCAGCCGATCGAAGACGTGCCGGCAATTCCAGATTTTCCGCGTGACATTCAACCGATCCTCGATCGACACTGCGTTACCTGCCACAACTACGACAAACGTGACGGTGGCGTTGTGCTGGTCGGTGACCACGGACCGGTCTTCTCGCACAGTTTCTACGAATTGCTGTTACATTGGCAAGTCAAAGACACGCACGACGAACCCCGACACGGGACGGGCCGACAGCCGGGCAACGATCGGCCGTATGCGACCTACAGTTCCGCGTCTCCGCTAATGGAGAAGACAGACGTCCAGCACTACGAAGTAAAGCTCACCGATCGGGAAGAGACGATGGTCCGCCTGTGGATCGACGCCGGGGCGCAGTACCCCGGCACGTACGCAGCGTATGGTACGGGACAAATCGGTGGCTGTTGGGGCAACAATCGCCCCGTGCGCGAGATGGCAGACGACTGGCCTTCGACGGCCGCGGCCGTTGAGGTCATCGAACGCCGGTGCGGTTCGTGTCACGCGAAAGACCAACTTCCTCGGCACGTGACCGCGCAGATTCCGTTGGACTCCTGGGGTGATATGCTCTCGTGGACCCGGCCGCTGAGCCGTTATTCGCGACACCGGCTGTACAATCTGAGCCAGCCTGACAAATCGCTTGTCTTGCTTGCCGCGCTTTCCCACGAGGCGGGCGGATATGCCGAGGGCGAACCCGCATCGAGCGACACTTCCCAGCCGGTCGCAGAGGACCGAAGCCAGCCGCCGAAGCCGATCGTCCATCCAGTCGTATTTGACGACTCAGATGACCCAGACTACCAGAAGATCCTGTCTCACATCGAGGCGGCCAAAGCCAGGCTGGAGGAAATCAAACGCTTCGACATGCCCGATTTCAAGCCGAACGAACACTATGTCCGCGAGATGAAACGCTACGGAGTGCTTGCCGAATCGTTCGATCTGAGCAGGGATCCCATCGACGTTTACGCAACCGACGATGCGTATTGGCGATCCATGTGGCATCGTCCACGGCAGTGAACGGGATGCGGGTGTCAGGTGTCAGGTGTCAGGTGTCGGGTGTCGGGTGTCAGGTGTCGGGTGTCAGGTGTCGGGTGTCGGGTGTCAGGTGTCGGGTGTCGGGTGTCAGGTGTCGGGTGTCGGGTGTCGGGTGTCAGGTGTCAGGTTCTGGCCACTGACCACTGCGTACTGCGTACTGGGTACTGGTGCCGGGCGTGGCGTGCCCCGGACCCTCTTGCCCGACACCTG
>JADHUC010000378.1 GCA_016784735.1 Pirellulaceae bacterium | reverse complement strand
GTTGAAATTGGGCGAGCCGAAGTCGACGTTTCCCTTTTGATCGTTGATGGGGCCGACCAGATGACGCGGCAAGATTCCCCAGCCGACGCGTATTCCCGGCGAAAACGACTTGGAGAACGTGCCGGCCACGACCACCGTATCGCCTTCCTCGTCACAAATCCGCGTGCTGGAAATGTCGTCGCCCCAGCATCGCAGTTCGCGATAGGCCTCGTCGGAAATCACGTGGATTTTCCCGCGGCGCGACCACCGTTTGGCGATTTCGACGACCGTCGCACGACGTTCCAGCGGCATCGTCACGCCGCCCGGATTGTCGAAATAGGGCACCAAATAGATCGCTTTGACACGGGTGAGTTCACCGGCAGCACCCAAACGCCCCAACGTTTCCTCCAACGCTTCAGGAATCATGCCGGCATCGTCGCTAGCAATGCCTTCCGCGCGAACACCAAGCCCGGCCAACAATCCCAGGTATACAAAATAGCTGGGCGAACTGCACAGGGCGATGTCGCCCGGATTGAACAAGCTCTCGCTGACCAAGTGCAGCGTTTGATTGCTTCCGGCCGTAACGACAATCTGCTCCACGGGCGGCGATACGTCCAATCCGTCCGCCAGGCGTGCACGCTCCAGTAACATCTCACGTAGCGGGGGATAACCCGGCGTGCTGCCATATTGCAGCGCGGCCTTCCCTGCATTGGGATCGCCAAGCATTTGCGACAGGGCCTGCCGTGCGGGCTCGACCGGCAGCGTATCATTGTCCACGAAGCCCGCAGCCAGCGAGATGAGATGGGGATTGTCCAGGGCGCGCGACATTAAAACGCTGATCGGCTGCCCTTCGGACCGTCGTGCTCGATTGCTTGGTTGGTATTCAGCAGACATGGATAAGCCGGGGGCCTGGCCCTTTGCGTAACGACACTCAATCGAGCCTGATGGTTCGTTCAACCGGCGGCATTTTGCTTCACCGCGTCAGCCACTTCGGCGGCTCTGTCGGTTTTTTCCCACGTGAACTCCGGCTCGCTGCGACCGAAGTGCCCACCGGCGGCGGTCTTGCGGTAGATCGGACGGCGCAGGTCAAGGTAGTCAATAATTCCGCCAGGCGTCAGCGGGAACACTTCCTTGATTGCACGGCAAATGCGGTCTTCATCGACATTCCCCGTTCCTTGTGTATCCACGCGAATGCTCACAGGCTGGCTGACCCCGATCGCATAGGCCAACTGAACCTCGCAACGTTCGGCCAATTCGGCGGCAACAATACTCTTGGCGACATGGCGGGCCATGTACGCGGCGCTGCGGTCCACCTTGGTCGGGTCCTTGCCGCTGAAAGCACCGCCGCCGTGCCTGCCCCATCCGCCATAGGTATCGACAATGATCTTTCGGCCGGTCAGCCCGCAATCTCCGTGAGGGCCTCCGACCACAAAACGTCCGGTCGGGTTGATGTGGTATTTGATGTCGCCGTTCACGAGCGCCTCGGGCAGCGTCGGTTTGACGATCTTGTCGATTACAAACTCGCGAATTCCTTCGTTAGACACGTCCGGGCCGTGTTGAGTCGAAACCACAACCGTATCGACCCGTACCGGCTTGTTGCCGTCGTACTCGACGGTGACTTGGCTCTTGCTGTCCGGACGCAGCCAATCCACTTCACCGTCGAAACGGGCCTGGGTCAGGCGGTTCAGAATCCGGTGAGCCAGGGCGATGGGCAGGGGCATCAATTCTTGCGTGTCGCTACAGGCAAAGCCGAACATCAAGCCCTGGTCGCCCGCTCCGATTTCCTTGCCTTGGTCCGCGTCTTCGTCCACGCCCACAGCGATATCCGGGCTTTGTTTGTCCAGGGATACCATAACCGCGCAAGTGTCGGCGTTGATGCCCATTTCGTCGTCCGTGTATCCAACATCGCGGATGACGTTACGGACAACACTCGGGTAGTCCACAGTAGCCTTCGTTGTGATTTCCCCCGCGACAACCGCCACACCCGTGGTGACCAGGGTCTCGCAGGCCACGCGGCTTCGGGGATCTTGTTCAAACAAGGCGTCGAGTATGCCATCAGAAATCTGGTCCGCCAGCTTGTCTGGATGGCCCATACTGACAGATTCACTGGTGAACAGATATCTACTAGATGCCACGGTTTCGCTCCTCCGCCTCGCACGGCGGCGTTCGGTCGGTCGGTAAGAGATGCTGGTAGGCGAAAGCCTGGATTATAGGCGTCCGACGGCAGAATGGGCAACCTCAGCTATGTGACTGGACAAGTCGTCAGTTGGGATGTGTGGGACGAGTGTTTCGCAGCCACGGATTCGAGATGGTCGACGATCAGTATCGCGACAAGGCCAGCAACGGCGGGTGACTTCTTCGGCGCTGGCTTCGAAAGCAACGAGGGGCTGTATGCGAAATGGCTAAAAGGCGTTGCGTCGGAGGGGGGACAATATCGACTGGCGAGCTTTCAGTTCAATATAGCCAGGGGGAAGCTACGGCCTCGGCACCCCCTATCACGCCCGCCAGCCATCAACGGTCCGTCGCAGATCGAGACCGATCGAGTCAATTAGGCGAGTAGGGGTTGTCTTCTTCGTCGAAACCGTCCAGATGCATCTCGTCGATGTGGACAACCGGTGCCGTCCATTGGTCCATACGATCCGCAGCATCGACGGTCCAACCGGCCCGTAACCGGTGAGTCCGCTCGCTCCATCCCTCACGGATTTTCTTGGTCCAATGCCTGATTTCTTGCGGCGTCGGGTCGATTGTTTTTGGTCCGCGTGCACCCATGATACTGACCTCCTCGGCATTCTTCGAGCCAGCAACCAAGCGAAAGATGAGCCGCCTGAATGCTGGTTTCCTATGTGGAGAAGAAAACGAATGGGAATTGTGAGTAGTGATCCGCGAGCCGATGCTCCCGTATCCTGATCACTTCTCGCATTTGTGGTTGCAGACTGCGAGCCAAAGGGCAAGAAAATACCGGATTTTTTGAAAACTCCTTCTACATAACGACTTACGGCGCGTTGATACCAGGGGCGACATGGATTCCGCTAGAATTAAGGGGTCCTGGCGTGTATCGAATCGATGCGATTCTGCGCTGGTGAAGTGTGTCTTTTTGCCGCACTTGAGAGGATTTGCCTTATCCTGCTACATCAGGCCCTTGTGCCCAGACCTGCACCAGTTGGACGAGCACATCAACGGCCCCCACCATTTGCTCAAGACACACCCATTCCAGCGGCGAGTGAGGATTATGCTGGCCAGTCGAGAGATTTGGCGTCGGTAGGCCCTTCTCGGTCAGCAGCGAACCGTCCGTGCCTCCGCGAATCGACGTCAGTTGGGCAGTCCGTCCCAGACGTTCGTGAGCTCTCTGAGCGTAGGCCGCCGCACGTGGCTCTTTCACCAGTCCGTCCGCCGGATTGCGATACTGAGGCATTACGTCCACCGAAATGGCGACGCCGGGAAACTCGCGTTCTACCTCATTCGCTGTTTCTCGCAACAGATCGGCTTGTTTTGTCAGAACAGCAGTCTCGAAATCTCGCAAGATGAGTTTCAGCACCACTTGCCCCACGCCGCCATCGAGATGATACGGGTGGATGAATCCCTGCCGGTCTTCTGTCGTTTCCGGCGAAAGCTGATCTTTGGGGAGCCGCGAAACGAATTCCGCAGCCGCTCGCACTGCGTTGACCATGCGCCCTTTTGCAATCGACGGATGGATATTCACGCCCCGAACCGTGACCGTCGCCAAGTCCGCCGAGAACGTCTCGACGTCGATCTTATCGGCCGCATCACCGTCCAGCGTGTAGCAGACGGCGGCACCGAGCTTGTCGAGATCGACATGATTGACGCCGCGCCCAATTTCCTCGTCGCAAGTGAACAGGACGCGAATCGGCCCGTGGACGATTTCCGGGTGGTTCACCAGATAGGCGGCTGCTTCGACAATGATCGCCAAGCCCGCTTTATCGTCCCCACCCAACAGAGTCGTGCCGTCGGTCGTGACCAGCGTTGCGTCGAGTAAGTCGTCCAATTCCGGGTTGTCCGCGACTCGGATGACTTGCCCCGGGTCACCAGGCAATTTGATGTCGCCACCTTTGTAGCCGCGAATTACTTGGGGCTTGACCCCGGCACCGCTGGTTTCTGGTGAAGTATCCAAATGAGCGTTGAATGCTACGACCGGCGCGTCTTTGTCGGTCGTTGGTGCAATCGTGGCCCACACCAAGCCGTGTTCGTCCTGGTGAACGTCATCCAGTCCGATTTCCGTCAACTGCCCGACCAGCAGGCGGCCCAGTTCCCACTGGCCTTCCGAACTTGGATAGCCGTCGTTGGCATCGTTGGCCGTCGTGTCGATGGCAACGTATTGGAGGAAGCGGTCCAGCAGTCTTTCTGCGTTCACGGCGGTGTCCTTGCTACAAAGCCGGGGGTTTTTGTGCTAAGCTGACGCGAATGATGGCGTAGCAATCCACACTTGGAAAGGGGACATCCGTGGCAAGTTCAGCAGTGAAGTTCCTGGTGTTTGACATCGAAAGCGTCGCCGACGGCGATTTGGTCTCCAAGATACGTTATCCCGGCGAGGGACTGGCGCCCGAGGAGGCCATCGCCCGCTACCGTGGCGAGTTGATGGAAGAGACCGGCCGCGACTTCATCCCTTACACTTTCCAGATCCCGGTTTCGGTCGTTGTGGCCAAGGTCGGTGCCAGCTACGAGCTGATCGACCTTGTAGCGTTGGATGAACCGGAGTTTCGATCACACGTGATCACCGATCACTTCTGGCGAGGTTGGGAAGGGTACCGGAGACCCACGCTGGTGAGCTTCAATGGCCGTACGTTCGACATGCCGCTGATGGAATTGGCTGCGTTTCGGTACGGGCTGAGCGTACCGGGTTGGTTCAATATCTACGATAAGAGCTGGGAACAGTATCGAAGCCGCTACAACACCCAATCGCATCTCGACCTGCACGATCTGTTGACCAACTTCGGCGCGAGTCGCTTCAACGGCGGTTTGAACCTGGCGGCAAACGTCCTGGGCAAACCCGGCAAGATGGAAATCCAAGGCCACATGGTGCAGGACCTTTTCAACGAAGGGAAGCTGGCCGAGATCAACGACTACTGCCGTTGCGACGTGCTGGACACCTATTTTGTCTTTCTGCGGTCCTCGGTACTGCTGGGTCGCATATCGCTGGACCGCGAGCGGGAGATCGTCGGAGAAACGAAGCAGTGGATCACGGATCGCGCAGACCAGGTTCCAGCCTATCGCAGCTATCTGGACAACTGGGGCGACTGGCAGAACCCACGGAGCGAGACGGGACCTGCCGCGAGTGATTGACGCCTCAGGAACCGCCGGTATGAAGCATGGTGGCTTGATGTCGGAGTGCGTCAATTGTCCATCAACACGATGGCCGGATCTTGGGATATTGCCGAGAGCGTGGGCAGGTAGCTTGCCATCACGGTTATCAAGGGTGCGCCAACGACTGTGGCGATAACCAGCCGGATGTCTGTCACGAACAGATCTGTCCCAATTTTCATAATCCAGTTGCCGAGCAGCAGCGTGAGGTAGTAGCCCAGCAGGCAACCGACCGCGCCACCGATCAGGCCCAACAAGAGTGATTTTCCCAGGAACAGGACGGCAACGTTCGCGGCGCCTTTTCCAAGGGCTCGCAATACGCCGATCTCCGAGCGGCGTTCCCGGACATTCAGCCAGGTCATCAAGGCGACGAACAGCGCCGAGGTCAGAACGACCAGCGGTGTCATGATGCTGATCAGACGCGAGAGCATCTTCTGCTGACGGCCGCGGTTCTCGGACACCCTCTTCAGATTGGACTCGACTTTCCTCAATTTCCGTGCCCGGTCCGCCTCGACCAAATCACGTTGCTTTTCGCGCGCGGTTGCGTTGGTCAGGTGTTCCGTAACTTTGGTGTCCGGCAGGACCCCTTCCAATTCCGCGCGAATCACGGATATCCGATCCCCTTTGCATTTGCAGTTCAAAGCCATGATCTGATTGATTCTGTCTGGCTTTTGAAGGATCTTTTGGGCGTCCTCCAGATTTGTCACGAGTTGCACGTCCTGGAGGCTACCATACTCAGGCATGATCTTGGCGATCTTCAACTCGTGGCCTTCGACTTGAATCGTATCGCCATCTTTGAGGCCGGCGCCCAGTTCGTGGCCCAACAAAACGGTTGCTTTCTCGACGGGTCTCACCATGTGGGGCTTTTCTTCGTTTTTCTGCGACTGAGTCAAGACGGGCAGGGTCCCGACCAGCAGTGCCGTGCGATTCTCCCATTTGATTCTGGCCTGTAGAGTGGCCACCAGATGGACGATCGTCTCGATGCTCTCGGCCTGGGCCAATCGGTGGACGTAGTCCTCGGGAAAGTCGACAGCCACAAAATCCGTGTACAGGTTAGCCATATTCGTATCTTTGTGGACAATCCGCAGATTCACGCCCAGATCGCGCATGATGCGCTTGGTCTGTTTGTCCATCTCTGCCAGTTCCTTCTTCGTGTCCGCCTCCATTTGCTCTGCCTGCGCTTCCAACTTGCTCAACTGCTCGTTCGTGTCCTCGGCGTACCCCGAGATCAGCGTCGGACCGACGATGAACAGCGCAGCGGCGATGACAACGACCAACAGGCAAAGCAGAAAGTTGACGAAACGGAAACGGATCTCGGCCAGGATTAGGTTTAGTGTGCTCATAGAAAACAGGTTAGCACATCATCTGAAGAAAATGAAGCGAGGGGGCCACGTTTTGCCCCATCGGCCCGGTGCCGAATGGGGCGACATTGAGGGTGCCATCAATGCAATATTGCCACGGTGGGGCTCGTCCCCATCGAGCGATGTTCACCACCAGAACACGGTCGGTAACAGTCTCCGCCACCCCGGAGCTCGCCTCCGTGGAGCGATGCTCCCAGGGAAACACCGCCCCATGCGGGCAAGCCGCATGGTGGCGAAAACGGGAAACGCATCGCCAATATCTGGTCTTGAGCATTCCCCCACGGAGACGAGCTCCGCGGTGGGAAGACGTCTCCGAAGCCTTAATCTCGTACCATTCGGCCCGGTGCCGGTAGTCCACTGGTTTGGCGACTAATGCGAGGGCACATAAGGCAACAGAAGTTCGCCGAACACAACGGACTACGGACCGTCGTCATGTCGCCACAAATCGATTGGTCGCCCGGCATTTGTTGCGAATGGCAGGTCAATCCGGCGGCCTTGTCCGGCTGAAGCGTATGCGGCGAAAAGGGTTTCCATTACGACACGCCCGTCGTGCCCCGTTTCCAAAGGTTCCTTGTCGTGCAAGACACAATCGACGAAATGTTCGAATTCCTGTGGAAAGCCGTAGTTCCAAATTTCCTCGTAAATCGTGAAGCTCCAGCCTTTCGTAGCACCGGCTTTTTCGACCGCGTATCCGTAACCGGCTTGGGAATAGGTGAGTATGGAATTGCCTCGCAACACGTCGGCGTAGGCAACCCCGCCAGTCCCGTGCAACTCGGCCCGGTCGTCCATTCCGCCTAGCTTCGACCAGGCTTCCTCGATGTACGCCGTGGCTCCGCCTTCGAAGTCGATAACCAGCAGGCTCGTATCGTCGCCGGACGTTTTGTCGGCATGCATATTGAGTTTCAGATCACAATACACGCTCCGAATCCGTGGCTTACCAAGTATCCATCGCGCAAACTCGATGCCGTGGCAACCCATGTCGAGCATCACGCCGCCGCCACTGCGCCCCACGTCCCAGAACCACGCCGCATGCGGGCCGTCGTGCTTTTCCGACTGCTTGACGAGAAACAGGTTGCCCAGCGCGCCTTCGTCAGCCAACTGCTTCAGTCGCACGTACTTGGGTGCGAAGCACAACTCTTCGGCATACATCAGCTTGACGCTCGCTCCGTGGCATGCAGCGATCATACGGTCGCACTCGTCCAGGGTGCAGGCCATGGGCTTCTCGACGATCACGTGTTTACCGGCCTGAGCCGCCGCCTCAGTCACCTCGCAATGCAGGTCGTTCGGCAAGCCTAAAACGATGATGTCGATTTCGTCCATCTCGATCAGCTTGCGATAGTCCGTGAACCAGTGCCGTATTCCGCGTTGTTCTGCGAACGGCCGCACGTGGGATTCCGTTGGCGATGCAACGGCAACAACCTCTGCCGACGGTACACGCCGTAGCGATTCGAAGTGTATTCCGGACACGAATCCAGATCCGATCAGGCCGATGCGGGCTTTTGACATTCGGTAAACCTCCCGGTAAACAATCCGCTTATGGATTTGTATTACAATATTCTCCGTCTGCCGAGTCAAATGATTCGCGAGAGTTTTGGCTAACGCCCTCTGCATCGAGAGAAGGGATATGAAGATGCGTAACAGAAGCGAAAGAACTGCCACTCGCTCCAGATATTGTTCTCTGGTGATCTTGACATGCTTTGCGATCTTGCCGTCGAGCCTCCGTGGCCGGGATCCCGTCCCCGTAGAGCAGAATGACACGGCCGCTCGCGTCGCAAAGCCTGCGGTCCAAGAGGCTCGTGGCGACCTGGGAATGGTCGTGTCAGAGACGGAGACGGGAAGTTGCGTTGGACGCGATGTGCTTGCCAAGGGCGGCAATGCCGTCGATGCTGCCGTTGCCGTCGCGTTCGCCATGGCGGTCACTTGGCCGGAGGCAGGTAACATCGGCGGTGGCGGTTTCATGCTGGTCTATCCGGGCAGCGGACGCGAGCCGGTGTGTATCGACTACCGAGAAATGGCGCCGGCAGCGGCAACCAAGACGATGTTCTCGCTGGACGAGAACCGCTTCACGCACAAGATGGTTGGCGTGCCGGGAACGGTTCGGGGGCTGGCACTGGCACACGAGCGGTACGGAAGTCTCAAGTGGAACGAGCTAGTGGAACCCGCCGTCAGATTGGCCGAGGATGGATTCACCGTCGATCGCCACTTGGCCGGTTCGCTTAACGGGGTGCTGAAGAGGAAGAACGTGCGGACCGAAGCGCGATATGCGGAACTTCGTCGCGTCTATGGCCATCCGGACGATCGTCCATGGAAGGCAGGCGACCGAATGCGACTGCCGGACTTGGCGCACACACTTGCGCTGATCGCCGATTCGGGGCCCGATGCCTTCTACAATGGCCCGATTGCGGACCAGCTTGTCGCCGAAATGCGCCGTGGAGGCGGCTTGATCGCGAAATGCGATTTGGAGGGATACAAGGCGAAGGTACGCGAGCCGATTCACGGCACATTTCGCGGTTACGATATCTTTGGCCCGCCGCCGCCAAGTTCGGGCGGGATCGCCGTGGTGGAGGCGTTGAACATACTGGAGAACCTCGACCTGTGCAGCCACGACCGCTACTCGGCGCGGAATCTGCATTTGATCGGCGAGACGATGCGTCGAGTGTTCTGCGACCGAGCCAAGCATCTGGGCGATTCTGACTTTGTCGAGATTCCCCGGCACTTGACCGAAAAGGCTTACGCTCGGCGACTTGCCGATAAGATATCGCCGAGCGAATCGACGTCTAGCGAGTCATTGGCCCCGGAGATACAACTGGCCGACGAGTCGTCGAACACGACTCACTTCTCGGTCATCGACTCGACCGGCATGGCCGTTGCCAACACCTACACACTGGAAGCGAGCTGGGGAGCTTGTGTTGTCGTCAGCGGTGCCGGCTTTGTTCTGAATAATGAAATGGGCGATTTCAACTGGCTGCCTGGCCATACCGACCGCAAAGGCCGCATCGGCACACCGCCGAACCTGATCGAGCCCAGCAAACGGATGCTAAGCTCCCAGAGTCCGACGATCGTCGCTCGTGACGGCCGCGCGGTATTGATCACGGGCAGCCCCGGAGGTCGCACGATTATCAACACGGTGATCGGCATAGTGTTAAACGTGTTGGAGTTTGGGATGAGCTTGCCCGAGGCCGTCGACTCGCCGCGCATGCATCACCAGTGGTTCCCTGACCGGCTGGATCTGGAAGGGACGGATGATGCTCGCTATGGTGACGCCGTCAAACAACTGCGCAAAATGGGCCACGTCGTGCGGAGCAAGTCGTCGCAAGGGTCGGCTCACTCGATTCTGGTCGATCCTGAGAGCGGCGTCTACATCGGCGTTGCCGACCGGCGACGCGGAGGCCGGGCCGAGGGACTGTCCAGGGCAAGTCGTGACGAACGTAAAGACTAACGCTAAGGATGACATTCAGATCAAAAGGAAAGACAACATGAAAACCTTCGTCGTTGCCGCGATAGGTTGTGCCTCCATTGCCATTTCTGCGGCTGACGCTTTTCGGCTACTGGCTGAAGAACGGCGTCCCAACGTTTTGTTCATCCTGGCCGATGATCTCGGTTACGGCGATCTGGCATGTTACGGACGACCCGACATCAGGACGCCGAATCTGGATCAACTCGCCCGCCAAGGCGTTCGATTCACCAGCCACTACGCGAACGGGCCGGAGTGTTCGCCCACTCGCACGGCCTTCTTAACTGGCCGTTATCAACAGTGGGTCGGCGGGTTGGAATGTGCGATTGGGACAGGAAACGTGGGCCGCTATGACGACGCGATCCGGCTGCGTGAAACCAACGATCTGGGTCTGCCCGCCGACGAACAGACGATCGTCCGGTTGCTGAAGGACGCGGGCTACGCGACCGGGATCACGGGCAAGTGGCATTTGGGATACGAGCCGAAGTTCGGGCCGAATTTTCACGGGTTTGACTACGCTTTCTATTGCATCGGCGGCGGCATGGACTATTTCCATTACTTGGATACGGTGGCGGGCTACAACCTGTTCCTGAACGGCAGCCCAGTGCGACGCGAGGGCTATTTCACCGACTTGGCGACCGACGAGGCCATTCGTTTTGTCGAGCAACACAAAGACGAGGCGTTTTTCCTGTATCTGCCCTACACCGTACCGCACTCGCCGTTTCAGGGTCCGAACGACTACCAGCCCGACCCATTGCCCCTGGATTCGCCGCTGTGGAACCAAGGTAAAGCGCCGCCGGAGGTCTACATTGCCATGATCGAGCACATGGACACATGCATCGGGCGGGTGCTCGCGAAGCTGGACGAATCGAATTTGGCCAAGGACACGGTAGTGATCTTTGCCGGCGATAATGGCGGGACCCGCAGCGCACGCAATGCCCCATATTCCGGAATCAAAGGCAGCACGTACGAAGGCGGTATTCGCGTCCCAGCAATGGTCAGATGGCCTGATGTCGTCCCGGCCGGCGTGGTGTCCGATCAGGCCTGCATCACATTCGACTTCACGGCTTCGATCGCCCGCATTGCCGGCGTCAAGCCGTCGCCGGAGAAACCGTTCGAGGGAATTGACATCATCGAACATGTGGCCAAGGGCCGGCCGAATGTTGATCGGACGCTGTACTGGCGAAAACCACGCGGAGCCACCGTGTGGAAGGGAGTGCGTCAGGAGTCGATGAAGTACATCGGCTCGAAGCGTGGCGAAGAATACCGGGAGTACCTGTTCGATCTATCCGCCGACCCGGCGGAGAAAGAAGACTTGAAGGCATCTCGCCCGGAGGTCTTCCAGCGGTTGAAACAACTGTACGACAATTGGGAAGAGGAAGTGCGCCGGAATCGACGGGGTCGACCGGAGTAGGCAATGGCCAGAAACCGGCCTTTTTTCGGAAAAGCCGGGTTTCTTCTTGGGCGACAGCTTCTGCTACTGCCCACTCAACTCCTTGGCACGGGCGACCATGGCCAGGAACTCTTGGCGATAGCCACTGGTGCAGCCTGTGGCTGCTTCCGTAGCGATCTCCAGAACGCCGGCGTACGTGGCGTTGCCCTTGTGCTTGGAGTCTCGCAACAGCATGCCGAAGGACGCGACGGACGCGGCGAAGCGGAAGTCTTGGGTGGCTTGGCCGAACCGCTTGCCCTCGTCTTTGATCAAGAAGGTCAGTTTGGTGCTCGTGTCGCTGTCAGGCTCCTTGTAGCGGATCTTCAATGTCAACATTTCACCGCTTCGTGCTTCTTTGGTCGGTTTCGGTCGCTTCTGATAGCGCGAGTCGTCCACTGGTGGTGGGGTCACATCGCTTTGAACACCGGCTGGGACGACCTCGTACAGCGCAGTTACCGTGTGGCCGGCCCCGATCTCGCCGGCGTCTTTCTTGTCGTCATTGAAATCCTCGGCCGCCAACATGCGGTTTTCGTAGCCGATTAGACGATAGGCTGCCACTTCGACCGGGTTGAAGTCGATCTGGATCTTCACGTCCTTGGCAATCGTGACCAACGTACCGCTCATCTGCTCGACCAGCACTTTGCGAGCCTCGGAATCCGTGTCGATGAAGGCGTAGTTGCCGTTGCCTTTGTTCGAAATCTGTTCCAGCATGTCGTCGTTGTGGTTGCCCATGCCGAAGCCCAGCACCGAAAGGAAAACGCCGGTCTTGCCGTTCTTTTCGGCCAATCGCACCAATTCATCCGTGCCGGTCACGCCGACGTTGAAATCACCGTCAGTACACAAGATCACTCGGTTGACCCCGCCTTTGATGAAGTTGTCCAGCGCCGTTTGATA
>JADHUC010000377.1 GCA_016784735.1 Pirellulaceae bacterium | reverse complement strand
GGCCTTCAGAAAGTGCTAACGAAGGTCAATTGAGAAAGTCAGGACTCGCCAGCCGCTCGCCTCTGTGCCGGAATCCCGTACTTTTCGCCACCTATCCGGCTCGCCATCGAGAATCCAACAGCATTTTGGTGCCGAGGCAAATCCGCCATAGAGATTCCTCCCGCACTGCTGATATTCAGGGGCGTTCCCAAGCATGTACCTGTTTAGCGTGCCAGAACATCGTTTAACCCGCAGCCGATCCATCACTCCTGACTCCTCGCGCAGCGAAAGCCGAGGCAGGCAGAGCTTCGCAAAGGCGAACTCGCGCAACGCGCATTCGGTCTCAGGTCCGTCGGCGTGGAACGCTTGCATTGACACCCCACACGATGTACACGGAGCGAACCGCTTTCCGGCCCTTGAGGATCTTTGACCAGCGTATCCTTTGGACCTTTTCGGTAGTAATCTTCGTCGTAGTAGTCCGCACACCACTCGCCGATGTTCCCGGCCAAATCGAACACGCCCTCCGGCGTTCGCCCAGCGGGAAAGCTGCCAACCGGCTTGCGGCCACCGAAACGCGGTCCGTAGTTGGCCCGTGTTTCGCCAGGTTCTTCATCTCCCCATGGGTAGGTGCGGCCTTCCTTGCCGGCAGCCGCAAATTCCCATTCGGCCTCGGTTGGCAACCGTTTGCCGGCCCACTGGGCATACGCTCTGGCTTGGTAGTGGTTGACGCAGCCTACCGGCAACTTGGCCCAGTCAGGTTGCACCGGAGTGAATCGACCGTCCTCGTCCCGCTTTATCCCCGGGTACCAAGGAGTCCAGTATCCCGCGTTGCCTGCGTTCAGGAACTTGCAGTAGTCCCCGTTCGTCACTTCGTGTTTGTCGATGTGGAACGCGCTGATCTGCACTTTGTAGCTGTCGCCACTGACAGGCTCTGGGCCACGCTGAAAGTAGTGCCTGCTCCGCCGGACAAACTCGCCGTCCTCGATTGGCACCATGTCCGCCAGAACATCTTCCGCTCGCAGCTCGCGGGTCCGATTGACGGGAATCTGTTCTGGCTCACTCCTCAACTTCCCACTGAGTTGCCGTGTAATGAAACCCTTGTCGGCTATTTTCTTCAGACATTCCTCACTGCACGCGTACAACCTCAGCCCCACGATTTCTACACGACATTCCGCCGTGATTTCCTCTCCGTCGACAGGACAGACACGGGACTTTGCCGACGACGGTTCTTCGCCGGCTGGACCGGCTAATGTCCACACCCACGGAAGAGCGACGATTAGCGTTGCCAAGCAGAATCTCTTCATTGTCGTTCCTTATGCGCTAACGATAGCGGATAAAGTACACTTAGCCGTGTAGTAGTGTACGTGTCAATGGGACGCAATACAATCGCGCGGGGCCAGAACGGCACGCCGCGTTGAAAGCGCGAAGCGTTCAATGGATAATTGAACATCTCAGATCGTGAACGTTCGACGAAGTCTTGAAAGCGTCGTTTGGGAGAGCTTGCGACATGCACAACCGAAGATGGATTCGGCTCGCCCTGATCACGGCCGCGATTGCCTTCTCCGTTCACGCCGTCACGATCGCGGCCAACAAACCTACTCCTCCCAAGCCCAACATTCTGATGATCGTCTCAGACAATCAGGGCTGGAAGGACATCGGATACAACGGCTCCGAGATTCGCACACCGCATCTCGACAAGCTGGCTGCCACCGGAGTCCGGCTCGATCACTTCTACGTCTATACCATGTGTTCTCCAACGCGGGCGGCGCTGATCTCCGGTCGAGCTCCGTCGCGGTACGGCATCCTCGGTGCTATCGGTTACCGAAGCCGCCAAGCTCTGCCGCCGGAGACAGTCACCATCGCCGACACGATGAACGCCTGCGGCTACGAGACGGCGATCAGCGGCAAGTGGCACGTCGGGTTGCGGCCCGAGGTCGGGCCGCTCGAA
This sequence comes from Pirellulaceae bacterium, assembly GCA_016784735.1. GTDB lineage: Bacteria > Planctomycetota > Planctomycetia > Pirellulales > Pirellulaceae > JADHUC01. The sequence goes on along the minus strand of JADHUC010000377.1, from coordinate 10,556 downwards.
TATGGCTTCGATCAATCCTACGGCTTCTTCCACGGACAGATCGACAAGCTCACTCATCGTTACAAGAACGGCGATCGGACTTGGCATCGCAACGACGAGTACGTGGACGAAGAAGGACATTCGCTCGACCTGATCACGGCCGAGGCGATCAGGTTCCTCGAGCGCGAACGTGAACGGCCGTTTTTTCTGTACGTGGCGTATGGAGCGCCTCATCCACCTTTACAGGAGTCGGCTGAATGGGTCGAGCCCTACGCAAACGAGATCGCCATTCCGTCCAGACGGCTCTATGCGGCCGCGGTAACGCACATGGACGCGGCGATCGGCAAGCTGATCGCAACGCTCGACGGCACAGGCCAACGAGAGAATACGATCGTGATCTTCTTCAGCGATAACGGGGCGATTCAACGCTGGCCGGAACAACCCAAGAACTACGAAGGACGGTTTGGGCCCTATCCCGTGCTGGGTGACAACGGTCCGCTGCGTGGTTGGATCGGCGAGCTTTACGATGGTTGTGTGAGAACGCCGGCGCTGGTCAATTGGCCACGTGTGTTGAAGCCGAACGTCGTAGATTCGGTCACCAGCGTACTCGATTGGTATCCGACCTTGACGGCGCTGGGCGAAGGCGTCGTCGACAATGCTTGGAGGCTGGAAGGGCGAGACATCTGGCCGTTGCTGTCCGGGAAAGGAGGCGTGGCGGAGACGGTACTGTACTGGAAATCGTACAACGGTCGGCGCGCGGCGATTCGGAGCGGCGACTGGAAGCTGGTCGTCGATCGCCGGAACAAGACCAACGAACTGTTCGACATGAATAACGACCCTTGCGAAAAGCAGAACCTAGCCGCCGAGCACCCCGGCTGCGTCCGCGAGTTAACCGCACTGCTGGAACAACAAGCGAAACTCGACAGCGACTAACTCCTGGTGTTAAGCACTACTTCCGTTGAGCCGAAGCTCATACAAGCCGACGTGGGATCGTAACCTCGCCTCTGCTTCATGGAGAATCACATGATGAAAGTCTATTGCGGTCTACTGACATGGGTTCTGTTAGGGTTTGCGGCACAATGGTTGGCCGCAGCGGACGTCCAACTGACGCACGTCGACGTGTTTGTGTCGGGCACCGAGGGGTACCATACGTTTCGAATCCCGTCCGTTGCGCGGACGGCTGACGGAACGCTGCACGCATTCGCCGAGGGTCGGCTGACCAACAGGTCAGATCCTGGCGGCACGCACATCGACCTGGTGTACAAGCGCAGTACGGACAACGGTAAGAACTGGTCGGCGCTCGTCCTGCTCGATCGGCATCCTGACACCGACGTGGACAACCTTCAGAAGGATCGCACCGCGGCCGCGAACGCCGTGGCGCTGGTGGATCGCACCAAGAACCGTCTGTGGCTGTTCGATACGCGGCTCGTGGATCGAAACCTGGGCAGTTTCCAGGCCTGGGCGTTGTACAGCGACGACAGCGGTGTCAACTGGTCGCCACCTCAACGCATCCGGGTGCCACGGTATGAGCTTCCCGGCTCGTCTGACATTTATCCAAACCTGGGGAGCGGGATCCAGATGCGGTCCGGACGCTTGATCGTCCCCGCGACCCGGCGCACGTCGGGTGGGACGCAGAGTTTCGCCCTCTATAGCGACGATCACGGGGCAGAATGGCATGCGGGTGAGGTGGTCGAGGCGACCGTCAACGAAGCGCAGATCGTCGAGCTGAGCGAAGGCCGGCTCTTGATGTCGGTGCGTCCCAACGCCAATGGTGACCGCTTGGCTGCTCTGAGCAGTGACAACGGAGAGCATTGGACAAAGCCGGCGCCGCTTTTCTCCTCCACGCGAGTCGCGGAAGCGATCGAACGTTACACGCGTAAGGGAGAGAACGATGCGTCGCGGAATCGACTCCTGCACACCATTCCCGCAGGCGGCCCGTTGGGCGCCCGATCGAATCTTGAGATCCGCATCAGCTACGACGAAGGCGTCTCGTTTGTCACCGCGCGCCAGGTCTATGCCGGGTATGCCGCCTACTCGGATCTGGTCAAGATTGACTCGGACCAGGTGGGCATCCTCTGGGAACGCGGCGACACGACCGGTTACCAGTTCATCACCTTCACCATCGTCAATCTCGCGTTCCTGGAGCCGAGCTAGTGTCTTGGGGCCATCGTCACCGCACGGCGCAGGTCGCCCGTGTGGGGGCCAAACACTCAGCCAACATCGAGAATCACCGCTGGCGAATCGGACTTGGAGGACTGGTTGGATCCGGCCGGCGCACCGTATTTGTTGGCACCAAATACTCCTGGATCATAGGGGTGATATCCAGCCCGTTCTGATAGACAACTTGCCGTAGAATCCCATCTTGGACCGATCTGAATTCGGTCGGATCAATTTCCGAGCTGTTGTACCGCAATACCAAGCCGATTCGTTCGCGTTCGGCCAGTCTGGAAACCGCTTCTCGGATTCTCATGCAAAAATCGTAATAGGCTTTCGATTCGCGTTCCAGGATCTCTCTTTGCCGTCTCGCAGCCTCCAATTTCAGATCTATGGCCATCTTTGCGAGGTGCTCTTCTGACTGCTTGTACTCCAACGAGTTTGGCCTGAAGTCCGTCAGCTTCATCTGTTCGTGGCGGATCTTGAGTTGCTGGTCCTCCGTCCATTTTCTCAACGTGACCGCACTCCTCCTCGTTTCAGATGCGGCTTTTTGGAGAGGGGGATACTCTCTGATAATGCGCGCGATGTCGATCACAGCCACGTTGGTCCCTGTAGCTTGACCGCGCGAGGACTGAGCGCGCATGGTCTGCGTGGCGAATCCGACAAAACAGAGAACTGCCACGACCGTGGCGGAACAAAGGGTAGTCTTCACATCAACACTCCTTGCAATTGGGAAAGCACTCCTTGCAGGGGAACGTCCCCTCGACGTTCCCACCCAAGGGCGGCCATTAGCAACTGGCGCGCCAATTCGGACTCGTGTCGGGGATCTTGACGCGATAGCTATAGAGGCAGAGCCGATAGTCAAGGTGCCAATTGGGAATCAGAGATGCGCATGCTTTTCGTCTTGCCCAAAATTGCCGCGGTTTTGTAGCGAAAAGACTAAAGTCGGAAGTTCTTACAATCACGACGGCATTTCGATCGTGCAGACCTTGCTCGGCAAAAGAAAGCAACTGCACCGTTGTGCCGAACATCCAGAAGGTCATCGACAATCAACCGGTTGTTGGTTGCACCGGCCGCCAGTCTATTCCCCGATGCAGATCAGGTGGTTGAGGGTGCGGATGTACATGCGCCCGTTGGCGATCGCGGGGGTCGCGTCCGTTTTCTCGGGCAACGTGCTCTTGGCAAGCAGTTTGTATTCGGGGCCGGCTTCCAGCACGATCACCTCGCCACCGCGGGTGACCACGTAGATCCGCCCATTCACGCAAACGGGCGAGGCGTAGAATTTCGCGTCTAGGTCCTCCTGCCACACCGGCTCGCCCGTGGCCGCTACCACGCAAGTCATCACGCCGAGGTCGCTCAGGATGTACAAGTGCTCGTCGATCGCGATTGACGTGGGGACGTACGGCAGGTCACGGTCCAACTTCCAGGCCACTGTCGAGCCACGGTCGGCGAGCCGGTCGCCTGGTCGGACAGCCGCCGACTGTCGCCCCGCCCCGCCGGCCCCGGCGGTTGCGAAGATCACACCCCCGGCCACGACTGGCGATGCGACGCTCTTGAGCGTGAACAGCTTGTCGCTCTCCCACTTCATCTCTCCGCTGACGGGATCAACTCCCGTCATGCCGTTCGCCTCGTTGACAAAGACCACTTCCGGGGTGCTGTCCTTCGGGCGATAGACCGCCGGCGTAATGTAGGACGTCATTTTGCTGTTCCGCTTGATCTGCCAGATCGTCTCGCCCGTCTTGCCGTCCAGGCCGGCCAGAAAACTGGTCTCCTTGTTGTCATTGCCTACGATCATCAGCCCGCCCAGGACGATGGGCGAGGCGCCGGCGCCGTGTGTGGCTCTGAACTCGCCCATCTCGCGCCGCCAAAGCGTATTACCCTCGTGGTCCAGAGCAAGAGCGACGAACTGCTCGCCCGAGATCCAATTGACGTACACGCGCTCGGCATCGACGGCCGGCGTCGAGGCGGCGAAGCTGTTCTGGCGGTTGTGCCGGTACGGAGTAAAAGGCATCTTCGTGGACCAGAGCGTCGTGCCCGATTTCGCATCGAGACAGACGACTTCGCGCTGTTCGTTAGCGTCGTGCGAACAGGTCAGGAAGATGCGATCGCCCCACAGCACGGGCGACGAGTGCCCGGGCGCGGGAAGCTTGACCTTCCACAGGTAGTCCGCTTCCGCAAAGGACACGGGAATCGACTCGCCGTTGCCCATGCCCGTCCCATCCGGCCCGCGGAACCGGGTCCACTCCTGTCCACTCGCCATTCCGCAAAGAACGACGAAAGCCACCAGGCATACCCCACACCACTTCGATCGCAAACGCATCATCATATGCTCCCAAAACTCTACAGACGCCACACTTGATTATGCTTCCACGGCTCTCGCGCCGACAAAATGAACCCGACGATTGTACCAGCCGGCCAAACACTCGTCGAATGGCGTGATGATCCAATGTGGCCCACTACAAGAAGGGGGCGAGTCCTGACGCATCGCGACGGACGCCTCATCTTTCGGACTCTGTCGATATCGCCATGAAGCTCGCCAACTTGCCCAGCCATGCGGCAAGCGGGTGACGCCGCCAAGAATGATTTGTATAACTGGGACGATGGCGTTCTTGAGGGCGACGTTGGGCTGACATGCGCGACAAATGGAGGAGCATCTCATGCAGGCAAGACATTCATTTCGAGCGACGTACGTTTCACTGGGGATTGTTTCGGTTCTCGGCATACTGTTGGCGACGACGGCTCCGGCCGCCTTGGCTGGCCCGGCGGATGAGGCCCAGCGGATTGCCACGATGGCCGAGTTCCATGGTGGCCTGGTCATCCACGTCGGCTGCGGGGATGGGAAGCTTACCGCGGCGCTGCGGCTGGCGGACAACTGTGTGGTTCAGGGGCTGGAGCCCGACGCCGGGCGTGTCGAAACGGCCCGCGACGCCATCCGTGAACTCGGAGTGTACGGCTCGGTGTCCGTTATCCACTGGAGCGGGAAGAAGCTCCCCTACACGGACAATCTGGCGACGTTGGTCGTGTGCGAGGATCCCGACGCGGCTCCGGAAGGCGAACTCATGCGAGTGCTTCGGCCCTACGGTGCCGTGGTGGTCAAGCGGGACGGCAAATGGACGGCGACCTTCAAGCCTCAACTAGAAGGCACGGATGAATGGGAACAGCATTTTCGCGGCGCGGACAACAACGCCGTTGCCCAGGACACCGTCGTTGGGCCACCCCGACGGTATCAGTGGCTGGGCGAGCCCCAGTGGCAGCGATCCCATCTTGCCATGCCTTCGATCAACAGCATGGTATCCACGAACGGGCGTCTGTTTACCGTCGAGGACATGGGCTCGGCTGAACACCCGGCACTGCCGGGGAAACAGGCGCTCGTGGCCCGGGACGCCTATAACGGCGTTGTCCTCTGGCGGGTCATGTTTTCCGATTGGCACCCGACCTACATTCGCAACAAGGAAATGCCCGTGCAAATCCAGCGAAGGGTTGCCGCGGTGGGGGACGTCGTCTATTGCACGCCTGGGTACTCGGCACCGATCACCGTGTTCGATGCGGCGACGGGCGAAGTCATCAAGAAGCACAAGCGAACCGCGGGTACGATGGAGTTCGTGCATGATCGAGGCGTCCTGTACGTCATCACGGGCGACCAGTCCGACATCTCGCAGGCCCACGACGACCTGGCGCGCTCGGCGCTCAAGAGCAGCATGTTCAGACGCGAAGCGTATGGACCAACGATTCGCCGGCCGGTCGATCCGAGGAACGATATCCTGGCCATCGACGCCGACTCGGGCGAGGAGCTGTGGAGAGTATCCGGAGCGGACACGAAAGGCTACGAAGGGGCAACACTCGGGGTAATCGGCGACCGCGTGGTGTTTGCCACCGAGGCGGAACTCGTGTGCCTGGACCGCGCGACCGGCAAGTCACTCTGGCGCGAGCCCGCTCCGATCGTTCTCAAAGGACCCGCAGGCATTGCGGTTTCGCTCGTGCTCTCGGATAGCGCCGCCTATCTCGCAGATTCCGAGCGGCTTCGGGCGTTCCGTCTCGCCGATGGAGAGTCGCTTTGGGAGGCACCCGCCACGATCAATCATCACAAGGCACCCGACACGTTTCTGGCCGGCGGCCTTGTCTGGGCGCAGGCTTATAGCGGCTCGACCGGCCGGCCGGCACCGCAACTGGGACTCACACGCATGGGCGTCAGCGGCTTCGATCCCGAAACGGGCAAGCTGGTCAAGCAGATCGATCAGACCATGCTCGGCCCCATGGGCCATGACCGTTGCTACCGCAACCGGATCACGACGTTGTATTACATCAACAGCGTGACCGGCGGCAGTGACTTCCTCGACCTCAGTTCCTCGGCGGAGTTACCGAATCCGTGGATCCGAAGCACCTGCGGTATCGGGCCGCTCCCCTGCAATGGTCTGTACTATGTAGGCCCACCGTCCTGCGCGTGCTGCAACAGCGTGATGCTGAACGGCATGAACGCGATGGCGACGCAACCCGGCCTTACCAAATGGGATCAACCCATCAAGGTGAACACGGACGGTACGCTCGAAAAAGGCCCGGCATTTGGAGCGGTCAGCGATCAGCCGTCAGCCGTCAGCGAAGATGCTTGGCCGGCTTTTCGTCATGACAACGCTCGGACAGGATCGACGAAGAACAAAGTCCCGGCCGTGCTCGGCAAACGCTGGGAGACGAAACTCGGGACCCGCGCCAGCGCCCCGGTCATTGCCGCCGGCATGGTATTCGCGGCGGACGTCGACGGTCACTCCGTCTGCGCCATGAATGCGGCGGACGGGAAGATTGTCTGGCGGTTCTTCGCGGAGGGACGTGTCGACTCGCCTCCGACATATTACCGGGGCCTCCTCCTTTTCGGTTCCCGCGACGGATCGGCCTATTGCCTGCGTGCCGACGACGGGGCGCTCGCCTGGCGGTTTTCCCCGCTCGAGCGGCGCCAGATCTGCGCTTACGGGCAGCCGGAGTCGGCGTGGCCGATTTGCGGCAGCATCCTCATCCGGGACGGCCTCGCCTATTTCGCCGCCGGCAGAAACTCCTTCATCGACGGCGGTATCTTCCTGTATGCGCTCGACCCGCGCTCCGGCAAAGTCGTCCATCGGAAACGCATGCACGGACCCTACGGCGAGAATGGTTTCCCCATCGAAAATCGGGCGGTCGTCAAAGGCATGAGCATCGAGGGATTCAAAGGGGACATTTTCATCGCCGGCGACCAACTGCTCTATCTCCGGCACCAAGCCTTCAAGCCCGATCTGTCGCCGGTCGCTCTTCAGGATGTCAAAGAGCCGCACCTGATTACCTCGCACGGTTTCCTCGAAGCGATCCCCCAGCACCGCTCGTTCTGGACCATTGACACCATGCTGCACTACGACATCCCCACGGGCCAGGGCGGTGTGCACGGCGACATCCTCGTCATCGATGGCTCGCGCTTCTACGAAGTTCGCGGCTATACTCCCGGTCGCACCGTCTCGTTTGATCCTCGGGCCAGCGGCTACACGCTCTACGCGGGAACGTACGGCGAATCGGCGAAGACGGCCGCGGGCAGCAGTAAGCGAGTCGCAGAGCAGGCGCCCGCCAAGCCAAGCAAGAGGAAGAAAGCACGAGCCAGAAACCAAGGCCCGTCCAATATTGCTCCCTCGAAGAAGCTCTGGAGCAGTTCCATCCCGCTCACCGGCAAGGCGATGGCGCTAACGAACGACGTCCTGTTCGTTGCCGGAACCCCGGTCGCGTTCCCGGAGCGCGATCTGGCCAGAGCGTACGAGGGGCGAATGGGCGGCATCCTCTGGGCGGCATCCGTATCCACCGGAGAGAAACTGGCCCAGTACACGCTCGACGCCCCGCCGGTATGGGACAGTCTCGCTGCCGCGAATGGCCTGCTCTTTATTTCGCTCGCCGATGGTCGTGTGGTGTGCATGGGACCACAGTGAGGCTTCTCAGGAATTGCTTTAGGCTGTGGTGTGCGGGTCGCGAGTTCCTGCGTGAACGGCGGAGATGGACGAAACGCAACTGGTCCACCGTCCTGCGGCGATAACCGCCCGAAGAGCACGTATTGTCTCCGGGGAAAGAACGATCGAAAGGACGCTGAGGCCCGACACGCCTCACGGACGTCTGGTGTTTCGGATACCTCCGCGCGCAGGGAGAGACTCGAATGGACATTCAGCCGGCGGCTTGTGGCGGCTCTACAAACTGCTCAGCGGACCATTTCTCTACGCGTCAAGTACCTCAGTCCCCACGAAATCTCAGTGTTTAGTTTCATGACATGGCACCTCGGGACTTGAATGCCGAAGTTGCTGCTTGACCTAGTGAAACGGGAATTCGCGTCGCTCTTTATCTTCAACTGCAAATGCCCCCTGGTTCGAAGGGCCGTGCGACGGTGGCAGGTGCGCTCGCTTATGCTGAACAAATCCTCTGACGCGGGATAGGTTGACATTCTCGTCCGTGTAACTGTTTGCGAGCGTTCGCTCCAAAGACGATGCTTTGCGAACAAACTAAGAAGCAAAGCAAATGTTGTGCGGACAACAAGAAAGCCTGACGATCGCAACTCACTGCTTGTTGATTATCCGCTCGGCGGCCTGTTCGGCGGTATGGACACAGTCGGGAATGCCGACGCCGTGATAGGCGTTGCCGCACAGTGCGAAGTCGGGAAGTGCCGCCGCGCGGGTCTCGATCCGCTCGACCAGATCCTTATGTCCAACGTGATATTGCGGCATAGTCCGCGGCCAACGGGCGAGGCCGCTGTAGATGGGTGGGCCGTCGATACCTAGCAACTGGGCCAGCTCGTCCAGCACGCGCGGGCGGAGTTCGTCTTCCGCCATCTCGGCCATTTCCGGGTACCGCATTCCGCCGACGAACACCCTTAGCAGCACTTTGCCCTCCGGGGCGCGGTGTACGTATTTCTGGCTGCTCAAGCTGCACGCGAGGATCGGGCTCTTTTCGATACCCGGTACCACGATCCCCATGCCGTCCAGCGGATGGGATATCTGCTCGCGGTCGAAGGCGAATGAAAGGATGGCGGTGCCCGAGTGAGTGATCGTTGCCAGGTCATCGGCTAATTCCGCGTCGTGGGTTCGCAGCAAATCAGCGGCGATGTGCGACGGCGCGGCCATGATCAGTGCGTCGAAGTCTTCGGACTCGGGTGGCGGCGAGTCCCCCGCGCCCGATTGTGTCGCCCACACGCGCCAGCCGCCGTCGTGACGTTCGATGCGTTCGACCACCGTCGCCGGCCTCGCCGCTCCTTCGGGTAAGCGATCGGTGATGGCGTCGACCAGACTGGACAGTCCCTCGCGAAGTGTGACGAACATACTGAAACGAGGGCCGCTTTCGCCGCCGCCACTCTGACCTTCGCCACGGCGTTTCTTCATTTGCTTCCGCATTGCGCGGACGATGCTTCCGTGGTCTCGCTCCATTTGGCGGAATCGCGATAGGGTGGCCTCGATGCTCAACTTCTCCAAGTCGGCAGCATAAACGGCGCTGACCAACGGCTCGACCAGCCGCTCGTATGCCTCGCGGCCGAGTCGCCGGCGTACGAACGAGGCCACGCTCTCGTCCGCGTCGTGCTTGCGAGGCGGCAAGAAGTACTCTAGCCCACAACGCAGCTTCCCCAACGGGCTTAGGATGGGAGTGACCACCAGTGGCCACATTCGCGTGGGGGCCATCATGAGGAAGCCGTCGGGAAGTTTGTGCAGTCTACCGGCGCGTACCACGTACGTCTGGCGGAGCTTCGGATTGGTTTGGACCAGTTGGTCTTCCAGTCCCAGCCGGCGGCACAAGTCGAGGCCCCAAGGCAGCGTCGTGATGAAGTTATCCACTCCCTGCTCGACCTGGTAGCCCTCTTCGTGCTTTGTCCACAATGCCCCGCCCAGACGCGAGCGACGTTCATAAAGGGTCAATTGACATGCTGGATCCAGTTCGATCAGTCGATGCGCAGCCGCCAGTCCTGATATGCCGCCGCCGACGACCGCGACCCGTCGAGCGTTGGATTGGGGAGAGCCCACGTAATAATCCTTCCATCGTCAGGACTTCTTTTCGGTAACGAGGATACAGTCCGGTTCCGACTCCAGGATGTCACCAGTCACGGCAAAGGCCCGCGCGCGGCTACCGCCGCAGACTTGGCGGTACTCGCAAACGCCGCAGAAGCCTTTGAAGCGATCGGGATCTCTCAGAGCTCGAAATGTAGGGTGGTTCTGGTAGGCGTCGACCACCGAATTCTCCGGGAACCGTCCACACAGTACCGGCAGAAAGCCGGCTGGATAGATCTCGCCCGTGTGGCTCACAAACATAACGCCCTTGCCGTCTCCGACGCCCAGCGGTGCCCGATGCACCCGCGGAGCGTTATCGTCTTTCTTTCCATGGCCCTGGAGTGGATGACCTCCCTGCTGGAGGACATATCGGCGATAGTGAGGAGCCTCGGTGGTCTT
>JADHUC010000376.1 GCA_016784735.1 Pirellulaceae bacterium | reverse complement strand
AGCACGTGGAAACGCCGATTATCTGCAACGGTGCAGCGTTCTTCGAAGCTGGCGAAATGGTCTGCTTCAAGGCCCAGCAGGATCCGCAGAAGCACCACGCCGTGCAAATCTGGCAAACGCCCTACGTCGGCGAAGATCACGTGCCCGCGACCAATACCGACTCGTTCCTTTACAAGATCGGTAACCGCGATCTGGTACGCGGTATGGCCGAATGCCACGAAGTGTTGGGGCTGATTGCCAAAGAGGATACTTACGCCGACCTGTTCGTCGATCTATCGAAGCTGGCCGGCGACATCACCGATTCCTATTTCTGGATCGCCAGCGACGAGTGCTTTAGCCCGAAAGAAGTGCTGCTCGATATTCGCAACACGGCAACCGCCGCCATCGACGAGTTCGACAAGGTCGTGCGAGTCAAGCGAAACACGGCCGACCAAACGAACCGGGTCCACGGCCAGACCAAAGAGATTCTGGCGGCCGTACACCGTAAACGCTTTGATATTATCGACGACTTTGTTGGCTGCCTGGCGGACATGCGAGCCATTCGCGGCGACATCATCTCGTTGCGTGATCTCCGATACATCGATCTCGAGTTGGTCGAGCAACTGGAGAAAGATGTTGTCGAGCAAAACGAGAAACTTGCCGGGCGATGCGTCCAATTCCTGCTCGACCCCAAAGCCCTTCACCCTTACGACAAACGAATCGACGAACAGACGGCCAGGATCAACTCGCTGGAAAAGGTCGCCGATGCGAAGAAGTTGGAGGAGAATGTTTCGGGCAGCGCCAGCGAACTGGAAATGCTGATCGACATCGTCAGCAATCTGAAGATCGACGATGCCACCCACCGTACCACGATCATCGACAACATCTCCGGGATCTTCGCCAAAGTAAACACGGCACGCGCCGGGTTGAAACGCAAGACCAAGGAGTTGCTGTCGGTCGAAGGCGTGGCCGAATTCAACTCGCAGATGAAGCTGTTGAACCAGGGCGTGGTCAACTACCTGGACGTCTGCGATACGCCGGATAAGTGCGAAGAGTTCCTGACCAAGGTGATGGTTCAGATCGAGGAACTCGAAGGACGCTTTGCCGAGTTCGACGAGTTCGTCGTGCAGCTCACCGACAAGCGGGAGGAGATCTACAACGCCTTCGAGACGCGCAAAGTTCAGTTGGTCGAAACGCGAAACAAACGAGCCACCTCGTTGATGAGCGCCGCCGAGCGCATTTTGAAGGGCATCAAGTCGCGCGTCGACAACATGGAATCGGTGACCGACATCAACGGTTACTTTGCATCGGACTTGATGATCGAAAAGGTCCGAGACATCGTCGGCCAGCTTGGCGAGCTGGGCGATTCGGTCAAGGTGGACGATATTCAAAGCCGACTGAAAACCGTCCACGAAGACGCCGTGCGCCAGTTGAAGGATCGTCAGGAATTGTACGTCGACGGCGCCATGATCATCAAACTGGGCAAACATCGGTTCTCGGTGAACGTCCAGCAGTTGGACTTGACGACGGTGCTGCGCGATGGCGAGATGTGTCTGCATTTGACCGGTACCAAGTTTTTCGAACCGGTTCAAAACGAACAGTTGCTGGCCACCCGCGACGTGTGGGATCAGGAAGTCGTCTCCGAAAACCGCGACGTCTACCGCGCCGAATATCTGGCGCACCAATTGTTGGTCGCTTTGGACCGCGACGGGGCGAGGCTTAGCGCGATGCAATCGGGCGAGGCGGACGAAGATTCAGAAGAGGCCGCAAACAGTAGGATCACGGCGGCCGATCTCCTGGCCTACGAGCAGGCGCAGTTGATGGCTTTCGTCCAACGTTTCATGGGGCCGCGTTACAGCGAAGCCTACTCGAAGGGAGTCCACGACCACGACGCCGCGTTGATCCTGCGCGCGCTGCTGGAAATGAAGACGACGATCGGCCTATTGCGCTTCCACACTCGTTCCCGGGCGATGGCCAAGGTGTTCTGGCACCACTTCGGCGACAAGAAGCACAAGGCCCTGGTGGCGGCCAAGCTGAACGGTTTTGGCTCGGTGGCACAGTTGTTCCCCGACGCCACCGCTCAATCGCAGTACGTGGCCGAGTTGAAAGACATGTTGGGCGAGTTCGTCAACCGAAGCGCCTTGTTCCCCGATACGCTCATCGACGGAGCGGCGGAGTACCTGTTCTGCGAACTGTCGGGCGACGGCCGGTTGGTCGTCAGTCGCCGAGCGGCGGATCTGGAGGATGCATTCCAAGCGCACTTGCGACAGAATAGCTTCACCGGACCCTTTACGAAATCCGTTAGCGCCGTGAATCGCGACCCAGCCAGTTCGCTGTTGCTAGCGCGGGATTGGGTCGAAGCGTTTGTCGAACAGCGGCCGGATACGAACGACGAGGACTTGGAGTACGTGGACGAGGTGGCCGAGTTGCTGCTAGCGGGCAAGGTGGACGCTGGATGCATTGTCGACGGTCACGTCAACTGCGACATCTCGGGCCTGGTCGGCACGCACCGGGTGACCGAGGGCGGCGCGTATCATCTAAACTACAACCGCTTCATGTTCAGGCTCGAACAATTCGAAGGAAACGTCGTACCCCGGTATCGGCGTTATATCGAGTTGAAGAAGGAGATCGTCGATCACGCTCGCGACAACATGCGACTGGACGAATTCCGCCCGCGCGTATTGACTTCGTTTGTGCGGAACAAGCTGATCGACCAAGTCTACCTGCCGCTGATCGGCGACAACCTGGCCAAGCAAATGGGGGTTGCGGGCGAGCAGAAACGGACCGATCGAATGGGGCTCTTGCTGCTGATATCGCCGCCCGGCTACGGCAAGACGACTTTGATGGAGTACATCGCCAACCGGCTGGGCATCATCTTCATGAAGATCAACGGTCCGGCGATCGGGCATCAAGTCACCTCGCTTGACCCGGTCGAAGCGCCCAATGCGGCGGCGCGCGAGGAGGTGCAGAAGCTGAACCTGTCGCTGGAAATGGGCGACAACGTGATGATCTACGTGGACGACATCCAGCACTGCAACACGGAGTTCCTGCAGAAGTTCATCTCGTTGTGCGACGCTCAGCGAAAAATCGAAGGCGTCTACAAGGGCCACACGCGGACCTACGATCTGCGCGGCCGCAAGGTCTGCGTCGTGATGGCCGGCAACCCCTACACGGAAAGCGGCGAGAAGTTCCAGATCCCCGACATGTTGTCCAACCGGGCGGACATCTACAACCTGGGCGATATTATCGGCGAGACGAGCGACTCGTTCGAGATGAGCTATCTGGAGAACTGCATGACGTCCAGCCCCGTGCTGAACAAGATGGCCAGCCGAAGCCAGAATGACGTGTACGCGGTGATCAAGATGGCCGAACAGGACACACAGGAAGGCATCGAGCTAGAGGGCAATTACTCGCTGGAAGAAATCAACGAGATGGTCGTGACGATGAAGAAGTTGATGCGAGTGCGCGACGTGGTGCTTCGCGTCAACCAGCAGTACATTCGCTCCGCCGCCCAAGCCGATGAATACCGCACGGAACCGCCATTCCTTCTGCAGGGCTCGTACCGCAACATGAACCGGATCGCCGAGCGAGTGCTGGCGATCATGAACGACGAGGAACTGCAGACACTGATCCTGTCCAACTACGAACAGGACTCCCAAACGCTTACGTCCGATGCCGAAGCGAACATGCTGAAATTCAAGGAGATGACAGGGATCCTGTCGGAAGACGAAGCCAAACGTTGGGCCGCCATCAAGCGGACCTACGAGCAGAACGTGAAGATGAAGGGCATCGACGCCGGCGATCAGGTCGGCCAGGTGATCCTTCAGCTCCGAGAATTCAGCGACGGCCTGCACGCGATCCGAGAAGCCATGGGCGAGGGCGTCAAGCACCTATCCGAACGCGATACCGAGCAGCGGGACGTCCATCTGACTGCATTGATGCACCAGGTGGCCGGCTTGCGAGGCAACCTGGAGTCCATCGGCACCGCGGTCAAGGAAGCATCCGAGAAATCGACTGGCCAACGCATCGAGTTCGCTGCACCGACCGAACTGCCGCCGCAGAAAGTGGTCGTCCAGCACAAAGTGCCACGCTCGGTTCTGGACGTTGTGAAGAGCCAGTTCGAAGTGATGAACAATTGGATGGAGCCGTTGCTCACGGCCACCGCCGCCCAGAGTCAGGAATACCAGAAGCTCCAAAACTCTGTCCAAACCTGCCTGGCCAACTACTACGCGCTACTGCAAGAGTTGGAGCAGGCGAAGATCAAACACTCGTAGGGCATGCCTCGCGCACCATGATGCGTGTGATACGCAGTCGGCCGGGCGGCGTCAATCGGCTTGCTGATCCGCCCCACCCGACGCGAAAACCGACTCGACATCCACCTCGAAACTGGGGAGCAGGACGGATCTGGCGGTCGCTCCCGGAACGAACTCGCCGTGGACTCGATAGGCTCCCTCGTCCAATGTCAAAACCGTCACGCGCCGGTCTCGGGGGTCGATGATCCAATACTCTGAAATGCCCGCTACGGCGTATTCCTGGCGTTTGGTCACAAGGTCTCGTTCACGGTTCTCTTCACCTTCGCTTACGACCTCCATCACCAAATCTGCGCCGAAAGGTTGTCCGTGGACACGACGCGCACGATCGCGTCGCAGAAATACGATGTCAGGTTCTCGGTACTTCGTCGCCCAAAGCCTCACCGGCAACGGAGCAAACAAGACGGTGCCCAGATCGCGTTCCGACACGTACCGATCCAAAACCGTGCAGAGGTATTTTACAAGCAATTGGTGAAAGATCGTCGGCATCGGCAGGACCTCCAAGCGACCATCCGAGAGTTCGACCATTCGGTTGGTATCGAGCGCAAGATACTCCTCCTCCGTCCATTCGCCCTGCGGCGGGAAGAGCAAAGCGACATCCCAAGCCGGTTCACCGACCGTGCCGCCGCGCGATGTCCACACGCGCGGGGCACTGCTTGTTTCATCCATCGTTAAGTCCCCACTGTCTCACGGAAGAACCACAACCGCCAAACGAAGGCACCAACAGATATCCTACCAGCCCACACCTGCAATTGTCCACTCGGCGGTGCTGCCGGTGAAGACCCACCGCGGCGTCGGGCTGCATTCATGTAGGGCCAAATCTTCGCGGCCCGCTGCACAGTACACAGTACTCGGTACTCCGTACTCACAACGCTGGCCCCAGTGGGCCGAGAAGACTTGGCCTGCGAAGACGCCGACTCGGCATGCTAAGGCCGGCGAGTAGGGAGTAGAAACGGGACTATCGGCGTTGGACAATGTCGGCGATGTGACCTTGTTCTCCTTCCGGCAGTAACCCCGGAACCAGGGCCCGCGTGGGTGCTCGATACGTGTTGTCGTGGACCAGCACGCCTTTCTCACCGACGAAGTACGTGGCCCAATCGGCGACGACCAGATTGTGCGCCTGGTTGATCGGCACTTGTTCGTTCGTTTCGTCGACGGTCAGTACGCCGGACACGCCGTGCAGTTGATCGCCCGCTTTCAGCAACTTGGCCATCCGCCAACGTTGCTCGGCAACCCACATGGGATGTCCCAGCGTGGTGAAGATGTCTTCGCCATCCACCGTGACCCTGATCATCCGCGACGGAGGGCGGAGGGTCGTATTCAACACCAGCTTGAAGGCGAGTTCTCCCGTATCAGGGTCCTGCGAAAGCACGCGGTCGCCAATCTTGATCTGTTCGATCGGCACACGTCCCTGTTGCGTCCAGATCTTGGTTCCGGCAGGGAAACAGGACAACCGGGGCCAACGGAAGCGAGGAGGCGGGGATTCATAGACGTTTACCGGATCGTAATAGGAACGGTAGTAGTCCCCCATATACGATTGCGACTGGCGGTAGAGGTAGCAGGTGGGTTTCACCGGGAATGCGCCCGTCTGCACTTCGTTGTATTCCTGCCACCAGTCCAGCCAGGCTGCGGGCTCGCGTTTAGGAAACCGTCCGGTGGTCTGTTCCAAGGCAATGAAAACCGGAGTGTTCCAGACGACGGTCCTCGCGTTGGCCAAGGCGACGGCCCTCTCGCGTTGCCACGCTTTTTCGAGGCCGGCCATCGCTTCGAGCAGCCGGTCAAGTTTTTCATCCGGATGCCGGACGTCTTCCAGACGTCTGAGCTGGAACCGCGTGAAGCGGAAACGCCTGTTCGGGCGTTCGTCGATTTCGTCGATAGGCCGCGTCAGTTGCTGGTGGACGACGACCGGGATAGGGCGGGCGACATGCTCCATCCCTAGGGCGTAATTCTCACCGGGCCCGGCGCGGTGAAAATGGTGCTGGTATCGAATGGTGCCGTCCGGAGCATCCAGGATCCGCCATTGCGTCGTGATGGGCGAAACCAGACCATCCAGAAGCAGCGGTACATACTCGTGCATCGGCCGCTGTTCGAGTTGCCGGATCGCCGCATGTCGGACGTTCGCCCATCGGGACAGAACGGCGAAACGGCCGATCGTTTGGGTGGCCTCCCATTGTGGAAACTTGGCCAGTAA
This sequence comes from Pirellulaceae bacterium, assembly GCA_016784735.1. Taxonomy (GTDB): domain Bacteria; phylum Planctomycetota; class Planctomycetia; order Pirellulales; family Pirellulaceae; genus JADHUC01. The sequence continues at coordinate 6,012 of JADHUC010000376.1, read as the reverse complement.
ACCGACAACCACCTCGCCAAATTGCGGGCCGCTTTCGAAGAGGAAGGTCTCCAATACGGGGACGACGTTCGGTTCGTTGATCTTCCGTACCAATTCGATGGCATACTTGCGTTTCTTATCGTTGGATCCGTCGATCACCAGTTGCCAGGCTCGGAGCTTCGGTCGCCAGTGGTTCATGCTCCGCTGGATCAACGTGGCCACCTCTCGCTGGTGCCTGACGTCTTCGTCGCTGACCAATCGGCCGCCGACGTTTCGCAGGCCCAGGACGCGCATCGCTTCGGCACGCGTCTTCTGGTCGACACCGTTGTGGTCAAGCAGTCTGGTGAAGTGCAGCTTTGATTCGTCAGCGAGTCCCATGCGAGCGCACCAACGAGCCAGCGTCCGTTCGCCTTTCGCGTTGCCCAATGCCCCTTCGCGCAATCGGCGATACTGCGCAAGTCGTTCGTCGGCTGCGGCCAATCGCGCCGCTTCGTCCAAGGCCACCCATTGGCCGTCCACTTCAACGCGTCCCAAATGCCAATTGGCCGGCGGGTAATCGGGCGCAGCTTCCAACGCCTGTTTCAACAAGTCCTGGCGACGTTGGGCGTCGCCCGCCACTTCCGACTCCAAAGCACGGCGAACGAGTCCCTTGGCAGCCGCCTCGTTTTCCGGCGGCGGCGACGGCTTGGCACACCAACCTACTTTTGCCAGAGGAATGGTGAAGACCAAAAAGAAACACGCCGCAACACTGCATGAGAGATCCCGCCTCATGACCTTGCCTCCGGAAGCGAACGCTCCAAAGAAGTATGCCCTGCCCTCACGCATTTTAGGGGATACCTGCTGGCGATTGCAAGCAAGAACGGGCATTTGAAGAGCAAACACGGGATGTCTCCACTATTTTCAGCGGTCGCGTTCGGCGAGAAAGACGATCCCAGTTTGCCCAATCGAGGCTAGCAGCGATTGCATCGGCTGACGCCATTTCGAACGCGGGAACCCCCTGATCGTCAAACTCTCCTTGATTGGTTCAACCGGCAAATCCGGAACATCCGATATACACCGAGGGACATTCTCAAAACCAAGGGGGGCGGGCTATGCAATCGCATCGCTACGTTGTTTCGTTGTTTGTACTGCTTGCCGCTTCCGGTAACTCGCTGGCTGCAGCCGAGGACGCGCAAGCGCGGCCATGGGCTCGTCAGACAGGTGGCGGCGACAATCGGCCCGTCATACGTTTTGTTGCTGATCAGCCGCTGCCCGATGAGCTGCCAACGTTGGAAGATCCGGAGCCAATCAAGCCGGAGCCGATGATTGCCCAACCGAAGGCGGAGCCGGAGAGTCAACCCACGACGCCTCCGGCACCGGCAGCAGCCCCCAACCAGGAACCTGTGTTGCCTCCGGCGCGGGAAATCCCGGCTGACGCTCTGACTTTGGACGATCTGGTCGAATTCGCGATGGAGTCCAATCCGACGTTGATGCAAGCCACCGCAGCGATCCAGGCGGCAGAGGGGCGTTACGTTCAAGCGGGGCTCTACCCCAACCCGGCAATCGCCTACCAGGGCGCTGACATCGGTCTTGATGGCACCTCGGGCCAGCAAGGGATGGGCGTCAGCCAAGAGATCGTCACCAGCAACAAACGTATCTGGGCGATGGCCGTGGCCGAAGCGGAGATCCAGCAAGCCCAGGTCGGATGGGAATCGCAGCGCCGGCGCGTGGTAAACGGCGTCCGATCGGGCTACTACGACGTTCTGTTGGCTCAAAGGACGATCGACGTCAACAACGAATTAGTGCGAATCGGAAAACGGGGCGTTGAGCTTGCCGAGAGGCGCCTGGCAGCCAGGCAGATCAGCAAGGCCGAGGTGCTGCAGATCCAGATCGAGTCTCAAATGGCCGAACTCGGCCTGAACCAAGCGAAGAATCGTCATGATTCCGCCTGGCGCAGACTCACAGCCGTGTTGGGAAAGCCGGAAATGCAGCCCCAGCCATTGGCTGGCGAGGTGGATAAGGACCTTCCGCAGTTCGATTGGCGGGAAACGCTCGACATCCTGTTGACCCAAAGCCCGGAACTGGCCGAGGCCTTCGCCGCCGTCCAGCGGGCTCGCAACGATTTGGCACTTCAATGCGCGCAGCGGGTTCCGAACTTCGCGGTGGCGACCGGAGTCAAGTACGACGAAAGCGCTCGCTTCACTCTGGCCGATGTGGAAATCAGCGTCCCGATTCCCGTGTTCAATCGCAACCAAGGCAACATCATGGCCGCCCAATCCAACTTGGCGGCCGCGCAAAACGAGGTGCGACGGCTCGAACTGCAGTTGCGCGATCGGCTCGCCGAAGCGTTCGAACAATACGCCAACGCCAGCCGGCAGGTCGAGGTTTACTCCGGCAGCATCGTTCCGAACGCCGAAGAGTCGCTGCGACTGGCCAACATCGGCTATCAGGCAGGACATTTCGGATATCTTACGCTGCTGACCGCACAGCGGACCTACTTTGGGGTCAGCCTGGAGTACCTGGATAGCTTGAAAATGTTCTGGGCGCGAAGTGTCGACCTTGAAGGCATGCTGCTGAGCGGCGGATTGGAGCGGCCGCAGTAACGCCGTTCCTGAGGGCTGTGCACGATTTCCATGACCGGCCGTTCGCGGCGGCTCAAATCAGTAACCATGTTCATCTCAACTTGATGACAACTCACACGCCACCGAGATGGTTGGACTTCTTCGTGCGTCGGCCTCCGACGAGCAGCGTGCCGACGACCAGCAGTACGATGCAGCCGGCCAACGCCATCGTCTGAACCGGCTGGATTGCCGGTTGTTCGTTCTCGACGACCTCCGTTTTCTCTTCCAGTTCAATGCCTTCGACCTCCGGCATTGGCTGGGCCGATTCCAACACGGCAGCCAAGCTGGCTGCGTAGGCGTCTAACACGTCAGCGGCTATTTCGCTGCCCGGGGCGACCAGTTTGGCATTGAGGAACTCCTGAAGCTTGCGGTTGCCACAGGTCTCGTAGGAACAAGCAGCGCCGAACTTGGCTACCAGTTCCGCGTGAAGTTGCGCCAACTTCTGCAGCACCTCTTCGGACGGCGCCCAGTAGCCTTTGCGGGCCGTCTCCAGCATGACGGACGTCATGTCCTGAAGCGCGTAAGGATTCTTCTCCTCGAAATATTCGCGCATGGCAAGTTGGTGCTTGTCGTCCACAAACACACGGTAGGTCTCGTCCCACATCTCCTCATCAATCGCCGACGGCTGCATCACGTTCCAGCCGTACATGTTGCGCACGGTTTCGGTTAGATCGGCCGCAGCGCCGGGGCCTTCGTTTTGCATCCCTCGCAGGTACTTTGGATTCCAAAGAGTGGTTCGCGCGTCCTCGCGGATGGCGGCCACTGCCGTGGTCGACTGAGGACGGCCGCGCGTTCGCAGATCGCTGAAGTAGCCCACCGGATCGTTACCCGTCTTGTTGCGGATGCTGGCCGTCATTCCGCCCATAAACTCGTATACGTGGTCCAGGCTCAAGGGGCCCCAAGTGTTGGACGATCGAGGTTGGACCACGACCTCGGTGCCCTGCATGGCGGCGCCCAGAAGACCCTCCTTGAACGTGCCCCATGTCTTCTCGTCGCGGTAGATACCACCCATGTTGCGCATGTAACGGTTGGCGATCTGACTTTCGTCCTCCCACGTGTCCCCTTTTTCCACCATGCCCATGATGCCGGTGCCGTAGCTCTGGTTTGCAGCCGAGCCGAAGATGCGGGCCGTGGAAAGCTCGCGAGCTTCCTTGGGTGCGAAGCCAAGCTTCTTGAGTTCTTGCTCCGTGGCGGCCGTCCCGTCGCGGACAAAGTTCGGTATGCTCTCGTCCGGAAGCTCGGCCACCATCGTAATGGCTGTGTCCAAGAGCGCAATGCGGCTGGCGCCGGCGTCGCGGAACTGGCCGGAAGTCTGCACCAGGACGTCGATCCGTGGCCGGCCCAACTCCTCGGCCGGTATCAACTCGACGTCGTAAACGGTCCCGCGCGAGTTGCGAACCGGGCGGACACCGATCAAATACATGATCTCGGCCAGCGTCGTTCCCTTGCCGCGAATGAACTCGCTGCCCCAGAGCGTGAACGCGACTTGCTTGGGCCACTGGCCGGTTTGGGCCTTGTGCCGAGCGACAATCTGGCCGGCCAACAGCTTGCCGACTCGCCACGCCTCTTCACTTGGCGTATGCTCCGCGTTGATCGAGTAGAGGTTCCGCCCGGTCGGAACCGCCTGGGGATTGAACAATGCGTCGCCTCCGGACGACGGGGGAACGTAGCCGCCACTCAGAGCGACCGCGATACGGTCGAGTTCCAACTTGGGCGAATTCCGCAGTCCGTCAGCGTACTGTTGGATGTCGTCGAGCACTTGCAGGAAGGCAAGTTTGAATTCCTCGTCTCCGTTGATTTTGGGTCGGCTCCGAGCGTTCGCGCCCCAAAACGTATTCAGGTCAACCGGCGTTTCGTGGATATGTCCGGCGTGCGCATGACCATCGTGCGCATGCGAGTGTTCGTGCGGGTGGTCGTGATCCCTGTGGTCGTGATCCCCATGCTCGTGATCCCCATGCTCGTGATCCCTGTGGTCGTGATCCCCGTGTTTGTCGTCTGCACGATCGACGTGTTGGTGCGTGCTGGTTGTTTGAGAGTCTGTTCTGGTCGCTTTCGCGGGCGTCTCGGCCTCCAACGCAGCCTTCGCCAGCTTTGGATTCTCTTTCACCCATGCTGTACACGTGGAACAGCCACACAGCACGCTGTGGGGCAGGCCCGCGTCTTTGGCCCTCTTGATCGCATCATTCGCACTGTCGTTGCGCTTGTCAACAGTCGCCACGGCTTCACGCTTGTTTTCGCCGTCGACTCTCGCCATAGCGCCGCCCATGGGGCCTGTCGTTTCAGGCTCCTCCGCTTTTTCCCGTGCCAATCGCAGGGCCGCCAACTCCGTTTCGGGGAAGAAATGTTCGGCCGTGATTTCACCTGCCAGCACGCCCTCGACCAGGGGCCGTGCCAGATTGTGACGCCACTCTTGCAGTTCCTCGTTGTCCGCATGACCGGTGACTTCCAGCAAGGTTTCATAGCTCGGCTCGCCGAGCATCAGCATGGCGGTACTGGCGATCTGTTGGTCGCTGTAGGGCCGGCCCAGTACGTGCAGCCCGTCGGTGATGGTCTTGGAGTGCATCTCGTGGATCAGCCGGTCGATCTTGACGATTTCTTCATCGGTTAGCGGGCGTTCGGCGCCGGTGTCCTCGGGCAAATCGACATCCTTTGCCAGGTCCAATTCCCGGACCATGCGAGTGATCGTCTTTCGCGTTTCGCGTTTCAGCAACGGGTCCGTCTCGGTCTCGAAGACGTGTAGCTTCTCGTGCAGCATGGACAGGTCGCCGTACAGCCCCGATTCGGTGAAGGGCGGCGTGAGATGCGAAACGGTCACGCCGTAGGAACGACGTTTTGCCACCAGCGCTTCGCCCACGTTGTTGATGATGTACGGGTAGATGTGGGGCACTTCGCCGATCAGGATATCGGGCCAGCAGTCACGGCTCAAGCAGGCCGACTTGCCGTAGGTGAACTCCAGAGATCCGTGTGTACCTAAGTGGATGATCGCATCGGCGTCGAAGCCGTGTTGTGCCCATAGGTAGGCCCCCAGGTAGAAGTGCGGCGCGGCCTGATCAGTGCCGTGGATCGTCTTCACTTCGCCCTCATCCTCGCCGCCACCTCCGACCGTGGGCTGAGGCATGATCACCACATTGCCCAGTTGGATGCGGCTAACGGCCAGATGCGGCAGCCCGTCGTGTTCGGCGACCATTTGCTTGCCGGGGATCGGTCCCCACAGCTCGATCGTTTCCTTCTGTCGCTTTTCCGACAGGGCCTTCTTGAACCAGTTTGCGTAAGTCGCCGCCGGGATGAATTCCGGTTCGGCTTCTTGCAGGAACTGCTCGTACGATCCAATGGCCCACTGACCGAGCGTCTTGCCTCTTTTCTGGATCAATTCGAACAGCGCTTCAGGGCTTTCGGGAACCGATCCGCCCAGGTCATACCCTTCCGTTTCCAG
>JADHUC010000028.1 GCA_016784735.1 Pirellulaceae bacterium | reverse complement strand
CCACAGCAGATGTCACCGCTTGGTGCAAAAAACACCTGGGTGTCACTCTTCAAGCCCAACGGAAAATCGCGATAGGCGCTGTAAAAACGGGATAAAGCACGCTGCGCACATTTAACACGTCAGGCACAGCCTGACCTACCTAGTATTGGAGTTTCGTTAGAGTGCTTTAGTGGCTCGGAGGGAGAAGCTATGGCCAGAATGACTGAGTTCACGAGCTATCAAGGCGATCAGCCGCCAACGATCCCCAAACCGGACGATCCGGTGGATCCGGAAATCGTGTCGGTTCAGGACGGGATTCCGGTTGTGTATCCCGGATGTCACGGCGTGGGGGTGCGGGTGGTTCATCCAGTCAATCCCAAAGCCCCGGCAAAGAACATGGGACTGGTGATGTTCTATGTGCCACCCCATGTTGTCCTCGAGCCCGGCTCGCACGAAACGGAAGAGACGTACGTCATCCTTGAGGGTGCCGGGCGGATGACATTCTCCAACTTTCAGCGCGAGGTGAAGAAGGGCGATTTTGTCTATCTTCCGCCCTGGTGCGAGCACGGCATCGAAAACACGGGGAGCGAAACGTTAGTGGTTCTGATTGCTACGTCGCCACCGAATCCGTGAGGCATTGCGATGAACACAAACGCGAAACTGGCGGGAAAGTTGGCCCTGGTGACCGGAGCCGGTACGGGTATCGGGCGCGAGATCGCACTGGAGTTTGCCCGGCAGGGTGCCGACATGGTGCTTCACTACGCGCACAGCGCGACCGGCGCGGAGTCCGCCGCCGAAGAAATCCACTCCATGGGACGCCGGGCCGCGGCTTTCAAGGCGGATTTCGACGACCTGGATGAAGTCGTCGATCTGGCTCGAAAGGCCGTTGGTTTTCTGGGCGGCGTCGACTGCTTGGTGAACAATGCGGGCATCACGCTCAACAGGCCATTTTTGCAGGTCGATCGCGAGCAATACGACGTGCTGTACAACGTCAACATCCGCGCTCAGTTCTTCCTGACGCAAGAGGTCGCCAGCAATATGCTCGCTCGCGGCGGAGGGGCCGTGTGCAACCTCACTTCGGTCCACGGCCTGCAAGGTGCCCCCGAACACTCGGTCTACGCCGGCACGAAGGGTGCCATCATTGCACACACGCGAGCTCTCGCCGTGGAACTGGCCCACCAGGGGATCCGCGTCAACGCGATTGCGCCCGGCTGGGTCACCGTTGAAAACTATTACAAGGCGATTCCCGGATTCAACGAGGAGGCGGCCCGCGAATCTGCAACGAATTCGGTCCCCGTCGGTCGCGCCGGCACACCGCTGGACATCGCCAGGCTGGCGGCCTTTCTCTGTTCCGACGACGCCGAATTCATTGTTGGGCAGACGATCGTGGCCGATGGCGGAACCACGTCGTTGATGTCGCTGTTTCCGAACTTCCGCGAGCAGTCCGAGAACCGTTTTGGAAAAGGCTACGTCCCTGGGGTATGACGTAGGGATTCCACAATGAGCGATGGCGAGAAGTCCGGGCGAAGTTCCATGTACGTCTTTCGCGTCTCATTCGTCGCGGCGATCGGCGGGTTCTTGTTCGGCTTTGATCTGGGCATGATTGGGGCCGCGAACGTCTATCTTCGAGACCAATTCCACTTGAACGACGCTCAACTCGGCTTCGCCACGGCCAGCGCCGTTTTGGGCTGCATCTTCGGCCCGTTCTTGGGCGCGTGGCTGTGCGACGCCATCGGTCGGAAAACGACGATGCTTGTGGCGGCGTTCCTGCTCGCAGTGAGCGCCGTCGTGACGGCGGTACCAGACATGTTGCCGGGTACGTCGGACCAATCGACCATGGTCGTTTTCAACGTGTTTCGCGTCATCGGCGGGTTGGGGGTGGGACTGTGCTCGATCGCCTCTCCCATGTTCATCGCCGAAGTGGCTCCACCCGCGAAACGAGGCCGCCTGGGTTTGATGTATCAACTGGCCATCGTGGTGGGACATATTGTGGCACCGGCGATCGGTTACCTGGTCGTGATCACGCTGCCGCAGTCCGGCGGAGTGGCCGAGATCGCCTGGCAGCAGCCGTGGCGATGGATGTTCGCATCCGAAACGGCGTGTGTGCTGTTGTTTGTCATCTTCGTATTCGCCCTGCCGCGAAGTCCGCGTTGGCTGGCGCAGAAAGGTCGCGACGAGGATGCACTCGCCGTTCTGACCAAGATAGACGGTCCCGAATACGCCAGGCAGGAAATCAAAGAGATCCGAGCGTCGCTCGATCAAGAGACTGGCGGCTGGGCCGAGCTGTTTGTGCCAGGGATGCGATACGCCCTGCTGATCGGCATCCTGTTGGCTCTGTTCAACAATTGGACCGGTTGGAGCGTGATCGGCGGGTATATCCCAATGCTGTTCGAGATGTCCGGCCTGGAGGACCGCGCTCAAGCGATCCTTCAGTTTGCCGTGACGTACGGGTTCATGGGGCTAATGACACTTGTGTCTCTGTTGTTGATGGATCGCGTCGGCAGACGGCCTCTGTGGCTGTTCGCTTCGCTGTTGATGGCGGCGATCACTTTTGCCACTGGCCTGGTCTTTCACTTCCAGCTTGCGGGAATCATCGTGCTGATTGTGATCGTGCTGTGTACGGTTCCCCACGGCATCGCCCTTGGTGGGATTCCCTGGCTGATGATGTCGGAGTTGTTCCCCACGCGGTTGCGTGCCAAAGCCGTGTCGATCACAACGACGTTCCTCTGGGGCACGATTTTCAGCGGGGGTTACCTTTTCCCTACGATCAGAACCGCCTCCGAGAAACTGGTCGGATCCGTGGGCGGGGTATTCTGGCTGTTTACGGGCATCTGCATTCTCTCGTTTCTGTTCGGATGGCGAATGATGCCCGAAACCAAGGGGCGTACACTTGAGGAAATCGCTGAGTCCTGGAAGAGACCCGGCGTATAGAGCTGGAACCGTTTTCAACCTCACCTTGTTCACTTTTGCGAACGGTCTCACCCCCTCTGCCTCGTCGAAGAGTTGGTTTCATTCTCGCATCGCGGTACAATTTGCACGAACCGTCCGATGCTGGAGTAGCAACCGATGCCGATTATCTCGCGAATGGTCGAGTTTCATGATCTACTGACCGGTTGGCGGCGTGACTTGCACGCGAACCCGCAGACGGCGTTCGAGGAAACCTACGCCTCGGATTTCATCGCAGCGAGGTTGCAGGAATTCGGGCTCCGAGTCCACCGCGGTCTGGCAAAGACGGGGGTGGTCGGCACGCTCGAAGGCTCAAAGCCGGCGAGCGGAGAACTCTCGGCCGTCGGCTTGCGGGCCGATATCGACGCCCTGGACGTGCAGGAGGAAAACGACCTCGCCTACAAGTCGCAGCATCCCGGCAAGATGCACGCCTGCGGACACGACGGCCACACCGCCATGCTGCTTGGTGCCGCGAAGTATCTGGCCGAGAGGCGGAATTTCGCCGGCACGGTCCATTTCATCTTCCAACCTGCCGAGGAGAACGAAGGGGGCGGCCGTGTGATGGTCGAAGAAGGTCTGTTCGACGAATTTCCGGTCGATGCGGTCTTCGGAATGCACAACTGGCCCGGCATGCCCGCCGGCGAGTTTGCCGTCACGAGCGGGCCGATAATGGCGGCCTACGACGTCTTCGAGATCGTGATCCGAGGCACGGGAGCCCACGGCGCCATGCCGCACCAGGGCATCGATCCGATCGTCGTCGCCGCTCACGTCGTCACGGCACTGCAGACGATTGCCAGCCGAAACACGGACCCGATGGACCGGATCGTTGTCACGGTGTCGCAAATCCATGCCGGCGATACCTGGAACGTCATCCCGTCGGAGGCCACGCTGCGGGGCACGACTCGTACTTTTCGCGAATCGGTACAGGACATGGTCGAAGCGAAGATGGGGCAAATCGTCGCAGGCGTGTGCGACGCGCTGGGAGCGGAATCGGAATTTCGCTACGAGCGGCGATACCCGGCCACAGTCAACACCGAGCAAGAAAGCCGGTGGGCGGCAGAGGTCGCCGGCCAGGTGGTCGGCCCGGACAAAGTCGTCCGCGACCCCGCTCCCCACATGGGTTCCGAAGATTTTGCCTTTATGCTCCGGGAGCGCCCGGGCAGTTATATTTGGATCGGCAACGGGACCGATGCCGCTGGCGTGCACAACTCCCGCTACGATTTCAACGACGAAATTCTGCCCATCGGCGCAAGCTACTGGGCCCGCTTGGTGGAAACACTGATGTAGAGTGAATCGTGCGATCCGACAGACAGCCTTGCCTCGATTACACCTTGTACTGCGGTATCTTCATCAGCTCGCCATCCTTCAGGGCCGATTCGTGGGCCACGATGCCAGAGACCGTCATGTTCAGCGCCTGGGCAATGTCTACCAACGGCTTGCGGTCTTCGAGGATCGCCGTGACGAACTCGTTCATGAGATGGCCGTGGGAGCCACCGTGGCCGCCGGCGTTGACACCGGGAGGAAGCGCTGGTCGGTTGGTGGCCGGGAGTTTCTTCTCAAGCCCTTGATACTGACCGTAATACGAGCCCTTCTGGCCGCGGACCCGGCCCATCTCGCCGCTGTAGCCGGGCGTATCCCAACTGACAGCCATCCGTGACATGCCGCCTTCGCTGGTGCGAAACGTGGCGATTTCGGTGCCAAAGGGATTCTTGTAGCGGTTGTTCTCTGCCTGCAGCCACGGGGTCAGGCTTGGCATACCCATACAGCACACTTCGGTGAAACTGCCACCAGTCACGCCCATGTAGTAGGCGTTCGAGTGCGTCGGATACCATTGCGGAGGACTGCCCACACGCCAGTCCTTGTACGAAGCAATCGGATCTTTCACGTAATGGTAGTATTCCCCCTCGGAGTACACGAGCTTCCCAAAGCCGCCCGCGCTGTAGATCTGCCGCATAGCGTAGCAGTCTGCATGGAAATAGGACGTTTCGAACATCATGTATTTCAGGCCGGTTGTCTTGACGGCCTCGAACAGCTTGTCGCCCTCCTCGATCGAGCCGAAAGTTGCCGGCACGGCCGAGGCCGCGTGCTTGCCGTGCTTCAGAATCTCGACGCAGTGACGGGCGTGGCTCGGCGCGTCGGTGGCCGCGAACACGGCCTCGATCGAATCATCCTTGACCAGTTCTTCGAGCGAGGGATACGTCTTTTCGCAACGGCACACCTTGGCCAATGCGGCGCACCGATCGGGGAACAGATCGCTCACGGCCGCCACCTCGACATTCGGATGGTCCTGAAAGCCGAACGCCGCCCCGAAACGGCAAACCCCATATCCCACGATTCCCACGCGGATCTTCCGGTCGGAAACGGGCTTCCAGCCTTGTGACGCGCTCGGATCAGTGGACGTCTCCTCGAAGCCCTGGATCGGCTGGTCCGCAGATCGCGCCGACCCATTTAGGCCCAAAGCGGCAGCGCCTACACCGACAGCCTGCAGGAACGAACGTCGCGAAGTGGAGTGATGCATAGCGGGTTCTCCTTCAGTACTCTGTTAGTAGTTAGTAACGACCAAGGCAACTCACAGCAAACAGTATACCACGTCGGACCCTAGCTCTCACGTGGCTCATGGGTGAAACGGCAGGTAGAGAAACAGCCGGGCAGTGTGACACAGCCTTTACTGCGCAACCTCGAAGAAGATCAGTTCCGAGACTTCTTCGCCTTTCAGCTTCACCGGGAGTCCCTTGTCCATCAGCTCCGCGGCTGAGTTGATGGACGACGGATGCGTGCCATCCTCGAAGCTAATGCGGTACATCTGCTTGGGATCCAGCCCTTTGAGCCGAATCGTCTCCGGTGTGGTCTCGTTGGACGGTTGGAATAAGTAGACTACGCCTTTTCCAGTGGCCGGGTCGTAATACTCGATGCCGTCCCGGTTTCGGCCGTCGGGTCGGGGGAAGACGTGATAGAGGTCGGCTTCGCGCACCAGGGGCCGGATCTTGGTCTTGTATGTGTCGACGCAGGCTTTCAGGGCGTCCTTTTCTTGCTGGGTCCACGGCTCAACGCCGTTGCCGCCGTTGGGCGCGTCCAGAAACCACTCTGGGGCGCCCATCGACATCGAGCGGAATGCGTATCGAATGCCCGCGACTCCGCGGGGACGATAACGACCGTCGGAGCTGCCCAAATGACCTTCGAGTTGGATCGGATGGAAGGCATAGGAGCTGTCGTGAAAGGCCTGCCGAACGTGAAGCGGCGTGTACGTGTCGGAATTGAAGATCTTCACAGCGCGCCGCATCGCCCCGTAGTCCTTGATGCGTCCGCCGCCACAGCAGTTCTCCCACTGGAACCCGGGAATTTCGTTGGCCAGCGCGTCGACCATTTCGTAGAAACCGCGAGTCGCGGCGTAGGACGCACCGATCACCGCTCCGCGAGTGCAGTCGGATCGCCACATGTCGGCGTCGTACTCCCGAAACAGCCGGCGAATGCGATCCGCCCGTTGTCGGCGTCCGGCGAGGCTGGCCATGTCCAGGTCGTCCGTCCAGTAGAGCCCGAACCGCATACCCTTTTCGTGAGCATAGTCGGCGGCCTTCTTCATCCCGGACGGCCAATCGGTTTGATCCGAGTCGGGCTCGTCGCCCTGCCACCATCCCACGTCGATCATCACTTCTTCGAAGCCCAGCGGCGCAATGTCGTCGATCAGCGGATAGAACTTCTTCTCGACCGGATCCCAACTGCCTGGCGTCTTGCCCGTTGCCCCAAAGGCGTTCCACTGGACCTTCGGGTAACCCACGTCCTGCCGCAGCATGTCGGGCACGCGGTACCGCATCAGCCATCGCCGCAGACGGTTGCCCGCGTCGTCCAGGTCGCCACAATAGGCGCCGAGGAAACCCGGACGAGCCTCCAGTGCTTCGCCGGGGGCAAGCTCCGCGCGGAGGTCCGCGATGTTGCCGCCGCCTCGCAATCGCACGGCTGGTGTAGCATCGCCGGAGAGCGTCGCCGCCTCGATTCGGCAATAGCTCCACTCCAGTCCCATGTAGACTCCATGCCGCTTATTCGATTCCAGGACTACGTACGGGATAAACTCGCCGCTTGGAGTGGTTCGCACCGAGTAACGTCGGCCCGCCTGGTCGGCCGTAAGCGGATGGCGGTACACGCCCACAGGATCCGGGGTGCGACCGTCGCTGTGAAAACACCACATGGCGGCTGCGCCCGTCAGGTCCAGGTCAAAAGTGGGCTGTTCCCCGATCGTCACCGATTCGGTCGATCGATTCCTGATTTGCACGGTGTGATGCACGGGGCCAGGGCCCGGACGAGCGTGCCACTGGGACGCGATCTCCAATGCCGGTTCATCGCACGCGAAGCGCAACTTCAGCTTCCGCCCGTCGCTGTCGTCCACTGCCGCATCGACGTATCGCCACTGGAGCGTATGGCTTTCGCCCGCGACGTCGGCCCTGGGCAAGAGAGCGAATGCCACCGGGCGGGTGATCCAATTCCAGCCTGCAGCCGGGCAGGACAGTTCGCCAATAACCATCTCGCCTGCGGCAGTAACGCCGAGCGTCAGCCGCGTGTCGTCGGTGGCGAGCGTCCAAGATTCGGTCAGCACACCGGCGGCTGGACGTAGCGTGGCATCGAGAATCTGGGCGCGCGTCTCCCGCGCAACAGCCGGGTCGATCCCGGCATGACTGAAATCGGCCAGGGCCTCGTTCCAGATCCGGAAGTCGTCGATCAGCCCCCGGAAGCAGCGCTCCTGAGCACTATAACCAAGCCCCACGGCCACCGGCATTGGTGACGGACGGGCCGGTGCGGGATCCTGCTCGGAAGCGATCAGAACGCCGTTCAAGTAGAACTGCAGGTCCCCCCGCGTTTTGACCAGGGCCACATGTTGCCAGCGGTCGGCCGCCAAGGGCACGGCATCGGTCAACACCCACTTGCCATCGCCGGCGCCGTACGCGGCCTGGAATCGGTTCGTATTCGCTCCGTCTTGCTGAAGGACAAAGCCCAAGCCTTCGCTGACGTGGTTCCCGAAGATGTCCGCATGCTGACTCTGCTGTTTTCCGGGGTTCACCCAACATTCGACGGTGAACTCGCCGCCCAGCTCCTTCTGCGGGAATCCGGTGTCGATCCAGCTTCGGCCGTCGAACGATGCGCACTTACCCTGCCTCCCGTCGATAAACGTGACCTCGTCCTGGGAAGTGCAGGCACGCTTGGATACCGACGTATCTGCCAAATCTCCGTCGAACAGAAGTTCCAGCACCGGCTTCGCCCGCGCCGGCTCCTCGGCCGTATGACCCAAGAGGCAAAACGCCGGCATGGCAAAGACGGCCAGAGAATCGACGATACTCTGTCGTATCAGTTCTCGCATGTGTCCCTCCTCCGCGGTTGACCTTTTGTCAAATTATCCTCATCACAAGATCAAGGCAACCTGTGTAACGGTCGCTCGACAGCGCTGCCAGTTGTCTGCATTTTGCAGAGAAAGGATTTGCGCGCTAATGTCATGAACATCATCGCCACCCGTCATCGGCAACACATACTATTGACCCGACATGTTTCGATGAAGAAACTAACAGGCTGACAGGCCCTTCGCTTCTGGTAAGCAGATCGCATGGGCGCACCGAACGAAATCATCGACTTGGTGTACGAGTTGTACGTCTGACGGACGAGGAGATCCGCATCGTCGAGGAGGCGACGGCCCGATGAAACCGCGTAAGCTCTTGCAGAAAATACTCGGCGGCTCACGGAATGTTCGGTTCGACGATGCGTGCAAACTCGTCGGAGCGTTCGGGTTCACGCTGGTACGCGTCAGTGGAAGCCATCACATCTTCTCCCATCCAGATGTGGACGAATTGGTCAATCTGCAGGAGGTCGATGGCCAGGCCAAGCCGTACCAAATTCGCCAGTTCCTGAAGCTGGTTGAAGAGTATAATCTAACACTGGAGGACGACATGCCGTGAAAGACTACCACATCAACATATTCTACAGCGATGAAGACGGTGGCTACATCGCCGATATTCCCGACTTGAAAGCCTGCTCGGCATTCGGCGCGACCCCGGAAGAAGCTCTCAATGAAGTCGAAGTCGCCAAAGCCGCGTGGCTGGAAGCAGCGCGTCAATCGGGCAATCCGATCCCCCAGCCAAAGTACCGGCCGGTGATTTACGAAGTCGGCTGAGCGCCAAGGCGCGGCGAAGGTTCAGCCATATCGCTCCTTGTATCGCTGCGCCAGCGACCTCAAAGCATCATTGGCTTGCACGTCGTTTTCGATTGTCTCCAGAACGATGTCGCGGTCCTGCTCGGAGAGGTAAACGTACACCTGTTCCGCCGGATCAGAATCTGACTCGCCCGCTAGTGCGGGTTTCGCCGGTTTTCTGGGTGTCGCAACCATCAGACGTGCTCCTGCGTGTTATAACTTCCTTCATCGTATCGGTTGGTCGTACTGCGAACAACATGATGGCATGCGGAAAGAAGGCACAAGAGCCGCCTGCTGATGGGCTGGCAGGCATCTCGGAATGGTAGCACAATTATCTCTACTCCGTTCAATGCTCAGCCACAAGATGAACCATCCGGACAAACAACATAAGCGAGGCTCCTTTAATGGAGGCGACGTCTATCTGTATTCGAGAGAAAGGAACCTGATGTGATGCAAGCCCGTCACGTGAAAAGGCTTTTCTGGGTCGTTCTTGCCCTGGTTGGGGGTTCGGCGATATGCGCTGCAAACTCCGCTTTCGGTCAGGAAGGCACACCCGCGGAGAAGGATGTGTCGGCTGCAGACACGGCTTCTGAAGCCTTCTTCCGCCCAGCACCCGATCTTGCCCAGAAGTACGACGCCGACAAGATCTTCCCTCAGGGACGGATCTTTCCCGTGAGCTTCTTTGGGCTGAATCTGGGACGGGACAAGCCGGAAGGGTTGACCTTGATCGGCCCTTACGGTCGTGAACAGAACGTCGACGCGGCCAAGAAGTTCGGACTGAAGTGTACCTACACTATCTCGCTGCCGATGAAGTTCCATGAAAAGGAACCGCTGAAGCTGAGCCCCGATGAGATTCGCGAGCGTATCCGTGAGCAAGTCGAAGCTGTCGCCGGCCATTCGGAGATCGCTTGGTGGTATTTGGCACCGGAAGAATTGCGATATTGGCGCAAGAACGAATTGACGTATTTGGAGGTTGCCACGGAGGCGATCCGGCAGGCCGATCCGCTCAAGCGGCCCGTGTGGATGTACGATCCTAACCACCGCAATGCAGCGGCCCTGGCTCGCACGGTCAAACACCTCGACATCTGCGGCAAGGGGATGTACACGAACTACTCGGGACAGGGCGAGAACCGAGTTTGGGTGCGCTGGACTATCGAGCAGGAAGTCAAGGCGATCGAGCTAGCCAACCGCTCGGCAATTCCCATCGCCGTACCGGAGATGTTCCACCAGCCACCGGAAGAGTTCCTGTCGATGATTCCCAAATGGGTACGGCATGATGTGTATTTGAGTCTGATGACCGGCGCCAAGGGCATCTTGGTTTTCTCGGGCTGGCGGCGTCCGAAGTTCCCTGCCTTCGATCGCTACTTTCAGGCATACGCCGAGTGCATCCGAGAAATCAACGGGCCGCTGAATCTCGGACAGGTCTTCCTTTTTGGCGAGCGTCGCAACGACATCCGCGTGCGCGTCCTTCACGGCCCGGCCCAGGTCGCTACCGCACACAAGGAGCCCGTGGAATTCCCTTCCGTCGCTGTACTGGACGTGGCCCACGGGAAAGATCGTTACCTGTTCCTCGCCAATTCATCGAACGAGCCGGTACGAGTCGAGGTGCAAGGTCTGCCGCGCACGACGATCACGGCGGAGAATCTCTTCGAAACCGGCGACAGGCAGATTGTTGGGCCCGGCCAGTGGGAACAGGACCTGGAATCGTTGGAGATCAAAGCGTTCCGTTTCGAGCCAACCCTTCTGAAACAAGGCAACTAGCATGAAGAACACGAATGCGTCCACATCGTTCTGCCACTCTGTCCAATCTCGCGTGAACCGCGAGCAGCCCCGCAACGGGATGTCACTGGCGATCACCTTTGTGCTATTCGCGGTCGTCGGTTCGTTGCCGACTGCCAATGCACGAGCGGCACAGCTCCTGGCAGGTGCCGCGAAAGTCGAAATCACCAACACGAAGGCCGGTCCGGCCAATGACCCCTTGTATACAAAGGCACTCGTGGTGAAGGACGACACCACGACGGTGGCGATTATCACCGTCGATGCAGTCGCGATTGGCGAGATCGGACCGATCAGCGACGACTATCTTGGCATCGTTCGTTCCCAAATCGAAAAGGAACTCGGCATCAAGCCGACGAATGTACTGGTCAATGCCAGCCATTGTCATGGATCGGTGTGCTCGGATGTTGACCAGCGGACTCTACAGGCGGTAGCGCAAGCCTGCGTCAACATGGTTCCCGTGACCGTCGGTGCGGGTGTCGGCCATGAGGATCGAATCATGGAGAACCGCCGGCTCAAGCTGAAGAACGGCAAGGAGCTTGACGTCCGCCACGCGTACTCGCTGCCGCCGGACGAGGAGGTCGCCGCGGTTGGCCCGGTGGACCCGGAGATAGGCGTTCTTCGGCTGGACAGGGAAGACGGACGGGCGCTAGCGGTTGTTTACAACTTCGCGTGCCACCCCATCCAGGGAGTTCCCAGCGGCAAGAATACCGCGGACATCACCGGCTTTGCCTCCAAAGTGATCGAAGACAATCTGAACGACGACACGATTGCCGTGTTTCTGCAGGGATGCGCCGGCGACATCAATCCGGTCTGGTACAAGGACGTCGACCATCCCCGAAGTGCAGAGCCGCTGGGGAATATGCTGGGCCTCAGCGCGTTGCAGGCATTACGGAAGGTACAGACCAGCGAGGACGGCCGGCTGAAGGTCCTCAACGAGGTCATCGAGTTGCCAAGAGCCGATCTCGCCGAACGCGTCGTAGCGATGGAAGCCGAGCGGGAAAGGCTGTGTCAGTCCTTGAGAGGAACGAGCCTGAGCCTGAAGACGTTTCTCCCGTTGGTTGTGAAATACAATCTGTCGGCCGAGTTTCCGTCTTACTACTCTCACCGTTATCTGCACGACCGGGCGATGGGACGAGACGACTTGGACAAACTAGATGCCCGCAACCGCAGCGACATGGAGCGATACATTCGCAACATCTACACCATGGAACAATTGACAAGGCTTCAGACAAATCTGGCTTTATTGCGGATGCACCAATCGGACAATCTGGCCGCCGAGAAGAAGACGATCGACGTCGAGCTGCTTGGCCTGCGAATCGGCGATTTCGTGCTGCTCAGCTTTCCCGGAGAACTGACCGTGCAGATGGGGCTGAACATCAAGAAGATGTCTCCCCATGAACTCACTTTCGTTGCCGGCTGTTCCAACGGTTACATCTATTACGCACCAACCGCGGAACAGCTTCGCAACGTGGGCGGGGCGCAGGAAGACAGCGATTGTCTCCTAGCGCCGGAATGGCAGAAGTTGTTCGAAGACAAAGCTGCGGAGATGTTGGGTGAGCTGTAGGTGCTTGGCCGAAAGACGCCTTTAGGCTGGATTATTCACGTAGGCCGGACCAAGGTCGCGCAGCACGTTGCCGGAACAGCGCAAACGCAATCAAGAGGCATGACGAATTGCTTGCGGTATGATCGGGAAAAAGCGACCGCAGTTCCGGCACAAACGGCGTTTGCTCGGTCCGGCCTACAGATTCATGAATGATCCGGGCTACGGCATGCACGCTTTCAAATTCACCATACTTTCGCGTGCCAGGGTTTCGACTCCCGGTTCGTAGTCGAATACTTCGACCGAGACCCAGCCCTGGTAGTCTATCTCCTGAAGGGCCGCCAGGATCGGCTTGAAGTCCACGTCGCCCATACCGGGACCACGGCGGTTGGCATCGTTGGCGTGGAAGTGTTCCAATCGCTGGGCGTTGTCGCGAATGATCGCGTCGATGGGCTTGTCTTCAGTGGACATGGCTTTCACGTCCAGGTGCAGCCGGCACCGCGGCGAATCAATCATCTCGATTAGCTTGACGCCCAATTCCGCCGTACGGAGAAAATCGCCTTCTTCCGGCCCAAGTGGTTCGACGGCCAGAACCAGCCCGCACTCCTCGATGTACGGCATTGCCCCGCGAAGCGTGTCGGCCGCGTACTCCATAGCCTGGTCGTGTGAAACGCCCGGTAGCAGATTGCGTTGCATAGGCGAACCCAGCACGAGTACCTTGCCGCCCAGATCGCGGCATAGCCGAGCCAACTCGCCCATATACTCGCTGGTAGCGCGACGCACCTCGGCGTCCGGCGTCGTCACATAGAAGCCTTCGGTGAAGGCCAGCAGCCAGTGCAGGCCGACCACCTCCAGGCCTGCCTCTTCGGCCTGCCCGCGGACTTCCTCGCGTTTGGCAGGCGAGATTTGGCGAGCGTCCTTGTTCATGGTGAATGGCGCAAATTCGATGCCCGTGTAGCCGCACTCACGGGCGAAAGCAAACGCCTTGTCGAACGGCCAGTCTTTGAAAGTTTCGTTACAGATTGCGAATTTCATAGTCTCGGTCCTGCTGGTTATGGCTGCTGTTGGGAGACAGTCACTCGGCGCACATGTGGCGCCGCTAGTTTCACGTGTCCTCGTTTAACCCGAAGCCGGAGGCGATGGCGGGAAGCTGAATGGTCCGTCCACACGCATCGGACGCCATCGCCTCCGGCTTCGGGTTAAACGAAATGTGCGCACATTTTAAACGGGCCCCGGCACACTCACGGTTGAAGGCCAGTGATGAAGAACAAAGTACCACAACGCGACGGCCTTGACCAGTTTGTTGGACGGGCCTAGCGGATATCTACTTCGTACCAGACGGTTCGGTGCTCGGGTGATAGAGTAAGCTGCGTTTTTCCGTACTTTTCCGCGACAGGGATCGCGTCTCGGCGGTTTCCGCCTTCATCCAGCGGGTACAGGGTTAGTCGATCCTTGGCGACCGGTAAAACGATTTCTGCCGGAATGCCTTCGCACATCACCGGCTCGCCGCCCCACTGATTTCGCAGTGTGATGCGGTTGTTGCCGAGATCCTCGATTTTGGCGTCTTTGTTCTGCATTGCACCGGTTGCGGCGATCAGGATGCGTCCCTTCTCGCCAAAGCCGTCGCTATCGAGACATACCAAGGACACCGTTGCCCAGTCGAGCCGCGTGCTGCCAATCTTCAACGAGACGTCGCCCAGTTGAAAGGTACGGCCACGCACGAAGCCGGTGAAGAGCTTTGTGCACGGCGTGTCCGCGGCGAAGTAGCCCGCGCCGTCAGCCGAAACGTCCCATCGCAGTTGGCCGGTGTCTGACCGGAACGTGACTTCGTCTTCGGCCACGGTCGGCAGATTTTCTTCCGCCGCATGATCCGTCGTCTTGCCGATATCCAATGCCACCGCATGCGACAACGCCAGACGTGGGTCGATGCCGAAAGTCGACGCGGTCAGTGTCCACGGATCGCCCGTCTCGTACAGCTTTTCCCGTTCCGCGTCGGGTTCCATCGTAGCCACAAGGGTCTTGCGCGCCGGAGCCACGTCACCGCGCATGAACAATGCGGCACAAGCCGGCATGTGGGCCAGTTTGACCGTGTCTGCTTTGATGTCGAAGTAGCTACTGATCCGCTGCGGCTCGAAATCTGAATTGTGGCAGTAGGCAAAGCTGAATATGCCGTCCCATGCCTGAAATGCGGCCATGGCTGCAAGCATCAGGCACCCTTCTGCTCCGTGGGCGTTCGGCATCGGATGATTGTACTCGCTGACCGTATACGCCATTCCTGCGACTCGACGTACGGCCAAGCTTGCCAGTGTCCCGCCCGGCGAATTCACCAGGGCCTCGTTCTGCACGTACCAGTTACGACCATCCCACGGGCGGCCCGGAAACCGGGGGTGGTGCCAGTAGGAGTGGGCGTCGATGTAATCGAGTTTGGCCTGAATGCGCACCGGGCTGTAACTGAGCTGAGTACCCGAGACGATCGACTGCACACCCAGGTCGTCTTTCAGATACCGATACATGCCCCACCAGTACTCGCGCTCCGTATCCCACATGAAGTCGACGAAGTCGCGTCGCGCGGCTTCAGTCAATCGCCTTTCTCCACGACGTAACACCGGAACGCTGTCATCCTCCAATCGCTGGTCCGGTTCCAAGCCCAGGATCCCACCGGGCCGTAGCGAGACATTGGCCAGCTCGTACGTGCCGGGCACCAAGCTGGTGAACGTAATGCGCGCCTTGGGATCGTCTCGTGCGGCCACGAACGTGAAGCGGTGACGTTTCCATTCGGGACCGACTTCCGCACTGGTCGACAAGCCCAATCGCTCCCACGGCTCGTGGGCCATCATGCAATTGAGGCCGATTTGCCGCTTCTTGTCAGAACGCAAACTGCAAACCAGCGTATACGGCTCGTCCTTCTTGACCGAGAAGCCCGATTGCGACAACTGCGGCCGCCACGATTCGAGGCCCCCGCGCGTGACTACCACTCGCAGACAGCGCTGGCCGTCAGGCCCGCCGGATTCGATGGACGATTCCACCTGAGTCTGCTCGTCGCGTTCCATATGCCATGTGCCGGCGAGTGCCTGCGAGAAATCGCCGTTCCGCAGCAGTTCGTCGCCGAGTGGTTTCGAGCCTACGTTCCAGACTTCGCGCAGTTTTTCGGTACTGCCATGCTTATTACGTAGCCACTCGTTCCACAGCTTGCGGAATGTGGTCGCGTACGGTTCGGGCAGCGTATCCAACTGGCGGCGGCTCCATTGATTGAACAGGGCGTTTTCGTTGTTGATTTCGACAAACGCTACGGCCGGCTCGCGCGTGTATGGGATCTTGGTATAGGCGTTTACATGGGTCAGTAGATCACGCGCGTACTTCTTCTGCAGCTCGATCATGCGTGGCTCGAAGTTGTCGAGACCTTTGTCGTACTTCGGGCGCTCGTCACGAGCCACGAATCCTTCGGCCGGCCCGAACCAGCGCGATACGTGCAGGTTGATGTTCGTGTAGATACCATGCTGCTTGAGCTGATAGATCAGATAGTCGAGCCGTTCGACCTGTTTCGGATCCATCGTCAGCTTGTCCGGGCTGTCGCCCCAGATGGACCTGGAATCCATGTGATGCAATCGCACGCAGTTGATGCCGAATCGCGCCAATCGGGCGGCTACTCGCTCGGCCTGTTCGTGCGCGGGAAAACACGCGTCGAAACACAGGTTGGTGGCCAGAAAGCGAATCGGACCGGCATCGGTGGCCAGGTGGCCGCCCGTCGTCCGGACAAAACCGCTCTTGCCAGCCGGGCGTTCGAGCCAGTCGGACACGTTCGCCGCGTTGTCCGGCGCGTCGTAGGAAATGACGAAAGGAAACAGCGGGTCGTCCGCTGCGGTAGCACCGACGACAGAAAGCGTTACTAGAGTAGCGGCGAGTGAAAGTCGTATGGTCATGGTGTTTATCCTCCGCGCAGTACACTAACGCGGCCGCGGGCTGCAACCAAGTAGGGTGGGCCAAGTCTTCGCGGGCCCACCACTCAGTACTCGGTACTAAGTACTCAGCCCGGTGGGCCCGCGAAGACTTGGCCCCTACGAAAATGCGCGCACGGCTCGCATCTTGCGACCCTGGGACGTTAAATCCCGTCAGGCATCTTGGCTTGCTTTTCCCAGCGATAGATGCGAAGCGGGGGAATATTCCGAAGCTCTACTGCCACACGCGCCGGCCCCAGAAACGGTCGACATAGCGACTCGACGCGTTTGTGCAACTGGTACGCCACGAACCGCCCACCCGGGACCAGAACGGACGAGATCGTTTCGAGGATCCGCGACGCCGACGTTCGGCCTATCTTCGAGAAGGGTATCCCCGAAATCACAACTTCCGGTGCCGGCAGGTTGTGCAGGGAAAGCGCTTCCTCCAATTCGTGGGCGCTGCCGGTGTGGGCCACCAGACGCGAATCCCCAATGCGTTCGAGAGAGGCCCGGAACTTGGAATTGATTTCGATGCTGAGCAGTTTGGCGTCCCGTGGCATAGCTCCGAGTATGGCGCGCGTCGTGCCTCCGGTGCCGGCGCCGAGTTCGACAACCGTGCCGGCTGCCTGAACGCCGGCCACTTCCACAACGCGCCGCTCCAGAAAGCGCGAACTGGGCACGACAGATGCCACCTGCTGCGGGTTCTTCAGAAATTCCTTGAAGAAAGCGATCCGGTCTCTTAGCTGAGGACGGGCTCGCCGTGTTTTCAACATCTACTCTGCTCCATCGAGGCGTTCAATATCCCATTCGAAGATTCTGAAGGATGTTCACCGGATTGTCAAACGAAGCCACGCCGTCAGTGCCTTCTGGTCCGTGTGGCTACTTGACACGCCGCGTGCTATCGTATGCGATACGGTGCGGCGGGGGCATCAACAACGACCTATGCGTTGATTAACGCGGCGCGAACACAGGGTTTTCAACTGTCATGTCGACGGACGATTCACAAAAAGATCCGTTTGGTCAAGAAACTCCTTTGGGCGAAGATAATCCGTTTGGCGACAATCCGTACGCGTCGCCGGACCTCGGGAGCGCCGGGGCGCCTGTGGGGCCGATGCCGTACTACCCCCCGCCGGCCAGTCGAGGCATGGTCAAGCACGTACCCGTTCTGGCCATTCTGATGATCGTCCAAGGCGCCCTCGAAGTGCTCATGGGATTGGGGCTTATCGGTATGGGGGCCTTCTTTCCGATGATGATGCAGGGCGAGATGGCGCAACAAGCAGGGCCGCCCGGGGGCCCGCCGCCAGAGGCGATGACATGGGTTCTCCTTGCGATATACGGCGGCATGGGTGTTGTGGTGCTGATCGGGGCAGTCCTGCACATCTTTGCCGGGATACGCAACTACAAATTTCGTGGGCGCGTGCTAGGCTTCGTGGCCTTGATCGCCGGGATGGTCACCACACTGATGACTTGCTACTGTGCCCCCACAGCCATTGCATTGGGCGTTTACGGATTGATTTGCTTCCTGAATCCCGAAGTCACCCACGCATTTGCGATGGCCAAGGCTGGAAAGAAGAAGGACGAGATCCTGGCGACGTTCGGGTAGCCGGTTCGCGGCGCAGTCCGCACATTCTTGTAGGGTGGGCCAAGTCTTCGCGGGCCCACCGGGACCTGAGTACCGAGTACCGAGCGGTGGGCCCGCGAAGACTTGGCCCACCCTACGCCGTTACGATCACAGGCGGCATTGAGAACGCTCTGCCCTCTTGCCAAGCAACTCGCCGACCAGCCGTCCGCTGGTGATGGCCCAGGCGATGTGAAGGCCGTGTCCCCACAACACTTGGCCGCCCAGCCCGTTTTGCCCCACGGCGTACAGCCCGGCAATCGGCTGCCCGTCTGGATCGAGCACCTGCATCTGCTCGTCGACTGCGGCTCCGCCTTCGGTCGTGGTGAAGTACGCCTTGACCGGGCCCAACAGCACCCAGCGACCACCCGCGAGCGGATGCGAGTCGCCGGTACGCCCGAAGGGGTCGGGGCCGTCGCTGCCGGCGTATTGGTTGAACTGCTCGATCGTCTGACGGAGTCCATCGGCTGGAAGCGCGCGCGTCCTTGCCAACTCGGCCAACGAGCCGGCTTCGGCAGCCACGTCGGGTCGCAGTTTCAGGTAATCGGCCACGTAGGCGTAGGCGATCTCCGGTGCGGTGGAGATAAAGTTGGGCCACTCGCTGTAGACGTCGATCAGCCGCTCGTCCAATACGATGTAGGCGATCTTTTCCGGCTGGGCCGCCACGGCTATCTCGCGTTCCGGCGATGCCCTCTCGTCGGTGAACCGCCGGCCTTCTCGGTTCACCAGTATGGCGCCGTTGTCCAGAAGTGAATCTTCGGGATGTTGCCACGTAACCAGGAGTCGCTTGATCCTCCGGTGAATCACCGCCTTGGGCACCAGCGGCATCATCATGCCCATCAGTTTCATGCCCAGCCCCTTGGACGGAAGAAGCTGCTCGAAGCCTTTGCCCGGCGGAGGAATGAAACGCAACTCCGGCCCGTACGTGATATCCATGTTGACCATTCGGGCGCCGGCTTGTTCGGCGAGTCGATGCCCGTCGCCAGTCGTGTAGGGATGGATACCTTCGATGGCCGTGAATTCCTGTCCACGAAACCGGCCGATCATATCCGGGGCGTTCGCATAGTCGCCGGCTGCCAGTACCACGCCGTGACGAGCGCGAATCCGTTTCGTTTGGCCGTCGATCCGGGCAACCACGCCGACGACGCGGCCGCCCTCGACGATCAACTCTTTTGCCGGCGCATCGACGACGATCGTGCCGCCGGCGCGCATCAGCCGGGTCTGTAGCACCGCGATGTATGCTTTGGCGTTGGGGACGACATTGTGCATCCGCGGCACGCGGTTTGGCGGTTCCGGATTGGGACCGTGGAACACCAATCCCATGTCCATCAACCAGTGAAGTGTGTCGGCGGCGTGGCCAAGGAAGAAACGGCGAAGTCCGGCATTGTTTCGGTCTTGATAATCGCGCGGGCCGAATTTGGCTGCATCTTCTTCGTGGTCATCAGGATTGTCGTCAATGCTGGCCTTCTGCTGCAACACGGTGCCGCTGGCGGTGAACGATCCGACGGCGATCCCCGTCGCCCCGCCCAGATGTGGCTGCTTTTCCAGCAGCAGCACCTCTGCGCCGTTTTCGGCAGCCGCCATCGCCGCGGCCAACCCGCTGCCGCCGCCCCCGACCACAATCACGTCGTACTCGTCTTTCATCGTGACCTTGACCTCACGCAAGTAGACACACTATGTGGGCTGTCGAGCCTCGTTGACTTTGTTGACGAAGTTGTCCACCTCGGCCGAAAAATAGTCCTTGCCGAATTGGGCCGTGCCGTCGACCGCCGAGGCCGAGATGCCTCGCATTGCCTCCGGGCCGGATAGCCGTTCCATGTGCACCAACGCTGGCCGCAAGGACAGCATCAGCGCGGTCTCCTTCTTGCCTCCGTGATCGGCCGATGGATCCGTGGGATGGCACCACGGTCCGAGGACCAGGAAACGAGTCTCCGGAAACCGTTGGACCACTTCGTCCGCAATCTTCCTGATCGCCGGTTCCTGCTTTGCCGGATAGTGCCCCGTGCAAGCCACGATGAACTTGACGCCTTGTTCGCAGAGCAACGTGAATACATCGGTCAGCAGCGCTCGGAACGTTTCCTCGCGCACCAGCAAACTGCCCGCCCAGCCCTCATGACCATGAGGACTCCAGTGAGTGGCCGGCAGCACGACCCCGCCCGTCCGTTTCGCCGCCGCGAGGCAGAGTTCATACGAATGAATCGCATCCGTACCCAGCGGCAAGTGCGCACCGTGAAATTCGAGCGTCCCAATTGGCACATACACAAGCGACGTCTGCTCTAGGGCCTTGACCAGATCCGACGCAGAAAGCTCCTCCCATCGCTGCGACGAAGTGCGTTTTTCCTCGGGAGGCGTCTCTTGTGCCCCGACAAACGTCGGCGCAACCGCACACCCAAGCCCCAGCAGCCCCGGAGCCGTTCGCAAGAAAGACCGGCGACTGCCGTTTGCCGCACCGCGTTGTCTTTGGCGATGCTTGCCTCCACAGTATCGAGTGAGATTGCCAAGTCCTTCCCAGATCATCCGCCGAAGTCGTTCAAATTGGCTCGTCATACTGCATCCCTCCGCGTTCGAAATGAGAGTGTGTCATGGCTTCACGTCCGCAAACTCGGTCGCTCCCCATTTGATACCAAGACCCGCGACGGGGACCAACGATTCGGGATCCGGCAACCGGCACCTGAGTCGCTCGATCCAGTTTCCTTCGACGAATTCTCGCAGTTCTACGTCGCCCGTTTGACAGTCGAGTTTGACTTGGACGGAATGCGGTTTGCCGGTGGCGATGTCCCCATCGGCTTGGCACAGGACACGTTGTGTCTGGGCGCCTGCCTTCGCCTGCATGATCATCCATTGCCGCGAGGCAAAGCCGATTCCCGCGAACAGGTATTCTTCGCTCTCGGTCCGACGGCCGAAGACCAAATAGCCGTTACGGTTGCCCACCATGTTCAGAGTCTGGACCGTGGCCTCGCAGGTTTGAATTCGGGCGCTGGGATCAGGCGGCGTTCTGGCCAACAGAACGGCGAACCGGCCGTCACTCTGGCCCACAATGCACCCGTCCAACTCTTCCCATCGCCCCGCAACCGGCCGCCAGTCCGGATGGTCACTTGTTATCGTCTTGCCGGCCAGGCCGACCATACTTTCAGGGCCAAGCAGACTTGTCATGATCTCCACGAGTCGAGCAGCGTTCGCGGCAGAACGCTCCGGCTGCCATTTCTTTGGATTCCACAGGAAGTCGGCGGCTGTCGCCAGGTAAGCGAGCGCCTGGGGAGTGAACCTGCGTGGAAGTCGGTTGTACCCCCTACCTAACCCCGCGTTGAAATGTACGCCCGCGAACAGCCGGTTCAACTCCCGCGGTAGGGCCTCGCCTCGGAAGACTCCAACGTCCGGGGCGTCCGGCAGGAAACGACAAAACTGGCCATGAAGGAAGACTCGGTTGACCCACAGAAAAGGCCGCCGCCCTGCCTGTTTCGTCCATTGCTCCACGTCTTCCGCTGGCAACTCGTCAATCAGCGTTTGTCTCCCGGTCCATAACGGCCGGACACGTTCCGGGATCCGCGAAAGCGTCTGGGAAAGCTCCGGCTTGGCCATCCCCCGGTACATCGTGAGCGACGGACAAAACAGCACGTGAACATCCGGGTCGCTGGCGGTCTCGCACGCAAGGTTGATCACGTCCTCCACAGGCACGCCGCTCGTATTGTCCGGCCAGTCGTTGTAGTCGATCTCAATACCATGCGCACCTTGGGCGAGGATCCATCGAAGCAACTCCGCGTATTTCGCCCGATCCTCGTCCTGCCGGAAATCGTAGGACTTGTCGCCTCCTCGAAACGGGCAGAAGTAAACGACCGTCTCCAGCAGGCCTTCCTTTCGCAGTCTCGGGCACAGGCTCTCGACATTATCGAAGAATGGCGGTTCGGGCGTTTTCGAATTGTCGCCGTGGTATTGCAGGCCCAGCATGTCGAGCTTGAAGGCTGGCAACCACACAGAGAATGCCTCGATCGTCTCCAGCCGATTTTCCGAAGCACTCGTCTTGGCCAATCGGAGAGGGCACTCCGGCCAGTCAAACAGTGTTGTGACGGGAAGGCGAATACGTCCGTTTTCATCCGAGTCGAGAAGCTGGCACGCAGAGAGCAAGCCATAGTAAGCCCCCAGTCCGCTGCATGCAGAGACCTGCAAGACGAAGCCCGTGGTCGTTTCTTCCACACGCAGCACATAAGCCTGACGAAGGCGGCGAGGATCGGTCGGAGCGGCCGTGCCACTCTCGCGCAGCAACTGCAACATTCGATCGTTCGACAGGTATTCGATGATCAGCGTACCCCCACATCGCTGCTCGTCCGTATCCTGAAGGTCGCTGCCGAGATTCCGTAGTCGAGCACGGATCAGGTTGATCCCCAACCGAACAGCCTCAGCCTCCGTGGGAGGATCCCCGGCCTTCTGAAGAAGCACGTTGGGACGCTCCGACGATAGGCATACCATCTCGCCCGTGTTGCGCTCGAGTTGGGGCGTGGGGATGACCGACGAATCGCTGGGGGGCGACGCACTCAGAATCGCAAGGCAAATGGCAAGCTCGTGCATTGTCATGATAAACTGGCTCCGTAAATCCAAACGTCCCGTACACCGGACTTCAAGCGACCGTTACGTGCATCGCAGGCTGAACGGAAATCATATCAGCGTTTGCCAAACGATGCCAATTTGTCAAATAATGTGTTCGTCAACTATGACTTGCCTCCAGCCAGTATGAAAGGGATATCAATGGGACGAAGACACGTTTGCCGGCAGCCTTACTCTTCACGGAGCAAGAAGATGAGAGCTTTGATTCTCGTTATGCAAGTGATCTTAATATCGCAGGCCGTCGCGGCACGTCCGGTGCTGGCGGACTCGATATCGCTGGAAACCAACCTGTTTCGCCTTGAGATTTCTGAGCGAGGCTCAAGTGTTGCTCTGGTCGACCTTCGTGATGAAACGAACCACGTGGTCGACAAACCCGTGCCTTTCGCGGTTCTCGTGCGCGGAGGAAAACGACACGAAGCATCGGCCGTCGATCTCCAGGGCGACCGGCTTCATGTCTCTTTCACGGGCACGGATGTCACCGCGGTTATTCGCGTGGAGCGGCAACCGGAATGGCTGGTTTTCGAGTTGGAGGAACTGTCTGACGAGAAGGATGTGGAAGAGGTCGTCTTTGCCAATGTCTGTGTTTCCATACCGGCACGCAAGGTAGCGGTGCGCGCGGGCTGTGTCAGTTCGCGCCAGTTTGCCGTGGGTTGCCAGGCATTGAACATGCAGACGCAATCGCAATTGAAGCTCGCCGGTCGCCCGGTCTCGTTGATGGGACGCTGCTACCGGCGATTCGGATTCAAGGGCGCTCGCGTCGCTCTGTTTGCCGCTCCGAACGAAAAACTACTCGACGTTGTCGAGGCGATCGAGATTGCCGAGCCGGAGGTGCCGCACGTCACGCTCGACGGAGTTTGGGCCCGCGTGTCACCCGACTCGCGAAAGAGCTACTTGTTCATCGACATGACCGAGCAGAACGTCGACGAGGTCATCCGAATCGCCAAGGAACTTCGGTTCGGCTACATCCTGATCTACGCCAATACCTGGGCTACGTCGTTGGGGTCCTACGAAATCAACTCGAAAACCTACCCGCACGGGCCTGAGGGTCTGAGGGCCGTGGCCAGAAAGGCCCACGCCGCGGGCTTGAAGGTCGGGATTCACTGCCTGACGGGATTTGTCAACAAACGAGACCCGCTTACCACGCCCGTTCCCGATCCGCGCTTGGCCAAAGATGACAAGGTGACGCTGGCCGCCGACATCGACGATCGGACCAAGTTCGTGCCTACCGTCCGGTCGCCTGCCGCTTTCCCAGGGGATGTTGCGTACGGGGCGGAGCGGCAGGGATTCGACGTGCAAATTGACGACGAGATCATCAGCTATCGAGGACTATCGACCCAGCCGCCTTACGGGCTGGACAAGTGCATACGCGGAGCCCACGGCACTAAGCGAACCGTCCACACCAAGGGGAGCACGGTTTGGCATTTGACCCAACGATACAGCCACTACTTGGCCGACTGCGATACGGATTTGGCGCTGCAGATCGCGCGACGTTACGCGGAGGTGATTAACGAGTGCGAACTAGACATGATCTACTTCGACGGGGCAAATGCGAACACCGCGTTCGGCCGCGAGTGGTCGTGGCGTTACGTGTCCCAGATCCCGCTGCAAAGCGAGCAATTGTGGCGTCGCGAGGTCCGCGTGGGAGGCAGTTGCAGCGGTCCGCTGTATTGGCACATGGAAGGCTTCAAGACGTGCAATGATTTCGTGGAAATCGGCGTCAAACGGTTTCTCGATCACGACAAGCTGCGGGCCGCTGTCGGCGTCAAAGCCAGTTTCGTGCCTGCCGATCTGGGTTGGTGGGGCTTTCACACCTGGGCGCCTCATCGCCGCTCGACCACGCCGGACGAAATCGAATATGTCTGCCAGAAAGCGTTGGGTTTCGACACATGTTGGAGCCTGGAGACGACGTTCAAGAAGATCCACGATTGTGGTAGATGGCCCGACATCAAGACACTGATCGCTCGGTACGAGCAACTGCGACTGGCCGACCATTTTTCCGGAGAAATCAAGAAAGCCATTCAACAACAGGGGGCCGAATTCAAGCTCGTCGGTACAGAGCGCGAAGGCTGGCGTTTGGCGCCGGTTCAGTACGGACCGGCACACATGGTGTTGGACGAGAAAAGCCGCTCGTGGACGGTCGCCAACGACCTGGGCCCCCAACCGCTTCGGTTTCGACTCTACGCGATTCCCATCTTGTCGCCCTATGACCATGTCGACAACCCAGTGCTGATCGACCAGCGGGACGCTTCGCGGTACGTCAAGGCTCGAACCGCCGCTCAGTGCCAAACCAGCCTGGAGCCTAGCGACCAGAAGACGCCCGTCGGCGAAGCGTGTGTCGTCTTCTCGGCAGAAAGCGAATTGCCAAATGCAGACGGCTGGGCCGAACAGCGTGCCGATCTGGTGCGTCTGGGCGAGCGGATCGCCCCGCCGGCGCTCATCGAGGGCGTGCCCGAGCAGACGACCACAACGAGCCGATGGTCGCGCGGCTTGGGCGTTTGGGTACACGGTGACGGCAAAGGCGAGGTGCTGAACGTCCAACTGCGCGCGGCCAATGGCGGGTATCGCGACCATTACATCGACGTCGACTTCACTGGCTGGAAATACTGCGAATTGACTCGCCCCGAATCGGATCGAGTGTTCGAGTTCGACGCAGGCTACAGCAGGAAGCATACGGTGCGCCATTTCCAGTACGACCGGATCACGACCGTCTTCCTGAGATACAACTCGATCCCCTCTCAAACGGACGTGTGCTGCCTGGTCGGCCCCATCAAGGCGTTGCGCGAGCGCTGGCTGCCCGTCCAAAACCCGTGCATCGCCGTTGGCGATGAGAAGATCGTATTTCCGTGTCGGCTCGAAACTGAGCAGTATCTGGAATTCGACGGAGAAGGAGAAGCGCGAGTGTTCGATCGCGAGGGCGTCGAGATCGGTCGGATCAAGCCTCAGGGCAAACCACCAGTTCTTGAGGGGGGCGAGAATCGAGTCACTTTTTCCTCGGAAGCCGCCCCCGAGACGCCGCAACGCGCAGAGATCAATATTATGCGCGTGGGCAATCCAATGTGAGAGCTGAGAACATCCTGG
Source organism: Pirellulaceae bacterium (assembly GCA_016784735.1). GTDB lineage: Bacteria > Planctomycetota > Planctomycetia > Pirellulales > Pirellulaceae > JADHUC01. The sequence goes on along the minus strand of JADHUC010000028.1, from coordinate 26,421 downwards.
TCGGCGACCAACTCGAATCTACCATTGAGCACGAGCCCCTTTGAATCATCTAGTTCCTCCTCCTAGAATCAGTCCTGTTGATCATGGAAGACAGATTTCCTACGAGTTGAACTCAACCTCATGAAGTACGAAAGGCTGACATGACTCTGCAACGCCGATTTTCAGTGACCTGTCTGACTCTGTTCTCGATGCTTGTTCTTGTGGCAAACGTTCATGCGAAGGAGCGGCCGAATGTGCTGTTTGTTGGAGTGGACGATCTTCGACCGGAGTTCTTCTGTTATGGCCTTGAGAAGATGGTGACGCCGAGCTTCGATCGGCTGGCCCAACGGGGAGTGAAGTTCGATCGGGCCTACTGCAATATTGCCGTGTGTGGTGCATCGCGGGCGAGTCTGATGAAGGGGCTGCGCCCGACGCCGACTCGATTCACGTCGTATCTGACCTGGGCGGAGAAAGACGCTCCGGATGTGCCATCGCTACCGATGGTGTTCAGGCAAAACGGTTACCACACGGCCAGCAACGGCAAGATCTATCACCATAGCAAGGACGATGCTGCGGCTTGGAGTCAGCCGGCGTGGCATCCCAATCCATCGAGCATTTGGTGGGCACTGCCGGAGAACCGCGCGCTGAAATCGGAATCGCGCGGTCGGGGACCCGTCTATGAGGAGGCCGACCAGCCGGACGAGATCTACCCGGACCACAAGATTTGCGACAAAACACTGGCGGACCTGCAGCTTTTGGCCAAGCAGGACAAGCCCTTCTTCCTGGCGTGCGGGTTCTATCGCCCTCATCTTCCGTTCGTGGCGCCCAAGAAATACTGGGACCTCTATCCGACCGATAGTGTGACGCTGCCGGACAACATGTTCTTTCCACACGGCTTGCCGAGTGCATTCAATTATACGTGGGGAGAAATGCGATCGTATTACGGCATTCCGAAAAAGGGACCCGTCTCGGACGAAACAGCCGTGCAGCTAATACGAGGCTACTATGCGTGTGTGAGTTTCATCGATGCGCAGGTCGGTCGGCTGCTTGACGAATTAGAGAAACTCGGTGTGGCCGACAATACAATCATCGTTCTTTGGGGCGACCACGGTTGGCAGCTTGGCGAGCATGGATTCTGGTGCAAGCATACGAACTTCGAGGTTGCCTCTCGCACGCCGCTGCTGGTGGTGGCGCCGGGCGTTGAGGGCGGCCGGGTGAGTCGGCGGCTGGTGGAGTACATTGACATTTACCCGACACTGTGCGATCTGGCCGGTCTGCCGCAGCCCGCTCATCTGCAGGGCAAGAGTCTCAGTGCCCTGTTGGCGGATGTCGATGCGGAGCATAAGGAAGCAGTGATTACGCGTCATGGCGGAGGTGATGCGGTGCGGACGGACGGATACCGTTACATGGAAATGCGAACGAAGAAAGGCGCCGGTCAGTTGCGGGGAGTCGGCTTATTCGATCTGGACAAGGACCCGGATGAGAATCAAAACGTGGCGGAGGATCCGACGTATGAGGAGGTGCGTGAGAAGCTGAAGGGGATCTTGGCTGCGCACCGGGACACTTGGCGGTAGGTACGACCGGATCTTGGAATGTTTCGGAGATCAGCACCCGCGCACGAATTTCTGGGCGTAGTAGAAACCCGGTTTTTCCGAAAAAACCGGGTTTCTGCCATCGGTGCTGCCCAAGAAGTTGTGACTGAGTGCTCACAAGTCATTGCCAAGCCGGCATGTGGATGGGTTGGCAACAGACACGCCTGCAGAGGAAGCATTGCGAGACATTGGACAGCACGCGTTATCAAGGAGTTGCACATCATGTATCGATTCTCGACTCGCGTCTTCTTTGTGATTGCCGCGGCAGTCGTCTTGAACACGCTCGCTGTATCGCAGTTACCGGCCGAGGACAAGAACGCCGACCGGATCAAGCCCTACGACAAGAATCCTCGCTACTGGCAATACCAAGGCCAACCCGTGATGCTGCTGGGCGGCAGCAAGACGGACCATATCTTTTTGCTCGATGACCTCGAAACACATCTCGACGAGATGCAAGCGGTCGGGGCCAACTACGTACGCAATACGATGAGCCAGCGGGAGGGCAAGGATCTCAAGCCGCACAAGCTGCTGACGGATGGAAACTTCGACCTCGATCAATGGAACCAGGAATACTGGCAGCGTTTCGAAGACATGCTGAAGTGGACCGCGGAGCGGGAGATCTTTGTGCAGATCGAGGTCTGGGACCGCTTCGATTACACCGATGCGCGTGAATTGAACTACTGGCAGATCAGCCCTTGGCGCCCCGCGAACAACGTCAACTACACCGCCGAGCAAACCGGCCTCGCCGATCAATACACCCGGCATCCGTCGCAGGATCGGCACCCGTTCTTCCACACGATCCCCGGCATGCCGCGGTACGACAAGAAGTTCGATCTCATTAGGAAGTACCAGGAGGCGTTCGTCGCCAAGATGCTGTCTTACAGCCTGGACTACGGACACGTCCTCTACTGTATGGACAACGAGACATCCACGCCGGCAGAATGGGGGCAGTATTGGATTGGCTTGATCAAATCCAAGGCCGCCGAAAAGGGCGTGACGGTCTGTACAACCGATATGTTCGACGATGCCTTCGAGGCAGAACAGGCAGAGCATACTCCGATCATCTTCAACGATGCCGAGCACTACATGTTTGCCGACATCTCACAAGTGAACAGCCGGAATTACGACGAGACGCACTGGGAAAGTCTGCAATGGCTTTTGCGCCAGGTCAATACGCATCCGCGCCCCAGCAATCACACCAAAATCTATGGCAGCGGCTACAAGAGCTTTGGGACGGGCGGGCCTGAAGATGGTGTCGAGCGATTCTGGCGCAACATCCTTGGCGGCTCGGCGAGCGCCCGGTTCCACCGGCCCGATTCCGGCAACGGGCTGAACGACTTCGCCAAAGGGAGCATCAAGGCAGCTCGCATTCTGGAAAGCCTGATCAAGTTCTGGGACATCACGCCGCAAATGGACCTGGTTTCGAACCGCGAGAGCAACGAAGCCTACCTGGCCGCGAAACCAGGAGACTCCTACGCGCTCTATTTCACCAACGGCGGGGCCGTGGGGCTTGATCTATCCGGCGCAGCAGGCTCTTTCGACGTGACATGGATCAGTGTCTCCATGGGCATTCCCACTCAGACATCGGCCGCTGGGGGCTATCGCCCGATGAAAAAGACAATTGAGGGCGGCGGTGTCGTAACGATCTCCGCCCCATACAAGGGCGGCTGGGTAGCCGCGATCGTCAAGAAGTAGACCAAGTCGCCAGGGTCTCTTGGTGTCTGCAACCGGTATGATCACAAGATCTTTCGAGATATCGCTCGCTGTCAGCAGCCTGATCGTGTTCCTGTGCGCCGGTACGGGTTTTGCGCAGATCAAACCGTACGCTCAAAACCCGAACTATTGGCAATACGACGGCTGCCCAATCCTCCTGTTCGGCGGCTCGGACCGTGACAACATCTTCCAATGGGCCGGCGACGGCACAAGGCTGACCGACCATCTGGATCTGCTGCAAAGCTGCGGCGGCAACTACCTTCGCTGCACCATGAGTTCGCGAGAGTATACGTCGGACGGATATCGTTGGGACCTGCTGCCGTACCCGTTTGCGAGGGTCGACGGGAAATACGACCTGCACCGATGGAACGAGGAGTATTGGAACAAGTTGCGAGTATTCCTGCGCGAGACGCAGACGCGGGGTATCCTCGTGCAAATCGAATTCTGGGATCGCTGGAATGAAAACGGTGATTCGAGACATGCGCGATTCGGCTGGTATCATCCGCCGTGGAACCCAAACAACAACAGCACCTACGACTGGGCGGACTCGCCGCTTCTGAAACCCGGCAAGACAGATTTCTACAACGCCTTCCATCACGCCGCGGTCGAGAACGACCCGGTGTTGCTGCCTCTGCAGAGACGTTTCGTCGAGAAAGTGATCGACGAGGTCATCGACAACCGCCACGACCACGTTCTGTTTCAGGTAGACAACGAAAGTGGCATTGGCGACGAGACGTTGGAGCCCGATCCGTATTGGGCTCGGTTCGCGCGGCAATATGCCAAGTCCAAGGGCGCTGATGATATCTTCGTGTGCTCTTCCCGGCGTTTCCACTGGCCGACTCCCTACAAGGCGACGACGTTTCAGGACTGGGACAACCCCGAGGTGCGCGTGCCGCTGACGAATGCAGCATTCAACTTCAGTGACATTTCCCAGAACAACGGCGTTAGCGGCCAGACACAATATGACAATATCCTCTGGTATCGGTCCCAAGTCCTCGAACACGGCGCGCGGCCCATCAACCACGTAAAGTGTTACCATTTCAATTGGCCGATCGGAGGCAGCTTCGGGAGGGACCGTACGTCGCCGACCGACGCCGAGGCGGGTGCGAAGTTCTGGCGAGCCGTGTTCGCCGGTGCGGCCAGCATCCGCTTCCACCGGCACACACCAACACGCCCTGCCGGCTTGCGCGAAGGGTTTGGGTTGGCGCCCCAGGGACAAAGACACCTGCGTAGCATGCGAGAGTTTGTCGATGCAGTCCACGTCTTCCGTATGAACCCGCACAACGACCTGCTGTCCGAGCGCGTGACCAACGAGGCCTATTGCCTGGCCGAGCCAGGGCGGCAGTATGCCGTCTTCTTCACAGGTGACGGTGACCGCAGCGTGCAAATCGAGTTGGCCCCTTCAGAGCGTTCGTTCGAGTTGCGGTGGCTGGACATCGCGACAACCTGCTGGGGTCAGAGGACCACGGTTTCGAGCAACGGAGACAATACGCTCAAGGCATCTAGCGGCGGGCATTGGGTCGCCGTGCTGACTGCGGCCAATCCATGACTCGCATCCTTCATATTGTGAAAGGTGCTTGTTGGACGGAATCGCGCTCTGTTTTTCAAGTGCTTCGATCGAATTGTGGAAGCGATGGCTGATCCGGCAAAGACCACGGTCGGCCGAAAGTAGCGAAAGAGAAATGCTGGTGTTCTTTAACCGTTGCCTCAAGCCGGAGAGATTTCATGTTCTTGCAGTGCTTCCGATCTTCGAGACTCGCTTGCCTTGTGTTTCTGTTGCTCTCAGCAGCCGCGTTCTCCGCAGAGCCCCAGGCGGACTCGGAAGACATCAAGATCTTTTCCGGTGAGCCACGGCTTCTGATCGCGCACGGCTACTCCACTTCGGCGCATTGGTGGGCGTTCCTACAACGTAAGATTGACCGCTATATGGGCGGGCCCGACAAGCGGGTCGTCGAAGTCCAGCTCTGCAACAAGGGCGGCACGCCTATCGCTCGCTGGATGAATGTCGGCACGGGCGAACCGTCGGCCGCTTGGAAGCAGATGCTAACGCCGATGATTCAAGCCGAGAAGGACAAGCGTCCTGTGGTGGTGCTCTGCCAGCAGTCGCTTCAAGGCGTCTACTCAAGCGGCGATCGCGGCGGCGGCACAAGAGCGGATCGTGCTGCCGGCATCCAAGGCGCCGACGATCACGAGCGAATCAAACGCGGCGCAGACGTCATCGAGCAGTATGCCCGGTGCATCCTGGACGACGGTGCCGCGGCGGTCGTCGTGGGCATGCACATCTACAAGCGGTCGATGGAACCGGCGATCGGCAACGAACGCCTGGCGCTGGCCGAGTTGATGACGCGCAAGCCGGTTCGCATCTATGCCGGTCCGGACGTTTGGACGCCGACCAGCAAACAACATCCCCTGGCTTTCGACACCGACGGAGCACATCCCAACTACATAGGCGCGGAGATGATGGCACACTGCTGGTTCAAAGCCCTCTTGGAGCGTGAAGGGCTGGAAGTGCCCCAGTGGAGCCGCCAGGAGATGGAAGACGCGATTGAGAACCAGCCCATGGGGCTGACTCGCGACAGTGCCGCTTTTCAGCAGAAGCTGAAGGAGTGGAAGATCGTCAGTCGCAAGCCCTCGGCCCCGCCGCGTAACAGGGGCAGCCGTCCGGCGAGGAAGGGTCGCGGCGTGCCGCAGCGAATCCTCCAGCGCTACGACAATGACGGCGACGGGAAGCTGAACGAGAAGGAGCGAGCCGAATTCGAACGCGCCCGGCAACAGCGTCGCGCCACAGGCAGATAACGGATTGTCAGAAAGACCGGGGAGTCCAATGTACCGGACATTCTGATTGCGTGGCGAATCCCCAGGAGCCCCGCGTGGAGAAACGCAAACTCGCAGAACAGCCACAAATCATCGGAGAACCGTGGATGACAATACGAACCATTGGCCGGAAACACTCTTGCGCTTGGCTGAGACCGATCTCATGTATCTTGGTCGCAAGCTCATGGCTATCCGCGTTTTCTGGGGCTTCTGCGGTGGGGGCCAATTTCAGTTGCGACAGCGAAACGGGAAAGAAGTTCAACAGACCACGAAGGTTGTAACGCTGCCATCGTTTGTTGAAGATATTGCAGTGCACACTGAACCGATGGAATGATCTCATTTGAGGAGGATCCGTCATGAGTCGAAAGTCCACGCCCGATTCATCCGACGCCGCGGCTTCGAAAAGCTGCCGCTTTGCCAGCCGCTTTTCGAGACGCCAACTAATTGCTGGGCTGACTGGAGTGCCGTTTGTGGGCGGTCTGCTGCTGGAAGTTCTGAAGAAACGTGGCTGGGCGAGTCTTGAGGAAGAGCGTCTGTTGGCCCAGCGGGAAAACTCGGACCAGCACAAGGCCGACGCGACCACGCGCCCCGGCGAGAATGACAATTCGGCGAGGCTTGACGATCTCAAAGGAAAGGTACCCAAAGGAAAGATCGGCAAAGTCGAAGTGAGCCGGCTGATCCTGGGGGGCAACCTGATCGGCGGCTGGGCTCACGCCCGCGACCTGGTCTATGTCTCGCCGTTGGTACAGAACTATCACACGCGAGAGAAGATATACGCCACGTTCCGCCTGGCTGAGGCGAGCGGTATCAACACCTTTCTGACCAACCCCAGCCTCTCCGACGTAATCACTGACTATTGGAAGAAGGAGGGCGGCAAGATCCAGTTCATCTCCGACTGCGGCGGCCGGACGCTGGCGGAGGGAATCAAGACGTCGATCGACCAGGGCGCCTGCGCCTGCTATCTGCACGGCAGCAGAAGTGACGGCGCCGTCGCCCGTGAGGATTTCGACCAGATCGAGCAAGGGCTGGAGTTGATACGACGCAACGGCTTGCCGGCGGGCATCGGCGCCCACCGACTGGACACCGTGAAGACCTGTGTGGAACGGGGCTACAAGCCCGACTTCTGGATGAAGACACTGCATCACACAGACTACTGGTCGGCGCAACACCAAACCGAACGGAAGAATATTTGGTGCCGGAAGCCGGACGAGACCGCCGCTTTCATGAAAGAGCTCCAGCAGCCGTGGATTGCCTTCAAGACGCTGGCCGCAGGAGCCATCCGTCCGGAAGTGGGCTTCAAGTACGCCTTCGATAACGGCGCCGACTTCATTTGCGTTGGCATGTTTGACTTTCAGATAGTCCAGGACGCGAACATCGCCCGCGAAGTGCTCGATTCCAAGCTCAACCGGCAGCGGAAGTGGTTCGGCTGAAGAGAAGGAGGTAGTCGTGCCGCCGAAGCCGTCTCGGCCGCCTCCCGCTTGACGACCGGAATGGCGACAACGGAGCCGCGGCGTGACACGACGAAGGTAGAGGAACATCCGATGAGCGACCAAAGACGACCAGTGGGGTATTGCGGAGCCGTGTTTTTGTGTGCGGTGGCCCTGGCTGCCGGACGCGCGGCGGAATCGGGAAGCGGCGCGGGACGGGCGCCCGAGCGGGAGAGCAAGGCAGACGGCTTTGAGGCCAGACGCGCCGAACTGCTTGCGATGCTCACCGCGCCGAAGATGCTGGAGGGCGATATCGACTCCGGGGGCTATTCATACCGGCGTCGGTGGCAACACTACCACGCTTGTCTGGCGAAAGGAGTGAAACTGAATGAAGCCAATGAGTATTTTGCTCAGTCGGACGAATTGGAAGCCGACGAATGGCCCGTGCTGCTGTACCTTCGCACGTACTTCGCCTTCAAAGAGACTGTGCTGAGTGAGACGGCTCGCAAGCGACTGGCGGATGTCCTGATGGACTACAAGAAACACGCCCCGCGCAGCAGGTCGATTGAACGGTTTGGGACCAACGGCAACCACTCGATCGTGAATTTCAGCATGTACCTGCTGACGGACCAGGAGTTTGGAGACGGTCAGAAGCACGATGTCGTGCGGGAGAAGTTCATCAATTGGGTTCGGTATCAAGGGAGATTCGGCCGGGATGAGGTCAATTCGCCTCACTATCTCGAACGCTCGCTGCTTCCGCTGTTGAACGTCTATGATTTCATCGAGGATCCCAAGCTAAAACTGTGGGCGCAGATGGCTCTCGATCAAATGATGGCCGACTTCGCCGTCTTGAGCCTCGACAACGTGCGCGGCGGACCGTGGTGCCGCGCTCATCAGAACCACTCGCCGGGCGTGGCAGAAATCAATGACGGAACGCAAGACAGCTTCTACGTGGTCGGGTATCAGTTCTTCGGAAACTCGGCGTTTCCCACATACCCGTTCACAGACCAGATTCTGAGTTACGGATTCATCACAACGACAAGCTATCGGCCACCGGAGGTTGTTGTTCAGATAGCGGACCGCAGGACGCGAGGCAGCTATGAGTTCAGGAGTCACCAGCGATCGGTCAACTCGAAGCCGTCGCCGGGGCCGGTTGACTGGGACATGTACTACTACATCACGCCGTCGTACAGCCTCGCATCGTTGCAGAATCGAGTCGAGTTGGACAACCAAGTGACGGGCCGACTCACCCAGGACTTCAAAAACACTCAGGTCTGGGAACTGACGTTTGCTGATCCGCGAAAGATTCTGGGACCGAAACGCGAGCTGCGCGTGACCACCGGGGAGAAGGACAGGCAGTTTGTTGAGGAGCGAAACCCGAATACGGCCAACATGCAGTACAAGAATGTCCTGTTCTACAAAGGGACATTCATGGACTACAACGATAACCTCGCGGTGGGCGGAGGTGAGTACGCGGCGAAGCGGCAGAGAGAACGGGACTTCCATTTCTGGCAGGTCCCGACCCCGGAAGGCCCCGTGTACATCGGAATCACCCACTATGCCAAGGCCGGCGGGGGAATCCTTGAAGTGTCGTCCGACCGGAGTCACGATTCCTTCGTGGCGTTCCGGCGCGACATTCGAGACAACCCAAATTCCTGCCGGGACACCGGCCTCGAAACGACGTACGTGAGCACGCAGGGCGACCGCATCGAATACAAACGCGGTCGAGCGACAGTCAACGGACGGCCCTGGCCACTGAGGAACTATGCGTTGTACGAATCGCCCTACATCAACTCGGTACACGACTCTGGATTGATCACGATCGGAAACGGCCGAATCGGAACGATAACCCTGGACTTTCGTGATCCGGACAAACCGATACGCACGGGCAAGTGAAGGTGCGATGACCGAAGTCGGCGCATCATAGCAGCACAAGACGAGGCAATCATGGCTGGCAGACACAAGACAGGAGAACGAAGAAGGAAACGTGTGATGCGATTGAGTCTCCTCTGGATACCGTTGCTGATGCTCACCTCGTCGGTTCTCGCGGAGGATCGGACCGAGCCGGTGCTTTCGAATCATCCCGACCTCTTTCCGCCGGATCGCGTCTGCCCGGCGACGTCGTCGCGCAAGCCACTTCTCTACTATCGGGGCAAGGCGTTCGCGGAGGTCCAGGAAGGATATCGCCTGATTGTCGATTCCGATTCTCACCCCCGCCGCCCGGCGCGACTGAAATCGCCGCCATCGGTCAAGAAGTGCGAAGGCGGTTATGAAATTGCGTTCGCGCTGGACGGGTACGACGATGTTGACGTGAGTGTAGTCGACGCGTCGGGCACGGTCGTGCGCAGGCTTGGCTGCGGCGTTCTGGGGCCGAACGCCCCCATGCCCTTTGCCAAACACAGCCTGGCGCAGACCGTTGTGTGGGACGGCCTCGACGAGCAAGGGAACTCGGCGCGGACCGACTGCCGCGTTCTGATCAATGTCGGGCTTCAGCCAAGGTTCAAGGGGTTCGTCGGCTACGATCGGGCTAGCACCGTGCCTCACATCGTCGCCTTGGAGGTCGACCCCAAGGGACGCGTGTATGTGGCAACGAGCGCCGAGAATCGGAGCGACCCCGTCATAGTCCGCTTCGACCGTAACGGTACATACCTCGACATGGTATATCCTCCGAGCCCGCGCCGGCTGACGGGCCGGAAGCTGGAGGATGTCTACCGGCACGCAGAGTACATCGACGGACGCGCGGTGCCCACCCGCGCGCGAAGCTGGTCTCAGTACATATACCAGTGGCCCGCCGGTACGATGCTGCCGTTCCGCATCGACGCGGACGGCAAGGGATACATTGCGGAGATCCTAACGGGCCACGGGGCGGCGGACGTCGACTGGAAAACAACTAAATACAGGATCTTCTGCATTGACGATATGGACAACTTCTGGTTCCTGCAGAATATAACGCTGCTTCAGAGCTATGGGGGGTTCGCACTCGACGGCAAGGGCTTCGGATATTTGGCGGCCAAGACATCCGGCCTCGCCAAAGGCGCATTCTCGACCGACCCGAAGGGGATCGGCAGGATCCGTAAAGTTCGTCTCGACACGGGCGAACCCCAACTTGATTTCACCTGGAACGGAACGCAGAAGTGCCCGGCCCCTTCTGCCTACCTGGGGACGGCTTTGGAGAAGACGCCCGACCGCAAAGCGAAAGTCCCGCCGCGCACGGTCGACAAGCCCGAAATGGATTCCGAGAACCGGTTTGTGGACATCAAAGATATCGAGATAGACGCCAAGGGACGCCTCTTGGTGGTCGACAGCAGACCCCGCCGCGTCAAGGTGTACGAGGCGAACGGCCGATTCATCGGCATCCTGGACCGGCTCACCGTGGACGGCGCCGAACGGCGATTCAAGGAGATTGTCGCGATCGAGGCGGCCGACGACGACATCTACCTCATCGCTTCGTTCCAAACGCCCCCCGCGCAGCCCGATGCAGCGTCGGCTGCGGGTGGATCGAACGCCGACCAAAAGCAGATAACGTCCTCTGCCGGTCCGCTGTGTTTGGTCAAATGCGCGGGCGACATTTTCACATCGGAGGTCGTTTGGCAGACCGAAGTGCATCCCGCCGTACAGTACCTCGCCGTGGACCGGAACTCCGATCCCCGCCTGATTTGGCTCGGCAACGGCAACGGGCCGGGGACGTTCTCGCGGCTCGTCGACAAAGGAGTCGAGCCGGGCGCGATCACGCATTTCGGCGGGACAAAGGAACGCTGCTTCCGGTTTCCAGTGTCCATCTCTGCCGATGGCGAAGGACGACTCTACGTCTACGATCATGTCGCCGGCAGTATCGTGAGAACCGACGGCACGACGACCGAGTGGAAAGAGACGCGTCTCCGGTCGTCCGGCAGCGCATCCGCAAACCAGAAGGAACCTACCCTGTTTGTGGATCGCGTTGGTAGACGACTGTACGCCACGCACCACGGCGGAAAACCGAGCTGCTATACGCTGGACCTGGAGCCGGTCAAGGACTTCGCACTGCGGGGGGCTGACGGCAAGGGTTCGTTCGCGTGGGGAGCGCGATCCGGCGGAACGATCGGCGGCGTGGACAGGCAGGGCAACATTTACGCGAGCGACGGTGTCGCTCCGAAAAAGAAACCCAAGCTCAACGGCGTTGTGCGCCGCTTCGGCAAGGACGGTCGCATGCGTGACCAGCCGTTGGCTCGGTTGACCTGGGGCTGTGGCAGCCTGGCGCTGGATTCGCGAGGCAATATGTACGTCCTGGATCTTGCGTCCGCCGACTTGTGGACCCATGTCTCGCACAACATTCCGTGCGGGCTGGCCAGAGAGATAAAGAGCGTATCGGGTGGACGCGGGCCGGCGCGGCTCATGTTCAAACGGGGCGCCTATCCGGTATGGCAGCAGTCGGATCTGTGTTATCTCGTGAAGTTCGGTCCTGAGGGAGGTGAGCGAAACACGGCAACGGAGCAGTGGTCGCACCGTGGCTTCTCGCCGCACACGGGATCAGGATGTTCCTGCGACTGGCCCAGAGGAATCGTGGCCGTGGACGCGGCCGACCGTATCTATGCCGCCGACGCCGTGCACCACCACGTCAAGGTGCTCGACACGGCAGGCAACCTGGTTGCCAGGATCGGATGGTGGGGTAGCGCCGAGGACGTCCCGGAAGACGGAGACGCGACCAAACTAGGATTCTGGAACATCTACGGCTTGGCCGCGACCGGGGAACGCCTGTACGTCAGCGACAAGGATCTCCGCAGGATAGCCGGGTTCGTCATGGCATACCGGCAGACCGTGCAGGTTCCACTGACCGACTAACAAGTTGCTCAACGCTCTGGCTAGGAAGACGAAGCTGAGGCCGTCTTTGTCGCAATCGTGAAATGTTCCAAGGGAAATCAGTTACCATAAACGGTTTTCGGAGGTATTGGGCCATGAACACTCGCTGGGTTGTGCTGTTTTTTCTCGTCACCGTTTCCTTCCACGATCCTGCGCGAGCACAGACGATCGACCGGCGCAAGGTCGGTGAAGGAAAGGCTGCCTCGACGACCAGTGAAGCAGGACCTCTTGTCCTGCAATCTGAATACGCGAGATGGCGCGACTCTCTACCGGACGACTACCCTCAGGTGGCGGATTACCGGCGGGTTTTTCTCCGCTGGTTCACCGGTGCAGAGAAACTCTGGAGTCCGGACCCCGATCGACCGGAACTAGGCACCTGCCGGTTTGGCGAGAAGAAACACGTCCATGTGCGAACCGCTCGCTCACTGAAGGCCTATGCAGCCCTCGCGGCGGATCCGAAGCTGGACGACCCCGTTTGGACGCGCCAGAAGTTGGGCGAGCGGCTGAATGCCGCCATTGCCTTCCTGTGCGCGACCTACGACCCAAACGGTCCACGCGAGGGCTACTGGGCCAAGCAACCTGGGCGGAACAGCCTTCGCTACGAGACGTGGGTGATCGGCGACATGCTGGACGTGGTGCAGATCGTTCCGGATCTGGTGACGCATGAGAACAAGCAACGCATCCGCGAGATCCTCGTCGATATCGTCGAGGACGAGCGCACCAGCGGCCGCGCCGAGTCGCTGGACGACTACCGTCACGAAGGGATCACCTGGACCATGAACCTGCTGGCGCGGGGTGCCATCCTCTATCCGGATCATCCGCAGGCAGGCCGGTGGCTCGATTTGGCCAAGCACGGCTACGCCAGCTCGCTTTGTGTGGAAGCCGACTTGAAGGACGACACCATGGTGGATGGTAAGCCGATCCGCCAGTGGGTCGCCCGCCGTTGCCCGGTCTTCTACCCTGATTTCACGCTCACCCACCATGCCTTGGGCATTCACCCAGGTTACATGGCGATTGCCGGGCACCGCATGGTTTCGCTCTACGACCTGCTGAAACGGAAGGGTCAACCGCTCTCACCGATCTGGACTCATCGCTTTCAGGATATGACGAATGTGCTCAAGGATCTTTCGCTGTGGGACGGCCGGATCGCATTTCCCAACGCCAAGGATTGGGGCGACTACCTCTACGGTGTCTGCGACGTCCAGTACGACATGGTGGGGCGTCAGATGATGTTCGGCGATGGCGAGGCGAGGCGGATCGAGCAGGGGCTGTTTCGCCACGTCGAATGGCTTCAACTTAATCGTGGCCAGGGTGATTTTGGCCCCAGCAACGCCGAATACGTATTCAACGTGAACGACGCGGCACGGCTTGGCTACACCTACTGGATTCGTCAGGCTCACGGTTTTGCCCGCCCCGTGACGCGGGAGGAATTCGACTCGGCCCACTCGAAGGTCTTCCACAGCCCTCATTCGAAATTCGTCTCCGTTCGCGATCCACAGCGATTCGCGTCCTGGAGCTGGCAGGCCCGGCGCAATCGGTCCACCGGCAAGCACCACTCGACGGGGCTGATCCTGCCGAGCGGTCATGGCCTGGGCGACCACTTGGCCCAATGGGATGACAACCTCACGCCCGACTACTGGACCGTGAACAAGCAGGGACGGCGAAGCTATCTGCATGTTGGCTCGAAGACCAACCAGGTGGAGACGTTCGAGGGTGGCTTTGCCGTCAGCGAGCGGACCGAACTGCATTTGCCTACTGACGAGCCAAAGCCAGACACTTCCGGCGTTGTCATCGATCATCGCGCGATGGTCGCCTTGCCTGACGGGCGGACCGTGGTATTCGCCGCGTCGGGCCGCGCTGAACAAACGGTTTTGCGACTTGATACGATGGACGTCAACCACCGTTTCGTCCGTTCGATCTTTTCCGATATGCAAAGGACGATTTACTACGAAGGCAGCAAACAAGAATGCCGTTTCGTCAAGGACGTATCGACCTCCTGGTTCAACATCGACGGAATCCTGAGTGGGGTCTCGATCGGCAAGCCGGCGAAGCTGACGTGCGAGCTATTCGGTAGAGTTGATGAGCAAGGCGTTCCGGTGTCCGAAAAGGATCCCTTCGGCACCCATGCCGGTCAGACGGTCCGGTTGGGAGTCTGTTCGCTCGAGCCTGGCGACTACCAACCGGGGCAAGAGATCTTTACGGCGTGCCTGGCCTTCGTGACCGACACCGATGCCGCGGAAGCCAAGCAACTGGTCAGCGACGTCCGCACGGAGAGGATTGGCGATGGGGTGCGTGCTTACCATGTCCTTGTTCGCGACGGAAAACCGTACGTAGTCGTTGTGAACTCCACCGATGCGAAGATCGAGGCGCGTCTGTCGGCCTCGTCCTCCAGTCGGCTATTAACGCCGAAGACCTCCACTGCAACGACGAAAGAAAACGATACCTTCGTGTTAGAATTGGCGCCGTGCGGTTGCGCCGTACTGGCTCGCTAGCCGCGACCCGCTAAGAAGGGATCGACCATCCGAAAGGTACTCAAATCACAAGATTGAAGCACCTGGCACCATCACCTGCCAAGAAAGGTAAAGCCGTGTTTCGATTCGGGCATTCCAGAGAAGGGAGACATGCAATGGAAAGTCAGTCATTATTACTGTCAGTGAATCGGGAACGAGTTCAGAAAACCTGGATATGGCTCTTCTTCGCGGGGCTACTATTGATCTTGCCAGGTACTGTCGCCCGCGCCGACTTGTACGTCGCTCCCGACGGCGATGACGGCAATCCTGGCACTCAAAGCCAGCCGTTGCGATCACTCGAAGGCGCTCGGGATCGGCTTCGCACCGTGGACGCAAAAGGGACCGAAGACGTCTTGGTTCTGTTCAAGGCCGGCGATTACTTCATCAACGACACCGTCCGCTTCGCAAAGCAAGACTCAGGCACCAACGCCCATCCGATCATCTACGAGAATTGGGATGAAAAAGGCAGCGCCAATCTGATTGGCGGCCGGGCGCTGACGGAGTGGAAGGATGAGGGCGGAGGGATCTACAGCACCCAGCTTGATCGCGACACCTACGCGCTCTACGAAAACGACCAGCCCGCCGTCATGGCCAGGGAACCCAATGAGGGATATCACCAGTTTGAATCCGTCACGGACTTCAGTCATTTGAAATTCCGAAAGGCCGACTACGGCCGTTTCGACTACCGGGGCGCGGCCGTGCGTTTGTGGGCGCATTGGATACCCGCAAAGATTAAGATTCAATCCGTTGATTTCGACAGCCGTATCATTTCACTTGACCAGCCGTACGCCGGGAATCTCAAAGGCACTGTCTGGAACGACGCGTGGGCTGCGCGCACCCCTACCCGCTTCTATATCTATAATTCCAAGTCCTTCCTGGATCAGCCTGGTGAGTTCTACATGGACCCCGGCTCGCATCGGCTCTATTACAAACCGCGCCGCACACCAATTGAAGAACAGACGATCATCGCCGCCACGGTGGATTGGATCATTGACATTGACGGCGCGAGTAACATTCAATTTGAGGGCCTTACATTCAAAGTCTCCGACGGGCTGTTAGAGGTCCTCCCCAGTCTTGCGCTGCATTCGAATGTCAAAGGAGGGTTGATTCGTCTGGGAGATGCGCGGGACATCGTTATCAAGTACTGCCGTCTATTGAATTCCGGGCAGAACGGCGTGATCGTCGAGGGGGATGTCGAAAAATGCACGATCTACGGAAATCTCATCACCCATACGGTAAGCGGTGGGGTGCGTTTTGTGGGCGGCAATAACCGCGACAATGTCATTGCCAATAACTACGTGCATCACGTGGGAGAAGGGATCTACGTGCGGAACAGCGTCGGAGACGTAATTCGGCACAATCTCATCCATGACGTCGATTCGAATGGGTTCAAGTCTCTTTATGTAGAACGACAGACCATCAGTTTCAATGACATTTCACGAGTCGGGCTGGATGGCACCGACAGCGACGCGGCAGGGATTTATACCAACTGTACCGCCGGGGGACCGGACGGCGGACATGTCACAATTGACCACAACCTGCTTCACGACATGGCCCACAACGGCTATCCGGGCTATCCCTCTGCCGCGATCTACCTTGACATGGACGGAGTCTACAATTGCACCATGACGAACAATGTCATCTACAATATCAAACACAAGTTCGCCGTTCATGTTCGCGGACCGAATCACGTCGTCCGCAACAACATCATCGATTTTGACGGGCCGGATCTGCTACCGCCATTCACCGTGCTGGCGGGCTATAAACTCGCCAACGTCGCGGTGGACGAACCGCCCATCCACAATCACAACTATGCTTATGAAAACAACATCGTCTGGTCGTCGTCCGGGTCGGTCTTTCAGATCCGTGGTAGAGTAGACGAGGAGACGTTCAAGCGAGTAGACAACAACGTGTACTACAATCCGGATGGCAAGTATTCCTTCCGGCAAGTGGCCTTGGACAAGTGGCGTCGAATGGGTCTCGATGCCCACACGAAATTTGCCGATCCGATGTTTGTGGATCGAGAGAATCACGACTACCGCCTCAAGCCCGATTCACCAGCCTTGGCACTGGGATTTCAGGAGATTGATACCAGTGAGATCGGATTGAAGGCGGATTTCCCGTACGAAGATAATCGGAGAGTATCCGTGGAAAGCGGGCGGGAATGACCAAGAGGTCGAGTTGGTCTCATCGTTATCCTCGAATAGTCGGAAGGGCCACATATCGACGCAGACCAATCACGGATGGGATGTTCCAGCGTCGCAGACGGCCCGTTCCTGGGCGTATCATTTTGACGGAGATCTCGACGCCGAAACACCGGCTGGCAGCCAGTTCGTACCCGGTCCCGTGCACTAGGCCGCAGCTTAGCTGGACAGCCGACTGTGCGAGGGGCATAATCCGGCAAGCTGCGCGTCGTATGGTTCCGCCACTGTCCGAACGGGAGTCCCGCCATGAAACGCTCCATTACGTTCACCACCCTGTTGGTCTTATTCACGGCGGCATCGACTGCGGCATGCGCTGGCCGAGTATCTGACAAAATACGTCTGCATCCATGGTTATCAGCGCGATAGGGTTCAATCGGAGGGTCGAGAAGTTGCGAACTTATGTGGAGACCTTTGACGAAGATCCTGGTGGCTGGTTTGGCTGGATCAGCAACTCGCAGGGGCCGAAGCCGTTAGAGATCCGCGATAGCTGCGCGATGTCGCGAAGTCCCTGGTGGATCGACTACAACCACGCCCCACCCGGCGCAGGTTACATGCACCTGCTCTATATGTTGTTTACGAGCGGCGCTGCAGGCGAGCACCAGCGGGAAATTGCCGGTCCGAACCGCTACATCGCGGGTGGGTTCGGAACCGACTTCACCAGCGCACAGATTACCTTGCGTTTGAAGGGCGAACTTCGTGCGCGCGGCGCCCAGTTGCACTTCCTCTGCCAGGGTGTCCACGACGGCGTTTGCACCGGTTGGTTGCTGACCGGTCAGACATTCGAAATGACATCCGATTGGTCGGAACAGACCGTTGTCTGCGTGCCGGACGAGCAGCAATGGACGTGTCTGGGGAGCCGACACGACCGGAACGGGACTATCCCGTGTGGCGTTCCCGGCTGCCGGAGGGCTATGTGATGCTTGACGAAGTGCGCATCGAGTTTCCGAGTTAGCGGCGTGGCTTGGATCAAGAGTCTTTTTGCTCAAGATCGGCTGGCTCCAGGTCCTCGGCGCGAGGTCGTGGTCGGGCCGGGAGCATCGCGACCACGAGGATCACACCAACGACCATCACGACCAACGCCACCCAGAAGCTCGCCGTCAGATTCCACGTGTCGGAAATGGCGCCGTACAGTGCGGGGGCTAATCCAACGGGTGCTGACAGGAGCATCACAAAGGCCATGTTGCGGCGCATCTGTGACTTCGGAGACAGGCAGAGCACGTAGTACGGGTAGTAGAAGCCCATGAGTTCCCCGGCGCCGTTGAGCCCAAACGCGATCAGAAATATGAGGCCCACACCGAAGAGCGGAGCGATAAGAATCCAAACCACGCCGCAGATCACCAACAGCGCTGTCATATACAGGTTCATGCGCGGATTGGTACGCTTCAGAAGCCATCCGAGCATCAGCCCGGCGAACACTTTGCATCCAAAACGAATTGCAAGCTGGTATCCAACGAACGTATCTTCGGCTAACCCGACCGCTTCGCGCGTAAAGAGCACCATGTTGTTCTGGATCATCGTGCCGCTATAGATCAGCAGATACGCGAGGCACGCGATCAAGATAAGCCGGTAACTGACAAGTCGGCCGAACCCGCCAAATACTCCTTGCACGAACGGCTGTCGCTGGACTTCAACCGCCGGCCGCGGAACCACGTAGCTGTTGACAAGAAAGGCGGCCAGAAACATCAGCGGCAACGTGGCCCCGTACAAGACGGTGTAGTTGACTGGATAAGGGATCTCGCGCCAGAACGAAGGCGTCCAGCCGAAGATCTCGCCAGCGATGACCAACTGTGCCCCCAGCGAGCCAACGACCGCGCACAACGGCCCAACGCTGAAAGTGATCGCAAACAGCGTACCGCGGCGGGACTCGGAGACGCCACGGCCGAGTAGCTCCCATTCGAACGCCCAGGCGGTACCCGAACTGCAGGCGACGATCGCCGCGTGCCCGATGACGACCGCGATGCGGAGCCAGTTGGGCACCGGCAGCCACAGGACAGCCGCCGTGATCGCACCCATCGCACCGGTAATGACGTACCCAATCGTCATGACGCGTTTGAGATAGCGAACCTGGGGAACTGCCCAGGCCATGATGATGGGGAAGGCCGCCAGCAGCAGGTACGCGGAGCTGGGCAGGTTCGCAACGAAGTCCGACGCCCCCAGCCTCTTACAGAGACCGGCCTGCACAAAACCTACGTACAAAACAGGTGCCGCTAGATACACGAGGCACCACTTCAAGACATAGAGAAACACGTTACGTCGCTGAGATCGATCGTCGAGTTGCACCTGCACGGCCGCTTCCGTCTCGGCGATTTGAGGCCGATTCGGCTCGTTCGAGACGTCCTCGACGGATGTTTCCGGCTGACGGTCGTCGCTCAATGATCACCTCCTTCAAGCAGCACGCGTGCGGATCGCGAAGCCCGCATCCTAATAAACGCCGTCAGTAGATGCGACAATCATCCCGCCGGCGAGAGCATAGTTTTGGAGCGAATCTCGATGATGCACACTTGCAATTCGATTCGCACCGGTAGATGCTCCATGATGAAGAGACGCAGGTCCAAGTGCCTCATCAACGGAGAATCCCGGTGCAAAGTCCAATTCAGTTAACTCCGCGGCAGTCGTTTCGCTTCGCACCCGTTCGCGATCAGGCTGTCGTTTGCAGGAATTCGGGCTGCCGCACGCAGTCTGGTTCGGCCAGTGCACATTCACTTCTCACAACTGTCCTGAGTTCATTGTTTCTGTGGGCACTCATTGTGAGCCTTGTATTGCCGGGTGTGTCAGCTCAAGACAAGCCGGCACCGGTCAATCTCGAACGGCCTGGTCTCGCTCGGCTCGATGTCGAATTCAGGATCTTTCAGTTTCCCGCCGACAGGATACCGAGGATTGATGGTAACTCGGATGATTGGTCTCTCGTTCCGGATTCGTACTCGATCGGCATGGATCAACTGCGTGAGACGGTGATTGGGATTGGCGACCAGCTCGACCCGGCGAACCTGGACGTGAAGGTGAAAGTCGGCTGGGTGAAGGGGCAGAACCATCTCTATTTTCTATACGAAGCCAGCGACAACTACTGGGACTTTGCCCGCGCGGATCTGCACAACGATATCTTCGAGGTCGTCATTGACGGCGATCTGTCGGGCGGACCATTGACCCGCCAAAGGCATCTCAACAAGAAGCTGCGCGACAAGCTGGACACACATTTTCTGTTTCACGGCGTCCACGCGCAGAACTATCACATCTTCACGCCTGCCGACGGCAAGGACTGGGCGATGGTGTGGGGCTCGCAGCCGTGGATCAAAGAGTTGCCCTTTGCCAACGCGGCGTACAAGTACAACTTCAAGCACGGCGAAAGCGGCAAGCTTGTGCTTGAGTTTTTCGTCACGCCCTTTGACTACGCGCCACCCGACCGCTCTCGCTCGGTTCAGACGAGGCTTGAAGAGGACAAAGTGATCGGCATGTCATGGGCGGTTCTCGACTACGACGACGAGAATGCCGAACGATACGGTGGCTTCTGGAACCTCTCGCACAAGACGACGATGTACGGCGACGCGTCGGATTTGGTGGCGTTCCGCTTGATGCCGATCGAGAAGAGCCTCCGCAAGCCTGTCGAAGCCGATTGGTCTTTCACGGTCGTCAGTCGGAAGGATCGCGTTGTTGCTTTTCGCGATCGTTCATACGGAGAGATTACCTCATGGCAATGGGATTTCGGCGACGGCAAAACCTCCAGTGAACGCCATCCCATCCACCGCTATGAGAAAGCGGGTGAATTCATCGTGACGCTCAAAGTCGAGGGACCAGAAGGCAGGGCGCGCCGAGCGAAAGTATGGGATGTAACACTTCCATGAACCCAATTTGGATGTTGGCCTTGTTCAATGGCGGCTGAATGAAAAGTCGGTCGGCAGCGAACGTCTTGCGAACGGTCAAATCGGCTATGTGGATCATCTCGACGGAAGACTCCAGAACGTACCCGTGATGCCAGTCACACCATCGCTGTTCTGTGCATAGCACGCCGTGAGAATTCGGCCGGGTTCAATCTCAATGGACGAACTGTAGCCCTGATTGCTGTTCGGTGCGGCTCGCAGCACCCATGACGTGTCGCTCCAGCTCTTTCCTCCATCATTGCTCAACCTTGCGTACAGGCCGTAAGGTACGTAACGTCGGCCGTACGTCAACAGAAGGCGGCCATCGGACACCTTAAGCAGACGTGGACACGCACCGGAAGTGATGTTTGTCTCGGCGGGCTCCGTCCAGGTTTTCCCACCGTCGCGAGATTCGTTTCGCCAAAACAAACCGTGCCGACCGTCCTTGCATCGACCAACACGATGCATGGCCAGCAGATGCCCGTCCTCCACTTCAAGGATGACCGGCTCGTAGTAGTCTCGCGTGTTCGTGGTTCCTCTGGCCAACACTGTGGGAGCCGACCACGTCCTGCCGCTGTCATCGGATCGATACACGACGTTGGAAGAGACGCCCGTTAGCCCCTGCTCGATATTGCCATAGCAGGGGGCCAGCAATGTCCCCGCGCCGAGTTTAATGGCGGTCGAGCATGTCTGCAGCTTCGGCGCGAACAGCACGTTGTGGTGGAGCGGCCATGTGAGACCGGAGTTGTCGCTCCAGCACCAGAATCCGCCAACATTGCGGTACGGGTATTCGTTTTTGTGCCTGTGTGGAATCGAGGCTCGTTCCCCCTCCTTGACCGGGACAACTTCGTGCATGGCCAGCAGCCCGCCAACAAGTCCGTCACCGAGGTAGATGGGTGCAAACTCCTGGCCTCCTCCTGCGGCAAGTTGACCTGCATTCTCGACATCCCAGGTCTCGCCCCGGTCGTAGGAACGAATGACCGTGATCACGCTGCGCGGATGTGTGTGGCGGACTCGCTCCTGGCTGGGTGCCTGGCGGAATGCCATGAGCAACTCGTCTCCATCGAGCCGCACGACGTGCGGGAAGGCCGTGTAGTTCGCCGGGTCGAACAGGACGTCGACCTGCCGGACGCCGGGCGCCGTCTTAACCGTGATGGATCGATCGACTTCCGCGGCCTTCACCGAAGCCTGCTTGTCGAGTGGACTGCAGACCAGGGCTGCAGCCGACGTCGCGATTGCCGACTGTCTCAGAAACTGGCGGCGTGAGGTTGGCTGTTCTGACATCATCGATCTCCTCGAAGTTGGCTTTTCACTGCTGCTGGCGTGCAGCCCATTGATACGTAACTGAATCCCAACTTTGCAGAAAAATACAGTAAGATGGCCTTCCAAGGCCGTCTTTTCCCGTGCGAAATGCCGCTTTGGGCCTCCTCGCCAGATTTCACATCAGATGAGATCTCGCTGCACCACGCCAATCGTTGCTTCATGCCGTAATAGACGGCCTTGGAAGGCCATCTTACCAAAGAAAAATGCAGCGTTGTCGTCGTCGAGGCTTTCCAGCTCATGATACTTATCGTCGGGGCAACGAAGAGCGCATAAAGTCGGCAACATGATCGATGGCTTCTTGGCCCTCAGGAAGCAACGGCTCGTGGGACTGGAACACATGGAACATGCCCGGCCAGATTTCGAGCTTCACTGGGATTCCGTCTGAACGAGCCTTCTTCGCCACCCGAACGCTGTCGTCGCGGAGCATCTCGTGTTCCCCGACCTGAATCAGCAGCGGCGGAATGCCGCGGTAGTTGCCAAATACGGGCGAGGCCAGCGGGTTGCGGGGATCTGTCTTCCCCAGATAGTGATCCCGGAACACGGGCATCGTGCTCGCACTGATGATAGGATCGTCGGCGGTCCGCAAGGATTCGCTCGCCAGCGTCCAATCGGTGGCTGGCGAGAGGGCGATTCCCCCCGCCGGGAGCGGTCGGCGGCGGTCGCGCAGCGCCAGCAGAGTCGCCAGAGTCAGGTTGCCGCCGGCCGAATCGCCGGCAATGAATGTGGCTTGGGAGGGTGCGGGGCCGGCCGGCCCGTTCGCGATCAGCCACTGGTGAGCGCAGATACAATCTTCAAGCCCGGCGGGGAAACGGTGCTCCGGCGCCAGCCGGTAGTCGGGTAAGAGCACGGCACACTTGGCCGCCGCCGAGAGGTGAGCCGCCAGCGTGAGATAGAATCCGCCCGACCCTGAGACAAAGCCGCCGCCGTGCAGATACAGCAGCCGAAGATCGGGGTCCGCGCCGGGCGCCAGCACCCATTCACAGGGAATATCTCCAATCTTCACGCGAATGAACTTGATGCCTTTGATGGTGGGTTCCCGGCGCGATCCCATGCCCGCACGCAACGCCGCCAAGTCGAAGCCCTTTGTGCCGAATGGCGTGTTCTTGCGTAAACCTTTCAGGTACTCGACGCTTTCCCGCGAGACCGCCCGCTGCTTGTCCTCCGGAGCTCCCGAACGGGGCGGAATGCCGCCGTTGCCCCTCTTGGGGATCGCCGTGGAGTCTTGTTGAACCGTCGCCTTCGGTTGTGGCTGGGTGTCGTCGATGGCGTACGCGCCGACTGCAACAACGCAGACAAGCACGACAGAACCGGAAAAACGTTTCATCACGAGCCTCCAATTACTTCGATGCCTGCGACGCGGCATGGTGTGCGGCAATCTCGTCGGCACTCAGCGCGCGGTTGTAGACACTCACTTCGTCCAGCTTCCCTTCGAGGCAAGCGAAGCCGTCGTTGCGGCCGCCGAAAAACAGTTGTCCGCAGCCGGCGGGGTAGCCAATCTCGGCTTCGCCGCAGATCTCAGGGTTGCGGCCGCCATCGAGGTACACGGAAATACTCCGGCGTTGGCGCACGAGGACCACATGGTGCCATTTCCCTGGCTTCAAGGCTGTCCTGCCTGACAGCATCTGGTCGCATTTCGTGCCATTGAAGAAAAAGAGCCTCCCTTGGTTTTCGGAGTGGTGCGTGCCGCCGATTCCCAGGTTGTCGCCGCCCGCCGTCCCTTGCGGGCCGTCCACGCCCCGGGAGAAGAAGTACGCTGTGATGGCGCGGGCAGTTGGGGGCAGGTCGTTTCGAACCCACAACTCGACGCTGTACGCGTCCGACAGATGGCCGACGGCCGCCGATATCCGCCCACCCCAAAAGACGGCTGCGGGATTGGCGGGCATGGGACCGGGCGGCGGAGAAAACTCCACGCCGGCCTCGCACGCGGCCGAGACGTCGTTTCCCGAGGCGTCCTTCAGCACGTCCCCCGCGACGTCGCCCATACGCCAATACCCCATCGGCTTGGACGACAACACGGTTCGGCCATACGCCTCAGGCAACGCCGGCCCATGGAAATCCGAGGGGCGGACGGTCACGGGCGGATCGGTTGGATCAACCTGCAGCGGCTTGACGGCAGGCTCGGCGACCTGTGCGTGGTAGATGCCGGTCAACTCCTCGAAGGCATCGTGGAGGACCCGGCCCTGCATCACTCCGCGGTTGAGGTACAACTGCGCATCGATGTGGGCTCGCAAGAAGAGGATCCGCCACCGCCAAGCCTTCCGCGCTCGCGGTGTGAGCCGAGTGTCGGCTTGATCCATCAGGTCGCGCGCCTTCAGCGACCACGGCCCGGCCTTCCGACCTGGCACATTCTTCTCCAGCATTCGGATGGCCGGCCGGACCAGATCGACCACCTCCGGCGAGTACTCGAAGGCGATGTACTCCCTAAGTGCCTCGTCGGCGGTCGTGTCGGCCTTCCAATAGAAGCTCGCGAAAAGGACCTTATTGATGTCCTCAAAGATGCCTTCGGAGTACGGGAAGCCTCCCTGCCATTGGGCTTTGGCCTCCTTCCACTCGCGCTCGTAGCGGGTGGGCAGCGGGTTGGCCCCGAATCCACCCCACACCGGCCAGCCGACCATGCTGATTTCAGGAAAGCCGACCAGCGGAAGTTTCGCCGGGGAGGGATGTGCCGGGGGCGAGTTGGGAGTGCCGGGCGAGAAGGCCGGTTCGACCAGGAGGTAGTCGACCCAGTCGGGCCGGGTGGCGAACGTCCGCGCCAGTCCGGCCCATTCCTTGCCGTCGAAGAACCATGTTGAGAGCATCACCCTCGCACCTGGGAATTTACGCCGCGCCAGGTTCGCCAGCGGTTCAGCGCTACGAAGGTAACCGCCGTGCCCCCACGGCTGGCACTGCGCGCAGCCGCAACCGCCCGAGTCGTAGGGCCAGATCATGACCCATTTCGGCTCAAGGTCTGCGGCCCAGTCGTAAAGCTGAGCGAAGTTGTCCAAGACGTAGCGGCGGCCGTCCGCTTTGGCGGTGCAGATGTCCGTGGGGAACTTCGCCCCGCGCATGCCCTTGACGTCGGCGCGGATCGCTTCAGGGCTGTTCGCGTAACCTTCGTTGGCCACGCAGACGAAGCCCACGTCGAGCCCGACGCAGCGCGCCGCACCGCAGATCGCCTTGAGGCGAATGCGGAAATCCACCGCCTCGGGCGAGTCGAAACCATTGAAGTGGTGCATGTCGTACCAGACGATCAGCGTGTTCAGGCCCCAGAGTCCCACGTCCTCGACATACCGCTGGACTTCGTCGATTGGCGCGTCATGGTAGAAGTTGTGGAAATGCGTGGCGAAATAGATGCCACGGACCGGTTTCTCGGGAATCGACGCGCCGCGCCAAGTCCCGGCGTCGAAGCCACCCCGGTCGTAGCGGCTGGTGCGGAGCAGCTTTCCCACGCCGTAAAGCAAGCCGCGGGCGTCGTTGCCAATGATCTTCACCCCGCCGCCCGGCCGGTCCTCGATCCGATACCCTTCAGTTCCGATTCCCGGTGCAATCGCCAATTCCACTTTCAGCGGTGCCTCGCCGTCGGCAACGACACTGGCGTCGCATCGCTGGGCGACTTGCCGGGCCAACACGCCGGCGATGTTCCGAATCACCGCACTGGCCTGCTGGGGAAGCACGACTCGGACCATCTTGACCGTCTGAGCGAAAGCCCCGGATGCCGACAAGAGCACGAGGAGGGGGGCAAGCGAGGACCGAGTGCATCGTTTCATGGCTTCGCCTTTCGATAACGTGACCGTTCAATTCCCAACGCACGCCAGACGATCAGAAGTGGCCCTCCAATCCAAAAAGCATAACCGAGGCTGCCTCTGCCGCAAGCCTCTCGTCTTGAAACAAAAGGGGCCGATGGGCAAAGCGGGGAGCTGGGAGACTAGTGCTTTGTCAATTCTCAGATTTAGGGTCCGCGTTCTCGTGGCGTAAGCTTCCAGCTTGCGATGAACGAGGTGGAGGCATTGGCAAGCAGGATGCTTACCCCACGTTTTAGAATTGACAAAGCACTAGTCGTCCGTCCATCTTCGATTGTCATTTGCTAGCTGGCTTTTCGGTTCGCTGTTGCATCCTCGATCAAAGGGTATAGGTGTTCGAGTTTGGTTCGGGCCGCTGAGATGTTGAACGCCCAATGAATTCGGCATCGT
>JADHUC010000375.1 GCA_016784735.1 Pirellulaceae bacterium | reverse complement strand
TAGATCGCCGGAAGGCTCATGATCAGGCGGAGGATTACCGTGACGGCCAGGTACATTCCGTAGTGGATCGCGGCGGTGCCGAATTCCAGGTCGAGGCTCGCGTAGGCGGCGAAACTGCCGATGGCGACCATGATGGGCACGATTACGACCATGTGCACTATCTCGAACTCGTCACCTTCGAACACGTACATCCGCACCAGCACCACGAGCCCCCACAGAATCGCATAGACTAGCGCACATGCTCCGATGCGGATCCACAATCCGGCGCCGCGGTGCGGCTCCAATTCGTCGTCCCGCAGGAATGTATATCCGGCCCAAGCCAACCCCGGCGCTAAGAGGACTGCTCCGAACGCCAACAGAGGCCAGCCCACCTCCTGCCCTTCCTCGGGCCGGAACATCCAGGCAATGCCCAGCGTCATCAAGATCGCAACGATGATGATCGTCGTCAGAAGTGGCGATACCTTTGTCTCGGTACGCTCGATCGGTTTGAGGACTCCCTGGCCCTTCGTGTCCTTTGGGCCGAACTCGTCCCCACCATGGATGACGACTTCGTCGCTCTTGTCCGGGACTTTGATTTGCGTCTTGCAGTGAGGACAGGGTCCCTTCTTGCCAGCGAACTGGTCGCTGACTTTGAACCGTTTGTGGCAACCGGTGCAGAGAACCGTGATGGGCATGAAAAGAAACTAGTCCCCGTAATCGCAGTCGAGAAGATCGTCTTCGTTAATCAACCGGAAGCTCTTGGCGTCAAGCGTTTCCAGGGCCGTCTCGGTGTTGTCGACCATCAGCGCAATTACCGGCCGGCCGAGCGGGTGGACGATCAGCGGATAGGTTTGCACGATGTTGATTTCGGCCTGCAACAGGGCCGAACAGACTTTTAGCAGCGGCTGCGGAGCCTCCGGCAGCTCGACGCAAATCAGATCGCTTTCGATAATCGCCAGTCCGGCACGTTCCAGGATTTCGCGGCCCTGCTCGGGATGACTGAGCACAAACCGGACGAAAGCACACTCCGTAGCATCATTGATCGACAGCCCGACGATGCTGACGTTACTGCCTTCGAAACGGCGTACGACCTCCAGCAGTTGTCCCACACGGTTTTCCAAGAACACCGTGAACTGCCGGATGGTTGGATAATCGCGACCACGCATGGTCGGATAGTCCAATGCTGCACCTTCCCCCACACTCATCAGTTCGCCGCGCCTCGCCAGAGAACAAACGGACTACAACAGGAATTGGTAGCTGTAACTATAAGGAAAATATAAGGTTCGGTCAATGCGGCTGGTCGTCCGCCACCGGATGTCGGAGAGGATTCAGCTCGTTTGAAGTCCACCGAGTGACTGCCCGATCCTACGAAACGGTTTTCCGCTACAATGTTCTGCGGGAGTTTGCTTCTGTTCCGCTTCCCTCCGGGAAAGATGGAAATCCAAACCATGGCGGTCGATTCACAGCAGAATTCGTTGGAATACGAAGCCGAGCGGCGACGTGTCATGGTCCAGACGCAACTACGCTCGCGCGACATAAGCGATCAGCGTGTGCTGGACGTGATGGCGAAAGTGCCGCGCCACCTGTTTACGCCCGAACAGCACCGCGACCAGGCCTACGCCGACAGGCCGCTGGCGATCGGCCACGATCAGACCATCTCGCAGCCGTACATTGTGGCGCTGATGACACAGTTGGCTCGGCCTCAGCCGCATTCCCGGGCGCTGGACGTCGGCACGGGTTCCGGCTACCAGGCGGCCGTGCTTGCCGAACTGTGCCAGCAGGTGTACGGCATCGAGATCGTCAAACCGTTAGCCGACTCGGCTTGCGACCGCCTTCGTGAACTCGATTATCAGAACATCGAGGTCCGTTGCGGCGACGCCTACCGCGGCTGGCCGGAACACGCTCCATTCGACTTGATCATTGCCGCGGCCGCGCCGGGACACGTGCCCGAGTCGCTGGTCGAGCAGCTTGCCATCGGTGGTCGATTCGTATTGCCGCTTGGCAGCCGCGGGGTCCAGGAACTGGTCATCGTTGAAAAACAGCCGGACGGAAGCACGCGACAGTGGTCGGCGGGCGGTGTAGCCTTCGTGCCGATGACCGGCGAGGTCATCGGGCAACGGGGATAGGGTCGGAGAGGATGAACGATTGTGGGACGGGGGAAGAAACAAGACGTCACTGCTCCGTCCAACACGCTAAAGAAGCTCGCGACCCGTCTTTTCGCGGATCAGGTGTCCCACGATGCTTTTATCGAAGCGTTAACGAAACCAGCCGACTACAGTCCCGCGCTTGTCTGGCTGAAAGATCGACCGGAACGAGTTCCGTTTGACGTCGAGCCCGCCACCGACTGGCAGCCCGAGTTCGTTGACCGGGTCTCGATCAACCAACGTCCCGGACAGCATCCGCTGCACCAGCAAGGCGACTACTATTGCCTGGACTTCTCGTCGGTCTTCACGGCCTGTTGTTTGTATGCCGTTGATCGAGAGCCCAATGCCGTAATCGACCTATGCGCCTCGCCCGGCGGGAAGAGCATCTTCGCGTGGCGACTGCTTCGACCCGAGTTCCTGTTGGCCAACGAGGTGATCAAGAAGCGAACGGCTGCCTTGATATCCAATCTTGGACGTTGTGAGATTAGCCCCGCAGCAGTCGTTGCGATGGACAGTTCACGACTGGCGGCGGTCTGTCCGCAATCGGCCAACCTGGTGATCGTCGACGCGCCTTGTTCCGGGCAGTCCCTGATTGCCCGCGGAAAGAAATCACCCGGCTGCTTCCATCCGGCCACGATCAACATGAACGCCAATCGCCAACGACGCATTCTGGCCAACGCGGTTCAGCTTGTAGCGCCGGGTGGGTACCTGGCTTACATCACGTGCTCGTACTCGCTAAAAGAGAACGAGAACAACGTGCGATGGCTATTGAAAAAGAACCCACAATTCCAACCGATCCCGGTCAACAAGCTGCGCAAGTTCCAATCTCATCTAGCAGACATCCCCTGCTATCGCCTGTGGCCCCAAGACGGAATCGGCGCCGGCGGATTCGCCGCGATTTTCAAGAACGCCGAAGATGGGATAGGTCGCCCAGACAACTGGTCGTCGCTGCCCATGGCGTGGCGGAGCCGTTAGACCGCCGCCCATCGAAACTGATTCGTTTAACCGCAAGCCGGAGGCGTGCGCGTGGGCTGGGACGCGCACGCCTCCGGCTTGCGGTTAAACGAGCAATTGTGTCATTCCTTAGCCAGCTCCAATGTCCCCCATAGACTCGGATCCTCCGTGAACGGAAACTCCGGTCCCACGGTGAATGTCTGCCAACCGAGTTCGCGGTCGATGACTGCATAGGTGAACCCCAACCGCGAATGCTCGCTCGGGTCAAACCCTGTTAGAGCCTCGGTGGGAACGTGAGCCGCCAGCGCGTAGCCGTCGACACGTTTCTCGCTTAGCACGCGAAGAACTTTCTGACCGATTGGCTTCGGCTGTTCACGCGCTCGGTTGATTGGTACAAACGCGGCGACCGGCTCTTCCTGCCTTCGCCCGTCGCCAAATGGCAGGAATACAAACCGGTGGCAAAAACGGCTGGCCCGGTGGATGTTGTGAGTATCGCGCGTGTCGATCCAAACGTGCAGCCCGTCGCTGTCTTCTGGGCGGGAAAATCGACACCAGGGTACCTGCTTCTTGCCGGCAACACGCAGCGAGAACGATAGCCCCGCGTCGCTCCAGGCTGCACGAACATCCGCGAACAGAGGACGAGCCTCCAACTCACCGAAACTCGGCAGCACGTGCTGGTCAGATAGCTTGACGCCGCGGGGCGTCCAAACGGGTTCAAGCCGTCGGCACGGCACCGAGAACCGAAACAGAAATGTAGGCCCTAGGAGACTTTCGGACATTGGCTTGCTGGAGAAAAGATTGATGGCAATGGCCACAACTACTTGTGGCAGCGGACGCGTTCAAATTGGTATTCTAGCAGAAACAACCGTGCGGTGGACTTGCCTGAAATAATTGCCCACGCCAACAATAGCCGGTGACGGATGGCGTTCTTGCTCGTTTATGGCGCGGCCAGTTGTTGGAGTCCAGGCTTCAGCCTGTCTTTCGCAGCCTAAAGGCTGTACTCCAACGGGCATTTCAAACCGGCCGCGACATAACCCCGAGCCGGTAGGCGACGGCCGTGGCGCCTCCATGCGCTAAGTACAACCGTCGCCTACCGGCTCGGGGTTAAACGGGTCACCTTCCGCTTGCAACGGAATGCCGAGGCCGAGAATCAGGACCCAAGAAACGGACGCATGCAGCAAATCTACTTGGACAACAACGCGACTACCAGGATAGATCCTCGCGTGGCCGAAGCCATGTTCGAGTGTCACCGCGCTGGCCATGTCAATCCCGCCAGCCAACATCGATTGGGGCAAACCTCTCGCCGAACGCTCGAAAACGCTCGGGAGACCGTTGCTCGGGTTTTGGGATGCCGGCTGTCGGGCATGGATGCCGACCGCGTCATCTTTACCAGCGGTGGCACGGAAGCCAACAACTTGGCCATTATTGGGCTGGCTGGTTCCCCGCCCGGACGTGTGATCATCTCTGCTATCGAACATCCCAGCGTCGCCGTAGCCGCCGATTATCTCGCCGGCCGAGGCTTCGACGTCCAGCGGCTACGAGTTTCGCGCGAGGGCGTCGTCGAACTCGACCATCTTCGCCTGCTTCTCAATGACCGGACAAAGCTGGTCAGCGTTATGCTCGGAAACAACGAAACGGGCTGTCTGCAGCCGGTTGGTGAGATCGCCGCCATCTGCCAGTCGTCGGGTGTACCGATGCACACAGACGCCGTTCAGGCGATCGGCAAGATGCCGGTCCGCTTCCAAGAGCTAGGTGTGTCAGCCTTATCGCTTGCCGCTCATAAGTTCCACGGCCCACTCGGTATAGGGGCCCTATTGGTTCAGTATGACGCGTCGCTCGAACCCATCCTCTACGGCGGCTTTCAGCAGATGGGGCTACGACCGGGTACCGAGGCCGTGGGTTTGGCCGTCGGTCTGCAAACGGCGCTCCTGTTGTGGGAACGGGAAGCCGAACAACGACAGCAGCGACTTCGACAACTGCGAAACCATTTCGAGGATAGCATCCGCCGCGAACTACCGAATATGGTGGTCATCGGCGGCAATAGCGACCGCCTGCCTCATACGAGCAATCTCTCGTTTCCCGGCGTTGACCGACAGGCATTGTTCATGGCGTTGGATACGGCGGGCGTTGCCTGTTCGACCGGATCGGCATGCGCCAGCGGGTCCAGCGAACCGTCCCCGGTTCTGCTGGCGATGGGGCTCCTGGGCGACATCGTAGACGGCTCGTTGAGGTTCAGCTTAGGGGCGGATACGACCGAGGCCGAAATCGACGAGGCCGTTCGTCGTATCTTACGTTCGATCAAAGAGTTGCGTCGCTGATTCAGCCCACGAAAACCGGCTATCACGCCTCGTCATGCGCTGTAGAAATCGTTATAATCACGATTTTGAATGGGACCGTTCCGACGCGTCGAATCAGCGAGTAGTACCCAAGTGGTCAGCGGCATGTTCTCCATCCCTTTGGACGCCAGTCAATTCGTAGTCCGTCGATCCAGGAGAAGGGACTCCGGTCCACCGTTAAACCTGCGGGAGTACATCGGCGGCGACGAGAATTTCCTCGTCCAATTTGCTGCGGAATGCGTAGTCGAGGGTCGCGCCGGGTACGATCCAATCGTGTTTTTCGGCCAGAGTGCCACTGGCAAATCGCTATTGGCAAACGGCCTGGCGTTACTGTGGAAGCAGCACAACGCGGCAGCCCCGATGGTAGCCGTCGCTGGTGCCGAGTTC
This sequence comes from Pirellulaceae bacterium, assembly GCA_016784735.1. Taxonomy (GTDB): domain Bacteria; phylum Planctomycetota; class Planctomycetia; order Pirellulales; family Pirellulaceae; genus JADHUC01. Next base: position 6,729 of record JADHUC010000375.1, on the reverse strand, counting down.
GCTCGCGAATACGGCAATGCCGTGCAGACCGATTCCATGCAGGATTTGCGTACCAAGTACCGTTCTACAGAGCTCCTCGTGATCGACGATCTGGACGAAACCGCTGGGAAAAACGGTGCGCAGAATGAACTGGTCGTCACGCTGGACGCACTGCGTAAATGCGGTTCCCATGTGCTTGTAACTCTGAAAGACTCGCCCACCGACAGCAAGGCGCTTCCCGCTGCGTTGGCCAGTCGCCTCTCGTCCGGTTTGACCGTTCCTCTCCTTCCGCCCGGATTAGCGGCTGGGAGAGCCATCTTGAAACGGCTTGCGGTGCTCAACGAGGTCCCGATCCCCGATGAGTCCATTGAACTGCTCGGTAAAAGCCTAGTCAGCACGGGCTCAAGCTGGCCCACTGTACCGCAATTGAATGACGCGGTTTTGCAGCTTTACCAGTTGTCACAGCACGAGCAAGAGCCAATCAGCTTGAGTCTGACCGCTCGGTTTCTCGGCTTGCAGAATGCCGCGTGCAGACCACCGCTACGTTCCATCACCAAGCAAGTATGCAGGTACTTCAACCTGAGATCCACCGAGTTGAGGGGCCCTACGAGACAGCAACGAGTGGTTCGAGCGCGAGGCGTAGCGATGTTGCTGGCCCGGCAACTGACCAACAAGAGCCTCGTACAAGTGGGCCGGCATTTCGGCAACCGAGACCATAGCACTGTCTTGCATGCTTGCCGAAAGACCCAATCCCTGATCCAAACCGATCCGGCTATCCGCCAAGCCGTCGAGGAGCTAACGCTTCAGCTTTCGACGCTGTAAAACGATCAACGCGAGGAGTTTCGACCTGTGAATAACGCGTCTATTTGCTGTCCACAACTGTCGACCACCTTACAAGAACCGACATGACCCAAACGGATAGCCCCAATTGCTCGTCACGTCTCGACACAGACACGACAGAACGTCGACCGCAAGACAACCAGTTTTCCACTGTCTAATGACCCCATGTTCCAATCCATAACCTGTTTCACAACAACGACTTGCGTAGGATCCATTACCCCTAGCTAACATTCAACACGCAAGGGATTCTACTACTGACAAGAAAGCCATATAGAAAAGAAGAAGGAAGAAACCGAATCAACAAAGGCACTGAACCATGAAGATCACTTGCGATCGAGAGTTGCTCCTTTCGGCGTTCCAAACGGCAGCGATGGTTGCGCCGTCGCGTAGTCCCAAGCCGATTCTGCAAAACGTCAAACTGGAAATCGAAGAACAGTCCAAGATCCTCATGGCGACGGACATGGAGGTCGGTGTTCGAATCGCATTGGATGGGATCGAAGTCGAATCGGCTGGCAGCGCAGTATTGCCGGTCACGCGTTTTGGTTCGATCCTGCGTGAAAACAGTGATGAGAAGCTTCAAGTTGAAGCCGACGCCCAAGGAGTCAAAGTACGCGGCGAACGAAGCGAGTTTAACCTGCCGGGGCAGAACCCCGACGAGTTTCCGTCGGTCGTATCGTTCGAGGAGGAGAAGTACCATAAGATCCCTGCCCGACTGTTCAGGGAACTGGTCCGACGGACCATATTTGCGACCGATACGGAAAGCAGCCGCTACGCTTTGGGCGGCGTGCTGCTGGAGATGGAAGCGGACAGTATTACGGCGGTTGGTACCGACGGCAGGCGGCTGGCCAAGATGAATGGGACAGCGGAATCGATCGGCGGCCACGAGACCGGGGAGACGATGACGATTGTCCCCAGTCGCTCGATGCAACTGATGGAACGGGCACTGACCGATGGAGAAGGGGAGATCCTGATAGCGGCGCGTGGCAATGACGTGTTGATCAAGAGCGCCAAAGCGACGCTGTACTCGCGATTGGTGGAAGGCCGCTTTCCAAAGTGGCGGGATGTGTTTCCCGTCCGGCAGGACGCACTGCAGATCAACATTACGGTAGGTCCCATGTATTCGGCTTTGCGACAGGCAGCAATCGTCACAGACGAAGAAAGCCGAGGCGTTGATTTCACGTTTGGCGAAGGGAAGCTGATTCTGGCTGGTTCGACGGCGGAAGTTGGCCAATCGCGAGTGGAGTTGCCCATTCCGTACGAAGGCGAAGCGATTATCCTGACGCTGGACCATCGTTTTGTGGCTGATTTTCTCAAGGTGCTGGAGGCCGAAAAGACGTTTACGGTGGAAATCGAGAACGAGGAATCGGCGGCCTTGTTCAGCACGGAAGATGGGTATGGGTATGTGGTGATGCCGCTTGCCCGAGACCGGTAAAAAGCAGCAAAAAGACCGTCAGCCCCTTCGCAAGATGCACATTCTGTACCGAGTCTGGGGACTCGGACTGGATATTCCGGGCTACACATGCCATGACCACAGAAGAGCGCGAGCTAAAAGCAGTGTGCGAGGACATCCGCAGCCGACAGCGGTTTCGGCGAGCACCGAAGCACGTTGCTAACTTGCTGAGCAGCCTGATGGCACAACGCGGTTACGCACAGGTGAAATCCTCAGCGGACTGCACACGCGCTTGGGAGGAGGCTGTTGGCGCCGAGTTGGCGAAGGATACTCGTGCTGGCAATGTGCGTCGAGGCGTCCTGGAAGTTGTCGTCCGGAGTTCCTCGTTGGTGCAGGAACTGACTTTTCAGAAAAAGCAGTTGATCAAGCAGCTTAAACGCCTCGCCCCGGAGCGCAAGGTACGAGACATTCGCTTTCGAGTAGGCAGTATTGACTGACCAGGCAAGGCAGCGAGTGCCCGCCGAGGCAAATCATCGAAATCGCAGCACAAGGGAATGTGCAGCGAAAAAACAAGGAACCCCATGAGCGACGAAAAACAGATCGAGACTAGCGTAGATGAAGATAACTCTGCCGGTAGCTTTTCCCTGAAACGAGGAGACGAAGACTACGGATCGGAGGATCTCCAGCATCTGTCGGACATGGACCACGTCCGGCAGCGCCCGGCGATGTACATCGGCGACATTACCACGCGCGGGTTGCACCAGTTGCTGTATGAAGTCGTCGACAACTCGATCGACGAATCCATGGCGGGCTACGCCTCAGAGATTGGGGTAACGGTCAATAGCGATGGGTCGATGACGGTCGAAGATAACGGTCGGGGCATACCGGTCGAATCGCACGATCAACTGTCCGAAGAGATGGACCGCGAAGTATCGACCCTTGAGGGCGTAATGACGGTGCTCAAGTTCGGAGGGAAGTTCGAAAAGGGGGCCTACCAGACGTCCGGAGGTTTGCACGGAGTTGGCGTGACCGTAGTGAACTTCCTCTCGCAATGGTGCGAGGTCGAGGTCTACCGCGATGGGCATGTGTATGAACAGGAATACGAGCGTGGCATACCCAGCGGACCGGTGCAGCGTATCGGTGCCACGAAAAAACGCGGCACGAAGACCACGTTCAAGCCGGACGGAACGGTATTTCAGACCACGAAATATAACTTCGATACGCTTTACAGGCGGCTCCAGGAACTGGCATTTCTTAATCGCGGTGTGCGTATTCGTTTCCTGGATACACGCGTCGACGAAGGCGACGAATTCTACTACGAACGCGGTATCGTCGAGTTTGTGGAACATTTGAATCGCGCCAGCGACGAGCTACACAGGGACGTGATCTACTTTTCCGGCGAAGTAGAAGGTGTCGGATACGAGATCGCGATGCAGTACACCGCCGAGTACACCGAGAACGTGCATTCGTACGTCAACAACATCAACACGATCGAAGGAGGGACGCACGTATCCGGATTCCGTTCGGCGTTAACTCGGACGCTGAACATCTACGGCAAGAAGCAAAACATGTTCAAGGACTTGGTGCCGCAGGGGGATGATTTCCGAGAGGGTCTGACCGCCGTGATTTCGATGCGGATACCGCATCCACAGTTCGAAGGCCAAACGAAAACAAAACTCGGCAACGGCGAGGTTGAGGGTATTGTCACGTCCGCGGTTGGCGAGTCGCTGGCCAAGTACCTGGAAGAGAACCCGCGTTCGGCCAAGACGATCGTGCGCAAAGGCGTTTTAGCCGCGGAGGCACGCGAGGCGGCTCGGAAGGCCAAAGACGTATTGCGCAAGCGCAAGAACGTACTCGGCGGAGGCGGTTTGCCGGGCAAGCTCCGGGACTGCATCAGCAAGGAAATGGAGAAGTGCGAGTTGTACCTGGTCGAAGGTGATTCGGCCGGCGGCAGCGCAGAAGGCGGCCGGTTGCGTGATTTCCAGGCAATCCTGCCGTTGCGAGGCAAAATCATCAACGCGTATAAATCGCGGGAAGACAAGGTCCTGGCCAACGAAGAAGTGCAGAGCATGATCCAGGCCATCGGCATCGGCATCGGAGAGGACCAGGATCTCGCCAGACGTCGTTACAACAAGATCATCATCATGACGGACGCCGACGTGGACGGTTCGCACATCCGCACGCTTCTTTTGTGTTTCTTCTACCGCCAAATGTACCAGTTGGTTTCCTGCGGCCACGTGTACGTCGCTCAGCCGCCCCTGTTCCGCGTGCGCAGTAAGAAGAACACGTACTACATCCAGACCGAAGAGGAGATGAAAGGCCAGTTGCTGGAGAAAGGGCTGACGGATGCAAGTCTGGAACCAGGTGACGATCGCCAGATCGATGGCGAACAGATGAACGGGCTATGCTACACGCTCGCGTCGATGGAGGAGGCGCTGACGGCGCTCGAGCGTCGAGGCATTTCGCTGAAGCTGCACGCAGAGCGGATCGATCCGGACACGGGCAGACTTCCCGTCTTCCATGTTTTCCTTGGCCGAAACGAGCATTGGTTCACTTCGCGTTCGAAACTGGACGAGTTTCTCCAGCAGCAGGAGGCGAGCAGCGGCAAGGAGTTGTCAGTTGACGACGTTCCGGAGGCTGGCTCGAACGGCAACGGAGAAAACGGCCTGCACGTGCATATTACCGAGTTACACGAGGTGCGTACAATCAACGCGGCACTCAAGGATCTTGCAGAATTGAACTTTGATATTCAATCACTCATCCCGCAGGAACGCACAGGCATCGAGGAACCGCGCTACGTACTGCGTCGCGGCGAAAGCGAAATTCCCCTGGAAGACCTGCGCGGCCTCCTGCCGGCGGTCCGTTCGGCCGGCGAAAAAGGCCTCCAAGTGACCAGATTTAAGGGCCTTGGTGAAATGAACGCCGAGGAGCTGCGAGAGACCACCCTTGACCCGGAACACCGCACGCTAATTCAAGTCAGCATGAGAGACGCCGGAGCCGCCGACGATATGTTCCGCGTTCTGATGGGCGACAAAGTCGAACCCCGCCGCGAGTTCATCGAAAAGCACGCGTTGGAAGTGCGAAACCTGGACGTCTAGATCCTGGTGTTGGTTGGACGCCCTATTGCTGTCAATTGAGACACTAACACTGTCAAGGTGGGACAGTAGTTTTGTCAAGGCTCGGTCTCGTGCGAGAAGCTTCTGCGACCTGACGGGCGACAAAGTCGGACCTCGCCGCGAGTTCATCGAAAAACGCGCTTTGGGAGTCCATAGCTTGAGCCCAAAAAGGTGGTTTGTGGTGTGGGACACTAACCTTGTCAAAATTTCACTTTTCACTGTCAAGGATTTCACTTTTATTTTGTCAACCAGACGGCAAGACGTCAGTTTGTTGCCGATCGCATCCGATTGGCGTCCTGGATGCCACAGGTCGGATGGTAAATTCACGAATCCCTGCCTCTGATACATAAAAAAAAGACCGAGCGGACCGCCAGCGGGCGGCCCACTCGGCAATCTTGTGGCGCGCTCTTCGCGCCTTTGATGTTGGCTTGCAGACTCGGTGAAATCGCTCATCGGCGCCGGTAACGTCGGCGCCGTCTACCGACGTTGAATCCACTGATGCTGCCGTTGCGTTTGCCAGTACGGTAGAACGCATAGGCGATCCAGCCGATGAAGGCGAAGATGATCAGGGTCTCCATTCGGTTTCCTTTCGAGTTCTGATAGGCGGGCAGGTTCGGGCAGGACGGTGGCGGCTACTCGTCGGCCACCGGCGGGATGGCCAATGCGTCGCGTTCGAGCTGCGTGGGTTCATCGCCTAACAATTCGGCGACTTTGGACCAGAGATCCTTGACTTGCCTGGGCGACGTCGCCAGCCAGATGGCATCCAGGAGGCTCTCGCGCTCGGCGCGCAGCTTCAGAATTTCGCGACCGAGATCGCTTTGGGCCAGCAACTCGTCCTCGATGACGCCTTTCCGCTTGTCGATCGCCTGATCAACTTCGTTGTTGTAGCGCCCGTAGTAACAGCCGTCGTCCAGATCCTCGATGCTGACACCTCGAACGACGGCGACCATCTCCCGTTCGATCCGAACCTTCTGCTTCTGGCGCTCTTGTTCCTGCTTCTCGATGGTTTCCAACCGTTGGGTAAGATCGGCCAACCCCAGGTTGTCGAGTGTCTGCTGACGGGCTTGGATGCCAACTCGGGTGAAGAAGCCGGGGTCGGAAGCCTTGAGCGTTTCGATCTTGCGTTCGATCCGCTTGGCGATACGGTTTTTCCAATGTTCCTTTTCCGTGACGGTGAGTCCTGGCATAGAGGTATCCTTGTGGTTGAGAGTCTGGTGGGTTGATTCCGAACGGAAGCTCGACGCGTGGCCGGGCGGCGCAGATCAGGCGGCCTTGATGCCCTGGAGTTGCTGGAGGGAGCTGAGGGTCGATCGGACCAGCTTGACTTGCTTCTGGTGCTGCTTAAGGGCGGTGGACAGAGCACGCAGTTTGCCATCTGCCTCGCGTAAAGCGGATCGCGCCTCG